>JAJYWG010000326.1 GCA_021791615.1 Actinomycetes bacterium
CAAAGCTCTCGGCTGGGAGAAGAGCCGTCTTTCCCATCAGGTCGCCCGGATGAGCGGACGGGGACTTGTGAAAAAGGAACGTTGCGGGGAGGACCGCCGCGGGGCCTTTGTCGTGATCACCGAGACCGGCCAGAGGGCGATCGAGGCTGCCGCACCGCACCATGTGGCCATGGTGCGTCGCTTGTTCATCGATCCGCTGAGCTCAGGCCAGCTCGATGCCATCACCTCAGCCGCCGAGAAGGTCCTCGCCGTGCTCGACGCCGAGACCGCCGACGACCACCATGATGGTGGCCGTCGTAGAGAGGAGCGTCCCAGCAGATGACGTCCCGGTCAGGTGATGAGTGGCGCTCTCTGCGCTCGGTGCGCCACGTTCGAGCCGAGCGCCGCTTCGCCCTCGAACAGCCCGACACGGTTGCTGAGGCCGACTACCGAATCTCTGTGACCGATGACGATAGCGCCTTGGTGCCCGTTCGCCCGGCAACGAATCACAGTCGATCTCGGCCCACCAGCAGGGTCAGCGTCGCCGGGGAGGCTCCTGGTGAGGAATGGCTGTCTTCCACGCGGCGACACCCCACCGTCCTCGACGCATCCTGGCCAACGCCTGAACAAAGGAGACCGCCCATGAACCCCGCCAAGCAAGTCCTCGAAGACCTACGCCAACCAGTTCGCGAACTACGCGAGCGGATCCCCGGCGTGTTCGAGGGCTACGGCTCGATAAGTGCAGCGGTCTTCGTCGACGGTGCGCTCGACGCCAAAACGAAAGAGCTCATCGCCCTGGCCATCGCCGTATCCAAGCAGTGCGACGGCTGCATGGCGTCCCACGCCCGCGGCGCCGCCCGGCGCGGCGCGACCGCCGACGAGGTAGCCGAGGCGTTGGGTGTCGCCATCATGATGAACGGCGGCCCGGGCACCGTGCACGCCCCGCGGGCTTTCGCCGCGTTCGAAGAGTTCGCCACCAAGCCGTGAGCCTTCCAGAGCCGGTCAGCGCCGAGATCTCCGAACTACTCGCACGCACCAACCTGTGCCGGAGTTGGGCCGAGCAGGAGGAGGGTCCCTACTACCGTGACCTCGAACCCGTCCGCCGCGACATCACCGAAGACCGGCCGGGCGCACAGCTCCTGCTCGGCATCCGCCTGGCCAGCGACGACGGCGGAGCACTTCCCGGGGTGGCGGTAGAGATATGGCACTGCGACGCGCTCGGGCGCTACTCGGGCTTCCCGCCGCCCGACCCTCACGTGGTGGTCACCGCCGCCACCGCCCCAAGGGCCGAGTACCTGCCCGGTGAGACGTTCCTGCGGGGTCGCCAGTTCACCGACGCCGCCGGAACGGTCGAGTTCCACACCATCTACCCCGGCTGGTACCCGGGGCGGACCGTGCACATTCACGCCATCGCGCGCACCGCCTCGGAGACCTTCACCGGCCAGCTGTACTTCCCCGATCCGATCAGCGACGAGGTGCTCGCCACCGATCCCTACCGCGACCGGCCGGGCCGAGACACCACCAACGACACCGACACGATCTTCGCCACCGGGGGCGCCCCCGCCGTGGTCGACCTCGCCCGTTTCGCCAGCGGCTACCGGGCGGTGATCTGTCTCGTCCTGCCCTCCTCGGCTGATCTCCGATGAGCGGCCCGGTGACCACCGACACTCCGGCCGAGCCGCGACGCTCCGCTCCTGAGGCCCGTGCGGTCGAGATCACCGACAGCCGGGCCAGCCGAGTCGGTGCGATCGGGGTGCGCCGGGCGCTGCCCCGCCGGGATCGGCGCAGCGTGGGACCCTGGTGCTTCGTCGACCACATGGGCCCGGCGCCGGTCAGCGCGGACCGCGGCATGGATGTCGCCCCACATCCCCACATCGGCCTGCAGACCGCCACCTGGCTGCTCGAAGGCGAGGCGCTGCGCCGCGACTCGCTCGGCAGCGAGCAGGTCATCAGGCCAGGCCAGCTCAACTTGATGACGGCCGGGCATGGCGTCGCCCACTCCGAGGAGGGCACCGGCTCCTACCGCGGCAACCTGCACGGCGCGCAGCTGTGGATCGCCCAGCCCTCAGCTACCAGAGACGGGCCGGCAGCGTTCGAGCACCACAGCGAGCTGCCCCGCCGCGAACTCGGCGCCGCAGTGGCGACCGTGATCGTCGGCGATCTCGACGGCACCACCTCGCCGGCACGGCACGACACCGAATCGCACTCGTAGTCGCCGACCTCGGCGGCCACCTGTTGGGGCGGGATGAGGGCGATCAGCGCTTTGACCGTGAGCCGCAAGGGTCGCTGCAGACCAGCGTATCGGCGGAGCCACCCTCTCGGGGCCAGCGCTGGTCGGCGCGGACGCTCGCCCACGCCCAGCAAGCCGCCGAGGCCGCGGCCGGCCGATTCGAGGATCTTCTCGCATGCGAGCGCCGCCGCGGGCACAATCGGGGGATGGCCACGTCCTCGCCAACCCCCCCACCTGCTACCTCGGTGCTCTCAGGTCTCGACACGGTCCGGGTCTGGGCGGCGAACTTCTACCGCGACCTGCACGCCCATCCCGAGCTCTCCCACCAAGAGCACGCCACGGCGTCCAAGGTGGCCGAACGCCTCGGGGCCTCGGGCATCGAGGTCCACGCCGGTATCGGCGGCACCGGGGTGGTCGGCCTGGTCAGGAACGGCGACGGCCCGACGGTGCTGGTGCGCGCCGACATGGACGCCCTTCCCGTCGCCGAGGCGACCGGCCTCGACTACGCCAGCCACACCACCGCCACCGACGCGGACGGCAACGAGGTGGCGGTGATGCACGCCTGCGGCCACGACATGCACGTCGCCTGCTTGCTCGGCGCCGCCCACCTCCTCGCCGCGGATCGCGAGGCCTGGTCCGGGACCCTCATCGCCTTGTTCCAGCCCGCCGAGGAGACCGGCGACGGCGCACGCGCCATGCTCGACGACGGTCTCCGAACCCAAGTCCCCAAGCCTGACGTCGCCCTCGCCCAGCATGTCCTCCCCGCACCATCGGGACTCGTCGGCACCCACGCCGGAGCGACCCTGTCGGCCGCGGACAGCATGCGCATCACGCTGCACGGCCGAGGGGCGCATGGCTCCATGCCCCAGGCCGCCGTCGACCCGGTCGTGCTCGCGGCGATGATCGTGGTCCGCCTCCAGACGGTCGTGGCTCGCGAGACCCGCCCGGGTGAGCCGGTCGTGGTCACTATCGGGAGCATCCAGGCGGGTACCAAGAGCAACGTCATCCCTGACCACGCAGTGATCGAACTGAACGTCCGCACCTACGGCGAACAGACCCGAACCTCGGTCCTCGACGCAATCAAAAGGATCGTCGACGCCGAATGCCAGGCGTCAGGCTGCCCGACACCGGCGGACTACGCGCTGTTCGACCGGTTCCCCCTCACCAACAACGACGCCGACACGACCGCCAAGGTGGCCGCCGCCTTCTCCTCGTTCTTCGGGGAGCGGGCCGGGCCGCTCCCGATGCAGACCGCCAGCGAGGACTTCAGCGACATCCCGAACGCCTTTGGTGTCCCCTACTGCTACTGGGGGATCGGCGGGATCGACCCCGATGCCTACCACAAGGCCGAACAACAGGGCCGGGTCGCCCAGGACATCCCGGTCAACCACTCGGCACACTTCGCCCCGGTGATCGAACCCACGCTCGACACCGGGATCGAGGCCATGGTCGTGGCCGCTCTCGCCTGGCTCGGCGAGCTCGATGCCGACGACCGGTTGGGGCGGGGTTGAACGCAGGCTCCACCCTCCAGCTGGCCCTCGACCTCTCGGGCACCTTCGTGTTCGGACTGAACGGCGCGCTCACCGCCATGGAGGCCGAGAACCTCGACATCGTGGGCGTCGTGGTCCTGGCGGTGATCACCGCGCTCGGCGGCGGGATCATCCGCGACGTGCTCATCGGCTCGCTCCCTCCGGCCGCGTTCAGGGACTGGCGGTACCTCGTCGTCGGCGGCGGCGCCGGCATCGCCGCCTTCCTCGCCCGCCGGCTGTGGCTGCGCGTGCAGCGGTCGATCACGGTCTTCGACGCCGCCGGCCTGGCGCTGTTCTGTGTGACGGGGACCACCACCGCGTTCGCCGCCCATCTCGGGCCGTTCCAGTCGGTCGTGTTGGGGACCGTGACCGGCGTCGGTGGAGGCACCGTACGGGACGTGGTGATCAGGAGAGTTCCGACGGTCCTCTCGAGCGGCCTGTACGCCATTCCCGCCGCCTGCGGCGCCACGCTCACCGCCTTGGCGCTCGAGTTCCACTTCTACGGTGGCGCCATCGCCGTCGCCGCCGCCGCGGTGTGCTTCTCCATCCGCATGATCGGGGTGCGCTACAACTTGAACGTCCCCGTCTCGCACCCCAGTGTCACCGCGAAGCCGCGCTCGACATCGGAGGAGGACTCGTGACCGTCACGATCGGCGATCCAGGCACCGTCATCGTCTGCGGTGACCACTTCGACGGACGTGCCGACGCCTTGGGCGGCCCCATCGAGATCCTCGTCCGGGACGCAAAGATCGCCGAGCTAGCGCCGAGCGTTCCCCACCCCCCTGGGGCCCGGGTGATCGACCTTGTCGACCGTACTGTCACGCCCGGCTTCATCGACTGCCACGTCCATCTCACCATGGACGCCTCCCGGCTCTCCACCCAACTCCTCGACTCGGCGGCCACCAAGGCGCTCGTCGGACTGCGCCTCGCCAACGACTACCTCGACCGGGGCTTCACGACGCTGCGAGACCTGGGCAGCGCGGACCCCGAGTGGCCGACCGTCGACCTGCGCAACGCCATCGCGGCTGGCACCGTAACAGGCCCCCGGCTGGTCGTGGCCGCCCATCTGATCGGCTCGACCGGCAGCCACGCCGACGTCGACAGCCTTTACCCGCCAAGATGGCACCTCCCGGTCAGCGACCCCGCCGACGGCCCCGACGCCATCCGGCGCCGGGTGCGACGCGAGCACAAGTACGGCAGCGACTGGATCAAGACCACCAACACCGGCGGCTACTTCAGCCCCGGCGACGACCCCGCCCGGGTCACCTGGTTCGACCACGAGATGCAGGTCCTCTGCGATACCGCCGCCCAGGTCGGCCTGCCCGTCGCCGTGCACACCGGCGCTGCGCAAGGCTGCAAGCAAGCCATCACCTGCGGGGCCCGCAGCCTGGAGCATGCCTACCTCATCGACGACGAAGCCATCGCCATGGCAGAAGACGCCGGCTCGTTCATCGTGCCCACCATGCAGATGACCGCCGAAGACCTCCAGGCACTCCACGAGGGCCGACTCACCCCATACACCGCAGCCAAGATCGAACGCGACGCCGAGCAGATCCTCCAATCCCAGCGGCGCATCGCCGCAAGCGGTGTCAAGATCGCCTACGGCACCGACTGCGGGATGTTCCCCTTCAGCCACGGCAACCTCGAGTTCCAGGCCATGGTCAAAGCCGGGCTCGACCCCGCCCGGGCCCTGCGCGCCGCCACCGGGACCGCCGCCGAGCTCCTCGGCCGTAGCGACATCGGCGTCCTCGCGCCCGGCGCGCTCGCCGATATCGTCGCCATGCCCGACGACCCCATCACTGACATCGCCGCCACCACCAACGTCGACTTCGTGATGATCGCCGGAGTGCTGAGACGCCAACCACAGCCCCGTCTTTGAAGCAGAGCTGACCTCCTGGAGAGGGGAACGAGCATGCCTGTTTCGACGTCAAGTCCGCGAGCCGTTCCTCTTGGCGTCGACAACTGGTTGGTTGGCGTCGCGGATCTTGCGGGTGATCACCTCCAACGCGTCCAGTTCGCTCACCGTGAGATAGGCGGCAAACCTGGCCCGGGCACTCGGCTCGTGCGCCTTCATTGCCTCGTCTGCTCGCCGGCGTCCGAGACTGGTCAGGCGGAGCAGCGTTGCCCTCCGGTGGGTCGGGTCGGCCACCCGCTCGACGAGGCCGGCCTCCTCCATCCGGTCGACCAACCGACTGAAGCTGCTCGGCGCGAACGAGACCTGCGCCGCCATGCAGTTCATCCGCACGCCAGAGGGATCGCTGCGAGCCAGGCGCACCAGCGTCTCGAACCACGGCTGGGACAGCCCGGTTTCCGCTTCGATGTCAGCGGCCAGGCCCCGCTGGAGGTAGTTCGCCGCCTCGAAGAAAAGGCCGGCAGCGCTGAGCAGATCTCGATGCGAGTCCCGACCTCCCATTTCCACACCAGGAAGTATACTAAGTGGAAGTATTACGCTTGGAACATGTCCATCGTGTAGGGTGTTTCCGCCTGGAACTATCCCAGGTGGAACCGAGGAGGAGAGCGCCCATGCCCGAGCGGCCCGCAGACATCGTCAGCCCCACCACCGACAGCGTCCTACCCACCAAGGTGACCTCCGCCGACGCTGCTGCGGCGGGCCGGGTCCCCTACGACAAGCCGACGCCTGACAACTCGGTCATGCTCTTCATCGACCACCAGATCGGCCTCATGGTCGGGGTGCGTGACTTCGCCAACCTGGCCAGCTACAAGGCGAACGTCGTCGCCCTTGCCAAGATGGCCAAAGCCCTCGGTATCCCGGTGCTCGTGAGCTCGTCGAATGCCCAGTGGCAGAACGGGGACACCCTCCCCGAGCTGAAGGAGATCTTCGCCGAGGATCCCATCTACCGCCGCACCGGGATCATCAACTGCTACGAGGACCCGAGCTTCCGCCGTGCCTTCGAGCAACTGCTCAGCTCGACCGGACGTACCCACGTCATCATCGCAGGGGTGACCATCGGGACGTGCTGTGCCATGCCCACCTTGTCGATGCTCAACGACGGCTACAAGGTCTTCCCCGTCGTCGACGCCTGCGGGGCGTGGGACGACTACGAGGCCCAAGCCGCCATGTCCCGCATGGCACGGGCCGGAGCCGAACTGGTAACGGTGTTCGCGCTCGGCTGTGAACTGCAGGCCGACTGGAAGCTCCCCTCGGGCAATGCCATGTTCGAGCCCTTCACCGACCAGCTCCCCGAGTACGGCTTCGTCATCCAGAACTTCTGGAACAACGCCAACCAGCGTGCCGTCGCTGACCCGTTCGGCACCGTCAAGTAGCGCTCGCCATGTCGTCGAAGAGAAGGGGCCACTCGATGACATCCACCTCGGTGCCGCCCCGGCGGCTGTTCGACCGCCGGCCCGAACGCGGCCGACAGGTCGGACCGTGACCAGTGGCCAGGAGATCCATGGCCTCGACCCGGGTGACCTTCGCATAGAGGCGGACCTCTATCCCCTCCTTCGCCAGTTGCGCCCCGGCCTGACCCCACGCTCGTTCGACGCGCTCATCTCGGAGGGATATGCCCAACGGATGCGCTATCTCGTCGCCTACCGCGGCGACGGAACGCCCACGGCTGCGGCCCGAATGCCAGGCGATGGTCGCGGTGGGTGTCACCCCAGTGCGGGCGCTCAAGGCCGCGACCTCGGTAGCCGCTGAGCTACTCCGGATCGATGGCATCGGCATGCTGAACCCTGAGCGTGCGCTGACGTCGTCGCCTGGTCGGAAATCCGCTTGACGACATCTCCGCGACGACGCGTGTGGGCTTCGTCATGCGAGGCGGCAGGGTCGTCTGCAACCCGAACAACGGGTGATCTGCTGCGCGGTGCGGCGTGATCATCGCAAGATCTCGCCCGGCGCTGTTCCGGGTCGACCTACGGGGTATCAACGCCCAGCGAGACGTCGGCTGTATCGGGCCCGCTCAGCCCGCCAGCCGAAGGTGCGAGCTTGACGACCTGGGTGGGGAGCAGCGAGGCGAAGGCCCAGTCGGTCGCCACCCGGACCTGGCAGGTGACGCTCGGCAGTGCGTAGAGATAGTAGGCGCGAGCGACCACCTTCGCCGGACGTCCCTTCAGCGTGACGCCGAGCACCCGGGCGACCGCAGCGTTTCCGCCGAGGTCGGCGACGAGGCCGAGATCATGGTGGCGGTACCGGCGAGCCGCGCCGACACCGAGGCTCGCGGCGACGTTGCGGGCCACCGCCCGCCCCTGCCGCTGGGCATGCTGGGCGGTCGGTGGAGTTACGGCTCCGACGACCGCGCAGCATTGCCCCGCCGTCTCTGTACGAGGTCGGGGACCGCCGCGGCGTCTCCGGCTGCCCAGACATGCGTCGCCCCAGGAACGGCGAGCTCGGCGTCAACGACCAGGCGACCGTGCTCGGTGGGGAGTCCGAGGGTAGCGATGAGCGGGCTCGGGCTCACGCCGGCGCTCCAGACGAGGGTGCGGGTCGGGATGACGCTGCCGTCGGTGAGGGTGACCGAGGTGGCCGAAGCCATGGCGACGGTGGTGCCGAGCCGGATCTCGATCCCCCTCTCGGTGAGCAACCGTGCCGCATCGTGCGCCACCCGCGCGCCGAGCTCTGGGAGGATCTGGTCAGCGAGGTCGACCAGCAGCCACTTGGTTTCGGCCACCTTGAAGCTGTCCCAGCGCTCGGCGATCGTTTGGGTCCAGTGCTGCATTTGGGCGATGAACTCGGTTCCGATGTACCCGGCCCCGACCGAGACGACGGTCAGGCGCTCTTGGCGCTCGGCCCGCCCTGCGTCGGTGGCCGGAAGGCTGTCGGCGAGGTCCAACTGTGCGAGCACATGGTCGCGAAGGAACAGGGCCTCTTCGATCGTCTTCAGCCCGTGCCCGTGCTCGGCGAGCCCGGGGATGTGGAACTGGCGCGTCACCGAGCCGGGGGCCAAGATCATTCGGTCCCACCGCTCGGTCGCGGTGTCGCCGTTTTGACCCCGTACGTTCACCGTGCGCGCCCCGAGGTCGACTTCGGTGGCGTGACCGAACACCGGACGTACGCCGCGCAGGGTCTGGCGTAACGACACGGCGATGTCACGCGGGTTGAGCGTGCCCGTCGCCACGTCTGGGAGCAAGGGGCTGTAGAGGAGATAGTCGGCCGGGGCAACCAGCACGAGCTCGGCCTGGCTGGGAGCGAGCAGGCGCCGCAGGTACCCCAGCGCGTAGAGCCCGGGGAACCCGCCGCCGACCACCACGACGCGGGGGATGAAAGCGGCACCAGAGACGTCGTGCAGGCGAGCTTTGGGCCCGCTCGTCGCGGTGCTCATCCAGGACACCACTGCCCGCTCCCGGCCGACTGGCTGGACGGGCGGTACGTGGGCTTGGCAGCACTCGTCCTAAGCGCCCAGATGGGGGCCTGAGCGATCAGCGCAACGAGATGGTCGCGGTACCCGCTGCTCACCCTACGACGCGCCTTCTGCCACACGAGTCGTGCTCGTGCTGGGTCGCGAACGAGTGATGTTGCCAACAGCGACAACGACGAGGAGCGTGATCGCGGCGGCGCAGACGATAGTCGAGCTGAGGTCTCCGAAGTACTGAGAAACGGTGCCGACCCCGATCACCGGGATGATCAACCCAAGGTTCGCTGCGACGAAGTAGGTCGAGATCACCTGGCTGCGATGCTCCGGCGGAGCAAGCAGGTTCACCAGTGCGAGGCTCGCCACGTACACGAACCCCCCCCAAACCCGCCGACCACCGTGCCCACGATGAACACCGGCAACGACTTGGACCACAGACCAACGACGATCACCCAGAGGCCACAGACCAATAGTGCGAACCCGACGAGCACGGCGAGGCGGTTGGGCATCCCGTGGAGCAGCACCTCGACTGCGGCAGCGGTCGCGAAGATCAGAAAGACGACGACACCGGCCACCGACGCGCTCGTCTGGTGCAGCGTCGCCCCGAGGAACGAGGGTGCCAGGGCCGCGAACAGCCCCAAATGGGGTGAACGAGCAGAAGGCGGCGATCCCCGCCGACAGGAACCGGACCCGAGCTCCGGCTGGAACGCCGAGCCCCTCGAAGTGAACCTGGGGTCGAGAGCTGGGGGTCACCGTCTCGGGCGCGACGTAGACGCCACACGCGGCGACGAGGAGCAAAGCAATGTAGACGTAGAAGACGAGCCTGGTGGGTTGTGGGGCGTACTGGACGAGAAGGCCCGACATCAGCGGCGCCAAGGCCAGGCCACCCATGGTGACGGCAGTGGTGACCAACGAGGCTCGTCGGCTGGCGCCGGGGCGCGCAAGCTCGGACAGGGCGGCGGCCGCGGCACCGGTCACGACGCCGGCGGAGAGGCCCGAGAGCGCCCGAGCGAGGAAAAGCAGCGCGACGCCGTTGGCAACGATGAAGACGACGCTGCGCAGCACGCCCAACGCGATGGCGCCGGCCATGATCGGTCGCCGGCCGGCCTGGTCGGAGGCGCCGCCGAAGAACAACAGCGTTGCGAGCAGAGCGACGGCGTACACCGCGAACACGACCGTCAGCGTCGACGCCGAGAAGGCCCACTGGTGCTGGTAGCGAACGTAGAGGACGGTGGGCAGGTTCGGCCCCATGAAGGTGATGGTGAGAGCGACCGCTACCCACCAGAACATCGAAGCCCGAGGTGCGCGTCGGTCCAGGCGCGCCGCCGCTACCGGGGGACGACGGTCACCGGACACCGGAGTCCTGGAGCTCTACCGAGCCGTACGTCCGCAGTAAGCAGTGCACAGCCGAGTGATTCGGCCAACGCGACATACGAAGCGTCATAAGCCGAGAGGTTCTCCCGCAGCTCCCAAACGCGCTCCAGCAGATGGAGGACGGGATAGCGCGACATGCCGAGCCGGCGCCACCGGCCGAGCGCGGTCCATGCATCGCCAGGCTCGACCCGCGAGGCAGCGACCCCACGGCGAAGGGCGTTGGCGACCTCGGGGTCGATCAGGTGAGGGACGTGTACCTGCTCCTCGGCCAATGCCCGACGAGCAGGGCCAGCGTTGAGCAGCGCGGAGACCGCCGCCGACGCGTCGACGACGATCACCTCGCGGCGCGCCCCGCGTCCACGTCGGCGACGACGGAGACCGGATCAATGCCCAGGTCCGGCAGGTCGCCCAGCAGCGCCGGGTTGTCCACCCGGCGCGAGACCTCCTCGAGCTCCCTCACCGC
>JAJYWG010000217.1 GCA_021791615.1 Actinomycetes bacterium
GGACCCACGGGCGGACCCACGGGCGGACCCACGGGCGGACCCACGGGCGGACCCACGGGCGGACCCACGGGCGGACCCACGGGCGTGGCCACCGCGGTCGACACCGCAGTGCAGACGGCGAAGCAGGCAGCCGGATCGGCAGCCAGCTCGGCGGGCGCAGCCACCGGCCTACCGGTCGGGTACGGGGGCAGTCCCACCGCCGCCGGTCTTGCCGCCGTCAACGCTGCCCTCTCCTTCCTCGGGGTCCCCTACGTGTGGGGTGGAGCGAGCCGCTCAGGGGTGGACTGCTCCGGACTGGTGATGGTGGCCTGGGAAGCAGCCGGGGTGTCCCTTCTGCACTCGGCCGCCGACCAGTACGCCGAGTCGGCCAGCGTCCCTCTCGACCAGCTCGAGCCGGGTGACCTCCTCTTCTACGACCTCGACGGGACCGGGATCGACCACGTCGTCATGTACGTCGGTCCGACTGTGAACAGCCAGCCGACGCCGTACGGGGCAGACACCATCGTCCAGGCCGCCTACCCCGGTACCGTCGTCTCCTACGATCCCCTCTGGATCTCCGGGCTGGTCGGGGCGGCAAGGCCCTGACCGACGCTGGGCCCTGACCGACGCTGGGCCCTGACCGACGCTGGGCCCTGACCGACGCTGGGCCCTGACCGACGCTGGGCCCTGACCGACGCTGGGCCCGGCCCAGGCCAGAACGGCGGACCAGTGGGCACCTTCTCGATGGGTGTCGACGACCTACGATGCCACCGTGGCCTCTGTGACCCACTCGGTACCCCAAGGCGGTGATGGTGGCGACGCGCCGCGCCCCACGCACCCCCGGCAGACCACTCGGTCGCGGCCCGGCGCCGGAGCCGACGCGCCGGTCGGCGCCGACGCAGCCGACCTCGGCAGCACGCAACCAGCGGCACCCTCCAGCGCCGGTCGACCCGTCGACGCCGGGCCCGGGGTCACCCGGAGCGGGACCAAGGGACGCATCACGGGCTCCGCTTCGCTCCCCGTCCCCGTCCCGCCGACCGGACCGGCGGCAGCCGACGCCCCACGCCTGTCCGACGTCGACGAATGGGGTCGCTCCGAGCGAGTGCGGTCCCTGGCCCGCCGCCTCTACGATCCCGTCTACCGCTACTGGTTCCGTGTCGAGTGGGAGGGGCTCGAGCGGATCCCGCGGACAGGAGGGGCGCTGCTCGTGGCCAACCATGCCGGAGCCATCCCGCCGGACGCCCCGGTCATCATGCACGGCATCGAGCGCGAGCTGGGCCGTCCCGTCTACGGCCTGGCCGACTCGTTCTTCCGGACCGTCCCTGTGGTCGGGACGCTGTGGTCGCGCACCGGAGGCGTCCCCGCCCACCCGGACAACGCCTACCGCCTGCTCCACGACCGCCAGGAGCTCGCGCTCGTCTTCCCCGAAGGCACCAAGGGTCCCTCCAAGCGGTACGCGGACCGCTACCGGCTCCGTCGGTTCGGGCGGGGCGGTTTCGTCGAGATCGCCATGCGAGCAGGCGTTCCCGTCATCCCCATCGCCGTGGTCGGGGCGGAGGAGGCCATGCCGGTCCTCTTCCGGTCGTACCATCTGGCTCGCGCCCTGCGGCTCCCCTACTTCCCGGTGACGGCCAACATGCTCGCCTTCGGCCCGCTGCTCGGCGCTGTGACCTACTTCCCGGCCAAGCTCCGGCTGCGCGTGCTCGAGCCCGTCACCTTCGACGTCGAGCCCGGCCTCGAGCGCTACTCGAGGAGCCGGGTGATGGACGAGGCGGAACAGGTCCGCTCGCGCCTCCAAGATGCGCTCCACGACGTGCTGCGGGAACGACGCAGCGTCGTCTTCGGGTAGCACGACGTGGCACGACGCGTTCTGGTCACCGGGGTCGACACCTTCTGGGGGGGTCGAGTGGCCCAGGCCTTCGAGGGTCAGCCCTCCGTCGAGCTGGTGCTCGGCATGGGCACCGGCGAGCCGAAGGTCCCCCTCGAGCGGACGGAGTTCGTCCGCGCCGACCAGACCTACTCGATCCTCAACCGGATCGTCAGGGCCACCCGGGTCGACACCGTGGTCCACACGTTCCTCGTCACCAACTCGTCGTCCGTTACGAGGAGGGCACTGCACCAGGTCAACGTGATCGGAACGCTCAACCTGCTGGCCGCCGCCGGTGCGGCCGGCACGTCGGTGCGCCACGTCGTCGTGAAGTCCTCGACCCATGTCTACGGTTCCTCGTCGCGCGATCCGGCATGGTTCGACGAGGGTGCTCAGCGGAACGCTCCGGTCACCACCCAGCTCGAACGGTCACTGCTCGAGGTCGAGTCCCTGGTCGACGACTTCGCCGAGGACAATCCGCACGTGGCGGTCACGGTGCTCCGGTTCGCCAACGTGCTCGGCAGCGACATCGTCACGCCGATCAGCACGGACCTCCGCCGGCGATTGCTACCGGCGATCGCCGGCTACGACCCGCTCGTGCAGTTCGTCGAGGAGGACGACGTGGTCCGCTCGCTCGAGCACGTGACGCTCAACCGGATCGCCGGGCGCTTCAACGTGGCCGGGGCGGGCAAGCTTCCGTGGAGCGAGGTGGCGCACCTCGCTGGCGCCCATCTGCTGCCCTTGTCGCCGATCGCCCCCCGGCTCACCTGTGCCCCGCTCCTGCGCCTCGCCCGTCTCGAACTGCCTGCCGAGCTGGAGGCGCTGGCCCGCTACGGGCGAGGTGTCGACACCTCCCGCCTCCTTCAGACCGGCTTCTCCTACCGGTACACCACCGCGGGCACCGTCCGGAGCTTCGCCCGGGCCAACAACCTCCGGCGCTCGGTGGGCGAAGGACCCGTCTACCGCTACGAGCGGGACCTCGAGCAGTTCTTCCGGCACTCCCGGGCAGTTACCCGCGAAGGGGAGTGAACAGCCCGGCCTGGATCGCGGTCAGTCGAGCCACCGCTGCTCGACCAGGTAGTGCGCCCAGACAGCCGTGACAGCCAGCTCGCAGCCCAGCACCAGGACTACGAGCCACCGATGTCGCTCGAGCGAACGCATGACCCGCGGGTGGAAGCCCACCGCCAGCCATAGCGGATACGAGAGCCGCGTGACACCGTAGGCAGTCCCATACTCGGCAGACTGGACGAGCAGCGGGAGGATGCCCACCACGGGGACCACGACGTGCCACGACGTGCCACTGCGCGCCCAAACGACAGTGACCAAGACGACAAGAAGGACAAGCACAACTGCATCCAGGGTGTAGCTGAAGTTCCGAGCGTGATGAAGAGCGCGAGCCCACGTTGCGAAACTGGACCGGACCGCCCGGAAGGTGACGAGGTTCACCAGCACTTGGCCCGTCGCACGTCTCGGGAACCATGCCTGGCCAGCTTGGAGCTTGGCGAAGGGATCGTCGAATGCGAGGCCGAAGTAGAGCATCGTGGCGAGAAACCCGCCTACGCCGAGAAGCTCACGTCCCAGCTGCCGAGGCTGGACAGGGAAGGACCACTGTCGCGCCGCCACCCACTGGGCGAGCGCGATGCCCACGGGTAGAGCTAGTGCTGATGGGTCAGCAGCGCACGCGATGCCGGCCCACAGGTAAGCGGTCGTGGTGCGGCGCCGCACGAACGCCAGTATGGCTAGGGCTTCGAGGACCATGACGAGTGATGTGGCGTAGCCCTGAAGAGCAAAGAGAGAAGCCGGGTAGGCGGCAGCAAGCACCAAGACGAGGTACGACGGTCGCCCAAGCCTTCCGAGCCACGGTGCCGGGGAGCCCTCCGGCGGACGTTCGAGCACGACGAGGATCGTGGCCACGACGCCGAGGAAGGCGTACTGCAGGACGAGGCTTAGGACGAGCGCCGTGATCACCCAGGACAAACCCGTTGCCGCGTGCACCGCTCGCTCGAGGAGGGGGTAGAGAGGGAGAAAGTTCGTGGTCTGGGGCGTCCTCAGCTGTGGGTTCCACGAGTAACCGGAGCGGGCGATTGCCTGCAGCCAGTGCGCGTCCCACGAGACCACGATGACCTTTAGCTCGGCACCCGCACCGTTCCTGACACCGGAAAGCTTGGCCGCCACGAACGTGAGAGATCCGACTACGGCAAGCCACACCACAAAGACGATGGTGGCGCCAGGCAACGCAGTTCGAGCTAGTGAACGGTGGCGGTCTCCGCCGGCCGGTGGCGCCCCCCTGCTGTAACCGTCTACTACACGCGAGCTCAGCATTCGGCTCTCGACACCTCGACGGAGCAACGACCGCGCGAGTCCCTCTGCGCGATCGGAGCTGGTCCGCACGCCGTGGCGAACCTCCCTCCAATCTGACGTTCCACCACTACAGCGATCGCGTCCACGACCGTACTGACACGTTCGGGCATCCTCTGCTGTCCATCACGTTCGTCTTGCTCAGCGAGCCGTTGTGACGGAGACCGACACCGATGTTGCGATGGTGGCGGCGTGTACGGACATCATCTCACTCCCCGAACCACCTGATCCGCTAGCACTCGCTGCAACACGGCGTCCGAGGACAGCCACCTCGTTACCGATCCTTGCGTCTCCCCGGGCCGGACGCTACTCGAGGGGCGCCGCGCTCAACGTGGCAGTGATCGCCTCGGCGCGGCGGAGTGCGACGTGGAGCCACACCCACGCTGTCGGCTCCACTGTCAGTCCGCTCTACCCAGTCTGGCCCTCAGACTGGCCGGCGGAGCCACTGCCCAACGAGCGTCCCGCGTCGGACCTGCCACTCCTCGGAGGTCATGGCGTAGCGGACGTGGTCCTCCCAGACGCCATCGATCTCGAGATAACCAAGGGCGACACCTTCGGACCGAACGCCGAGCTTTTCGACCACCCTACGGCTGGCGTGGTTGCGCGGCACGATGGCGATCTCGACGCGGTGCAGCGAGAGCACCTCGAACGCGAACTGCAAGACGAGCACGACCGATTCGGGGACCAGCCCCTGACCGGCGAGCTGTTGGTCAACCCAGTAGCCGATGAAGGCCTGCTGGAACGGTCCTCGCTGGATCGAGGACAGTGTGATCTCCCCTCCGAAGCGGTCGCCGACGAAGATGCCGAAGCCGTACCCAGTCCCGAGTTGGCGCTCCCGCTCGCGCATGCGACACCGGACGGCGAAGCTGGCGGCATCCTCGGGCGCCGGCGGTGCGCCAGCAGGCCGTGGCTCCCATGGCACGAGCCACTCGCGGCACCGACGACGAACCTCTGACCAAGCCGGGTAGTCGTCCCCGGTCAAGGGCCGCAGCCGTACGCGCCAACCGACCAGCTCGACGGGTTGGAGCGATGCATGCATCCTCGAGACCATCGTCAGCCGCCCATCGCCGGCAGCACGGACGATGTGGAACGAGCTACCTGGGGCGTTCGACACACAGTGAGGATGATAGGCGCCTTGCTCTCGTCCGACCCAGAACAGCCAACGTAGGCGATACCGGGACGTGACCGTCCGATCATCGGCCCCTGAGCCGCAACGAGGGTGGGGAGCGCAGGCAACGAGGCTGCCTGCACAGGGTCGGGCGCACAGGCCAGCCGTTTGCCGAAGTCGATCGGGTCGATGCCCTACTCGGTGGCGGTGCAGATCACGCTGGCGATCCGGCCCTCAGTGGTCGCCCCCCGCCAGGTACGGTCGCTGTCCCAGGCCTGCGGGTTCCGTTCCCGCCGCTGGGCGGGAGTCTGTTCGCCCCGGCGCTTGTCAACCTCACTGAGGCGGATCGTTCAGGGCATCACTGGCGCCGTCGTCTCCTCGGTTCGTTGATCCAAACGCTCGCTCGGGTATCGTCGCCGCGTGCCGCTTGCGTTCCTGCCTCCTCGCCCGACGGCTCGAGCGGACTCCGACGGTGCGATCAGCGCTACCGGGCGACCGCCTCTCAGTGGCAGTGTGCACGGTCGGCATCGCTCCCGGCCAACCTGGGTTGTCGTGTCGGCCATCGCCGCTGCTTATGGCGGGTTCGCCGTCCTTGCCTATGCGAACGTGCTCTTTGCCAGCAATCGCCTTCCGGTGTGTGCGTGCGGGGACCAAGAGCAGGAGGTCTGGTTCCTGCGCTGGCCCGTCTACGCACTGAGCCACGGCAGGAACCCCCTCTTCACCAGCTGGCTGAATTACCCTCACGGCGTCAACCTGGCAATCAACACGACGGCCTTGCTGCTCGGGGTGGTGTCCGCCCCCTTGCAGTTGCTCGTCGGTACGGTCACGACCTACGACGCACTGTTAGCCCTCGCCCTTGCGGCATCAGCGCTCTCGATGTGCCTCGTCCTCCGCCGCTGGGTGACCTCGTGGGGAGCGGCATTCGCAGGTGGCCTCTTGTACGGGTTTTCGCCGTTCATGATCGCCGAGGGCCAAGGACATCTCTTTCTTACCGCTTCCTTCCTCCCGCCACTCGTGCTCGCCATGCTCGACGAGATCCTCGTACGCCAACGGCTTCCGGCTCGGCGTGCTGGCCTCCTCCTCGGTGGCCTGCTCGCGGCCGAGTACTTCATCTCGGCAGAGGTCCTCGTCATGACGACCATCGTCGCAGCGTGCGGCGTCGTCCTACTCGTTGCCGCCAACCGACGAGAGGTCGCGAGCCGTGTGAGGCACGGGCTCATCGCCAGCGCCTATGCAGCCCTCGTCGGCGTCGCCGTCCTCGCCTACCCGCTGTGGTTCGCTGTACTCGGACCACAGCACATCGTCGGTCCGCCCCATGCCCTCTCGGGCTTGGCTCGCTACCCGGGTGACCTTCTCGGCCCAGTCGTACCAACGCGCTTCCAGCACTTCGCCCCAGCAGCTCTCAAGGCACGGGGCGATTCGCTGACCGGAGCGAACCCCGGAGAGAACGGCCTCTACCTCGGTCTGCCACTCCTCGCTATTCTGACCGCGCTCACGTGGCGATTCCGCCGTTCGCGCCCTCTGGTCTTCTTCTCTAGCATGGTCGTAGTCGTCTTCGTGCTGGCGCTCGGTCCCGCGCTGACCATCGACGGCCACGACACGCACGAACCGCTCCCGCTGGGGATCATCCACAACGTCCCCCTAGTACAGGACGTCTTGGCCGTCCGCTTCGCACTCCTCATGCAGCTTTGCGCTGCGGCGGCCCTCGCCATCGGGCTCGACCTACTGGCGGGCAACCACCGGCCTCGGCGGGCGAACGCCCGATCTGACTACCGAGCTCGCAGCAGCGTACGGACGTGCCTCGTCGGTGCCATTGCGCTATTACCCCTCACCCCCCAGCTCCCCTACGCGGGCAAGCCGACCGACATCCCGCCCTTCTACGCCAGCTCGGCCGTCCATGCCATCCCTTCGGGGTCGGTCGTCCTTGCCTACCCCTACCCCATCGGCACGGAGCTCATCTCAATGCTGGGCCAGGTGGAAGCTGGGATGCGGTTCAAGCTGATCGGGGGAGATGCGTTCGTCCCCGGACCGAACGGGCAGGCCACATCTGGCCCCGACCTGCTGGCGCCGACACAAGTCCAGGCCATCTTTTACACCACCTTCGCACCGGGCCCCACCGGGCCTTCACGTGACCTCGCTCACTTCCCACCCCTCAACGCTGGCGTCACAGCAAACCTACGGACCTTCCTGACCATTTACCATGTGTCGACCGTGGTCATCGACCCGATCGGCGTCAACCCTGCGGGTGCGCTCCGCTATGTGTCGGCAGTCCTCGGACCCGGTCGGCGCTCCGGCGGTGTCGTGGTCTGGTTCGACGTCCCTCGCCTTCTGCGGCTGACACCTGGGTAGCGGGGTGTGGCCGGTCCTTCTTCGATCGATGAGCCGCGCTGTCGGCGCAGCGTCCAAGCAACGAGGCTGACGGCACCGGGGTCGGGTGCCCGGGCCGGCCGGATGAGGAAGTGGATCCAATCGACGTCCTGCTGGACAGGGGTCCGCAGCGCTTATGATCCGCCCCTCGGTGGCGACCCCTCATGCTGCCGGGCGGAGACCCACCCCCGGGGGCCGGTACGCCACCACCACCGCCGGGCGGATGGCGTCATGGGGGTGTACTCCTCGCCCAGTCCGGCAGGTCGGACCCCACCTCGGACCACCGACGCAGCCGGGCTGCTCGAGGAGCTGGCTACCGCGACCGTCTCTCCAGCTCGGCGCCCCCGTCATGCTGGCCTACGCGGTCAAGGAGCAACGAAGCCCAACGGGGACTTCGCGGTCACACCAGGAGTGCTGGGCTCTGGATGTCCCCCACGCCTCAGCTTGCAGGCCGGTCGGCACCCCCGTCAGCACCGGTCACTCGCTCGACGACCGAGCGCACGCTGGCGACGAGCGGGCCCGACCTTTTGCGCTGCGACCGCTCCCGCACCACGCGTGCCTGGTCCGCCTGGAGCAGCGCAGCCCGTTTGCGCTGGATCTCATCGAAACGCCTTCGTACGAACTCAGCGCGGCGCTCGACACTGTGGTTGGCCAGCACCGATTGCCGGGCTCGTTGCCCAACGGCAGCGGCGTCGTCCGGTTGCTCGGCCACAACACGCATCAGGCGGGCTGCCTCGTCGAGGTCAGGATCGGCCCACTGGGCACCGACCGGATAAGGACCGCACCCCTCCGGCACGGAGGTCATGCTCGCCGGGACGAGGTATGCGGTCGATGCGTCCATGAAGTCGAGGTTCCCCGAGTATGCCGTTGCGATCACCGGCTTACCCAATGCCATCGCCTCGGCCATGGTGAGGCCGAAGCCCTCGCTGCGATGGAGGGACACGTAGCAGTCACAGTGCGCCATCAGCGCTGCTTGTTCGTCGTGGTCGAGGTAGTAGTCGATCAGGACGATGTCCTTGCGCCCTCTCGTCGCCCAGCGAAGGTGCTCGAGCTCGTTCAGGCACCTTGCACCGTTGATGGCCTTCAGGACGAGGGTCGGTCCTTCCCCGGGCTCGAACGCGCGGCAGAACGCCTCGATGAGGCCCAGGGGGTTCTTGCGCTCGAGAACCGAGAACAGGTCGAAGCAGAAGAGGAAGATGAAGCCCTCCGGGAGGCCCAGCGCAGCCCGGTCGATACGGTCGTCAACGATCGGCGGAACGATAGGGTGCGGGAAGGCAAGCACCGGCTTGTCTGTGGCGGCAGCAATAGCCGAGCGGGCGAACTCGGAAACTGCCCACACCTCGCTCACGAGGTCGATGACGGGCCAGAACGCTCGCGGGAATTCCTCGAGCTCCCAGGCCCATTGGGCGATCGTGTACCGCCCATCGAAGAAGCGCGGACCCGCCTCCGTGGCGAAGCGGGCGAACTGGTCGGCGTTCACGACGACGACGTTGGTGTCGAGGTCGCGAGCACGTGCACCGGTGACGGCGAAGGGGTGGAGCTGGCGGTTGTCTGTCGCGCGATAGCCGACCGTCGTGAACGGAATCCCGCTGGCGGCCACCGCGTCGACGGTAAGTCGAGCCCCCTCGCCGATACCAAGCTCGGCCTCGAGGTACCCGGCGACGACAATGCCAGGCCGAAGGCGGTCGCCGGGTGCCCACTCCCCGGCCACGCTGCCAGCCTCCGGCAGATCAGCGGACGTCGCCCCTCCTGTAAGAGGAGCGGGGCTGCGGGCCAGCACGGCGGGAATGTCGTCCTTCAACGACCCAGCCACGACCGCGTCCATGAACCGGTCGTGGTCCGCCCACTGGGGATCGGGGAACGCTGCCCTGAGGTCGGGCCGGCTGCCGTACAGCGCCGCGAGGTAACGGGTCAACTGCCCGGAGTCCCCCACCGAGTCCGGCGGCTCGTTCAACCAGGTGATCAGGGCCGCGGCACCCGTTCGGTCGAACGGATCGGGTGGCAACGTTCCCGCCACTGCCTCGGAGCTTTCGGCTTTCTCGAGCCAGTCTCGGTACAGCTTCCTCATGATCGGGTCGATCGGGGTGCCATCGGCCATGCGGCCATAGCCGTACTCTGGGCCGCCATCGGCCGTCGCTCCATTGCGGAGCAGATGTTCCGCGTACTGCTCGCAAAGGCGGCTGAGATCCGGATGCTCGCTTAGGAGGATCCGGGGGCGGTCGCCCTGGTGCTTGCTCAGGAGATGTGGGGAAAATGGTGAATAGCCGCTGAAGTGGTAGAAGGCGAGGGGGCGACCGTTCACTTCGTAGCCCGCACCTGTCCAGGCCAGCGTCCGTCCGTGAAGGTTCCAGTAGGCCACGTTGTACTGCGGGTCTCGCACGATCACGTGGTCGAACAGGCCGGGGACAAAATCGATCCAGCGCTGGTCGACGAAGCGCATGCCCTGCGGGTCCAGCCTGCATTCGCGGCGAAGCCGCTCCTTCCAGTAGCGAAGGAACGGTTCGGCAGTACGACCGACACCGATGAAACCCAGGTTGTAAATGCCGGCAGCCAGGATGGCGCGGTCCTCGGTCTTGCGGTCGTCGAGTGGGAACGGCGTGTCCACGTGTGGGGTCAGCGCGATCCCGTGAGTAGCGGCGGCCTCGGCGAGCGGCTCGAGCGAGGAAAAGACTTGGATGTCCGGGTCGAGGTAGAGCACGGCGTCCGAGCCCCGTCCAAGGAGCGCTTCGAGGAGCCACGGTTTGAGCGCCGTAGCGAACTCGGTGACGTCGTAGATCATCGCCATGCGATGCAGCTCGTCTATGTCCTCGCCCAGGTCGGTAAGCCGTAGGACCTCGAAAGGCTCGTCGGATCCCACGACGCAGTCAACATCGTCGAAGATGAGCGCAGAGACCCGCCCGTCGGGATGGACCTCTTTGAACGATGTGGCCAGCGTGCGCACGAACGGCAGGTAGTTCCTCGCTGCGATCGTGCAGATGTGAACCTCCACCCGCCCTCCTCAAGGTTCGTCGGGACCGTTCGAGGTTAGCCCCCCGGTCCAGCCCTCACGACCATGTCCATCGGCCCACAGCACCCAGGCATCGGTCATAGGAGCCATCACCCAGCGGTCACCTGCCCCCCTCCTGCGGCGATC
>JAJYWG010000312.1 GCA_021791615.1 Actinomycetes bacterium
CATGGAACCGTGGAAGGGCGCTGTGAACGAGAAGATCCCCCCGTCAGACGCCGCTTCGAAGTAGCCCGAGGGCGCGGTGCCCGTGGTCTCCAAGAGGCCCGCGCTGCCACCTGCCGCATTGTCGAAGTACCCGCCGGCAGCGCACGTGGCCCCCGAGCAGGCGACCGATCCGAGGCTCGCGTCCTGGTGTGCCCCGGCGCCCGCTGTCGAGGGTTCGGGGGCCGCAGTCGCCGTCCACGCGCCCTCAGACAGGGTGTCGATCAGGCCGTGGTAGTGCCCCCCACTTGTGCCCACGGCGGTGCAGGCGCCGGGGAGCGGGCAGGTGACCGCGTCCAGGTTGGAGTACACCGTTGTCACGGTGCCCGCATTGGACGGGAGCGGGCTTGCGAGACCGATCCAGGTCGTCCCCGACAGGACACCGATCAACCCTTGTGTATCCCCCTTCGTGTTCTTGTACCTGCCGACGGCGGCGCACGAGCCGGCGGCGGGGCACGAGACCCCGTAGAGCTCCGCGAATTGGTCCGTGCCCGTGCCGGCTGTCGCCGGCACTGGGAGCGTCGCGGAGGTCCACGTGCCTCCCGAGAGGACCTCGACGAGGCCTTGGGCGTGCCCGGTCCCTGTCACGTCATGGAACTGGCCCACGGCGACGCACGACCCGACTGCCGGGCACGCGACCGATGTGAGTGTGAATGTGATCTTTGTCGCTGCGGTGGCCGCCCCGGCAGGCTGCGGCGCCTCCGTCGGGGTCCAGGTCGTGCCGTCGAAGGTGTCGATCAGCCCGGGGTAGCCGTTCGCTGCGAGCTGGTAGTAGCCGACCGCCTCGCATGCCGCCGTCGAGCTGCACGACACCGAGGCGAGGTAGACGTCCGATGTGGCACCCGTCTTGGCCCCTGTCGGCCCCGGGACGGCAGTCGGTGCCCAGGTGCCCGCGGTCAACGTCTCGACCAGGCCCTCGCTCCCCCCCTGTGTGTTCTCATATGTGCCTACGCTGGCGCAGACACCGGCGGCGGGGCATGACACCGAGTATAGGGACGCGTACTGGTGTGTGCCGGTCCCCGCTGTCGAGGGCTCCGGCGCCCGCAGGGCCGTCCAGCGGGCGGCGGAGAGCTCCATGACCAGGGGTAAACGGGGGTGACCGGATGTGGATCCCGAGTACTCGCCCACCGCGACGCATTCGTCCGGTGCCCAGCAGCTGATCGCAGCCAACGACCCGCTCGCTGTCGCACCAGTGAGTGCGCCGGGCGCAGCGGGCAGGGGGAGATCGGTCCACGACCCGTCGGCGTAGCGAACGGCCAGTGGGGCGTGGCCTCCTGTGCTGGTGCGGTATGTGCCGACGGCCAGGCACGTCCCCGCGGCCGGGCACGTGACCGCCGAGATTGTGCCCCCGGCCGAGGCGCCGGTACCGGCACCGCTCGGGACCGGAGCCGCCGCGGGGCTGTAGGAAGGGGCGGGAGTGGCTCCGGCCTGCGGAGCCAGCCCTCCCCCGGCGACCAGCGCTGCGGCCAGCGACGCCGCCGGGACCATCGCCCACCAGCGTGCTCGGATCGACCTTTTCGTTCGCATCTCGCACCTCTCGTTCAAGATCACCCTAGAGACTGCGTCCCGGTTGGCGGCGCGTCGCCGACGTGTATAGCACGGGAGACGGCCCGCGGGCCGGAGATCGGCGTGACGGGCGGGTGATACCTGGCTGTCGTGGCATATCTGACGAGTCGTCAGACCCGCGCTACGCTCCCTCCCATGGGCGAGCTTCCCCTCATCGTGTCGGTGGACGACCACGTCGTCGAGCCGTCCCACGTGTGGCAGGACCGGCTGCCGGCCAAGTACGCCGAGGTCGGGCCCCGGGTCGTGCGCGCGCCGATGGGGGAGATCACGTTCCTCGGCGGCAAGCTCACCGTCAAGCCCGGGAGCGAGGGGAACCCCACTGATTGGTGGTACTACGAGGAGCTCAAGCGCCCCCTGCTGCGGGTGGACTCGGCAGTCGGGGTGCCGCGCGACGAGGTCACGATGAAGGGCATCACCTACGAGGACATGCGTCCTGGCTCCTACCAGGTGAAGCAGCGCCTGGAGGACATGGACCTCAACCACATCGAAGCCGCGCTGTGCTTCCCCACCTTCCCGCGCTTCTGCGGGCAGACCTTCTGCGAGGCCAAGGACAAGGAGCTGGCGCTGCTCTGCGTGAAGGCCTACAACGACTGGATGGTCGAGGAGTGGTGCGGCGAGTCGGGCGGGCGGCTCGTCCCGCTCACGCTGATCCCCCTCTGGGACGCCGGGCTGGCGGCGGACGAAGTGCGGCGCAACGCGGACCGCGGCGTGCGGGCCGTGTGCTTCAGCGAGATCCCCCCGTTCCTGGGGCTCCCGAGCGTGCACGATCCCGACGGCTACTGGGACCCGTTCTTCGCCGCCTGTGCCGAGACCGGGACGGTGGTGAACATGCACATCGGGTCCTCTTCCAAGATGCCGTCGACCTCGGCCGACGCACCGCCGGCGGTCGGCTCCACGCTCACGCACACCAACGCGACCTTTTCCATGGTGGACTTCTTGTTCTCCGGCGTGCTGGTCCGCTTCCCGGAGCTCAAGATCGCCTACTCCGAGGGCCAGATCGGATGGATTCCCTACATCCTCGAGCGTGCCGACCGGGTCTGGGAGGACAACCGGGGCTGGGGAGGCGTGGCCGACAGGGTGCCGAACCCGCCGTCGACCTACTTCCGAGACCACATCTACGGTTGCTTCTTCGACGACGCGCACGGTCTCAAGTCGGTGGAGGAGATCGGCGAGGACAACATCACCTACGAATCGGACTACCCCCACTCCGACTCCACCTGGCCCCGGACCAAGGAGATCGCCGAAGTCCAGATGGCCGGCCTCACCGACGAGCAGCGCCGCAAGATCGTCCGGGGCAACGCGATCCGGCTCTTCGGCCTCGACCTGGTCGCGTGAGACTGCTCCCGGCCCGAGAAGACTGAGGCACCGGGCTGCTGCGGCAAGATGGACCTCCGCGACACGCCGTCCGAGGAGCGCTTCCGGTCCGAGCTGCGCTCGTGGCTCGACACCACCGTGCCGGCCCTCGGCCCCAAGCCCGCTGCTGACGACTGGGTCGCACGCCGGGAGTACGACACGGCGTGGCAGCGCCTCTTGTTCGACGCCGGGTACGCCGGAGTGGACTGGCCGATCGAGGGCGGCGGGCGCGGGGCGAGCGCTGCGGAACAGCTCATCTTCGTCGAGGAGCTCGAACGGGCCCGCGCACCCTACGTCGGGGTGAACTTCGTGGGGCTCCTCCATGCAGGGCCGACCATCGCCGTGGAAGGCACTCCCGAACAGCGGGCTCGCTACCTCCCCCCGATCCTGCGGGGAGAAGAGGTCTGGTGCCAGGGATTCTCCGAACCCGATGCCGGGAGCGACCTCGCCTCGCTCAGGACCCGGGCCGAGCGGCGCGGCGACCGCTACGTCGTGAACGGCTCGAAGATCTGGACCAGCCATGCCGAAGTGGCCGATCTCTGCGAGCTGCTGGTACGCACCGGCCCCGAGGACTCCCGCCACCGGGGCATCACCTGGCTCATCATGCCGATGGACACCCCGGGGATCGAGATCCGGCCGCTGCGGACGATCGCCGGTACCGACGAGTTTGCCGAGCTGTTCCTCGAAGACGTGGAGATCCCCGTGGAGCTGCGCGTCGGCGAGGAGGACGACGGGTGGCGGGTCACGATGGTGACGCTGGGCTTCGAACGCGGGACTGCGTTCGTCGGCGAGCTCCTGGCGTCCATGGAGCTGCTCGCCCGCCTGCGTGACGCCGCCCGATCCGAGGCGGGTGGCACAGGCGAGCTGGCGTCTCGCATCGGCCGCCTGGGGGCCGAGCTCGACGGCCTGTGGGCGTTGGTCCGGCGCAACGTCTCGATCGCCGCCCGCGCCGGTGCCACGGGGGCAGGCGGGAGCGTGTTCAAGCTGGCGTACTCCGAGCTGCGCCAGCGGCTCGGAGAGCTGGGGATGGAGATGATCGGCCCGGCCGGCCTCTCGCGCACCGAGGTGGACGGCCTGGCGTGGCCGCGCGTCGAAGGCGGACCTGGCAGTGCCGAGCTGGTCGACGTCTGGATCAACGGCTTCTCGCGGACCATCGCCGCGGGCACCTCACAGATCCAGCGCAACATCGTGGCCGAGCGCGTCCTCGGCCTCCCCAAGGGATAGCCGGCAGTGGACTTCGTGCTCTCCGAGGACCAAGAGGCCCTGGCCCACCTCATTCGCATGATCGTGGCCGGGCGGTTCCCGCTCGACCGGACCCGGCGGGCCGAGGACGCGCGCCAGGTCGTCGACCCCGACGACTGGGCAGCGCTCGGCGAAGCCGGGGTGTTCTCGCTGACCGTCCCCGAGGCCCGAGGTGGGGTGGGGCTCGGCCTGGCCGACGCGGCCGTCGTGTTCGAAGAGCTCGGGAGGGGACTGGTCCCCGGTCCCCTCGTCGCCTCGCACCTGGCCGGAGACCTGGCCGGTGCGGCTGGTGTCTTCGGTGCCGAGGGTGCTCTGGAGCGCTGGTGCGCCGGGGCGGCCGACGGCTCGATGGTCGTCGGCGCGGTGCGCGCCCCTCTCCCCGGCACCGAGGGCACCTCGCTCCTCGTGGCCCACTTGGACTCGCTCCATGCACTGATCATCGTCGAACCGAGCCTCCGCCTCACCGTGCTGGGAGGCGAGGCCCTCGAAGAGCTTCGCTCCCGGGCTCGGCCGGTCGACCGCCCGCTCGATCCTCTCACCCCGCTCTCCGTTGTCGACGTGCTGCCCGAAGGGAACCCGGTACCCGGTGGTGCGACAACCGCCGTCCGCTGGACGGACCGATGGCGGGTGCTGGTCGGCGCGACCGCGGTCGGTCTCGCGGACGCCACGTGCCAGATGGCCACGGCGTTCGCCAAAGAACGGCACCAGTTTGGACGCCCGATCGGCTCCTTCCAAGCCGTCAAGCACATCTGCGCCGACATGCTGGTCCGAACCGAGGTGGCGCGAGCTGCCGTCCACGCGGCGGCGGTCACCGCCGACGGGGCCGGGGCCGGCGACCTCGGACGTCTGTCCGCCGGTGCGGCCCTGCTCGCCGCCGACGCGGCCGACCGGAACGCCAGAGCCGCGATCCAGGTGCACGGCGGGATGGGCTTCACCTGGGATGTGCCGCTGCACCTCTACTTGATGCGAACCCGTGTGCTCGCGGCGTCGCTCGACTCCCCTCGCGCCCTGGCCGAGGAAGTCGCGGCTCGCTACTGACCGACTGCGCAAACCGAGGACGAGGAGGACCAATGGAGGACCCATGGAGGCCGTGAGCATCGTCCCCGAAGGCCAAGCCGTGTACGGGATGCAGCTCCCGATCCAGTCGCAGTCGACGCTCTACACCGCCGAGTGGGAGACCCGCTCAGGACCGGACGAGCTGGCCCGGATCGCCCGGACGGCCGACGAGGCGGACTTTTTCTATCTCGGCGTCTGCGACCACACGGCGATCCCCGAACGCCTGGCCGGCGCGATGAGCACTGTCTGGTACGACACCACCGCCACGCTCGGGTGGCTGGCGGGGATCACGGCTCGAGCCCGCATTCTCTCGCACGTCCTCGTCCTGGCGCAGCGCCACCCGCTGCGGGCCGCCAAGGAGCTCTCGACCCTCGACGTGCTCTCCGGTGGCCGCTTGGTCGTCGGGGTGGGTGCCGGCCACGTGCCGGAGGAGTACGAGCTCCTCACTGGTGGGTTTGCCGAGCGCGGCCGGCACCTCGACGAAGCGATCCAGGCGTTGGTGCTGGCCTTCACCCAGCAATTCCCCGAGCTCCCCGGACCCCGATGGCCGGTGTCGAAGATGGGCCTCGCCCCCCGCCCGGTCCAGCAGCCTCGCCCCCCCATCTGGGTCGGGGGATCGAGCCGGCCAGCCATCCGCCGGGCCGCTGCCTTCGGTGACGGGTGGCTTCCCCAGGGCACCCGGCGGGCCGATCTCCCCGAGCAGATCTCCTTGCTCCGCCGGTGGCGAGACCAGCTCCGCGACGGAGCGCCCATTGACATCGGGACCATTGCCGAGCCCATCTACCTGGTCGGTCACGGGACGGGCGGCGATGCAGGGTGGGACCAGCCGCGCTACGTCTTGCGGGGCGGTCCCGAAGAGGTTGCGGCATCCCTGCGCGAGCTGGTCGCGATGGGTGTCTCCCACCTCCAGGTGCGTTTCATGGCACGAACTGCCGATGAGTGCTGCGACCAGATCGCGGCGTTTGGCTCGTCGGTGGGACCGCTCCTCTCCTGAGTGCCGGTTCGGGACGGGTGCGGCGAGCGCCGACGCGGCGGACGGGTGCGGCGAGCGCCGTCGCGGCAAACGGGTGCGGCAGCTCAGGCTTGGTGGTCGGTCGTGTCTCGCACCCATTGGGGCATGGCGATAGCCGCACCACCAGTGGTTGGCCGCTCCGAGTACACGACTTTTACCGGCTCGCCGATGCGGATCGTGCTCGGATCAATCTCGCCGATGGACCCTTCGGGGCGGGTGACCAGGTTTCCCACCAGGCGCAACGTGGGATCCTCAACGAGCGCCACCACGATGACGTTGTACGGCGCGAGCTCCGCATACGCCGGGAGAAGCGGGGGGTGCGGAACGACGAACGACCAGATCGTTCCCCGTCCCGAGACCGCCTCCCAACGGCGAGACGTGGAGTGGCACCACGGACACATCACTCGGGGGGGAAACCTCATTCGGCCGCACTCACCGCATGCCTGCATCCTGAGCTCACCAGCAGCGGTCCCCTCCCAGAATCCGGCTGACTCCTCGTCGGGCACCGGCACCAGGAGTGCTGGAGCTGCTGGTGCTGGTGCTGGTGCTGGTGCTGGTGCTGGTGCTGGTGCTGGCGTCGTGTCGTCTCGGGTGGGCAAGGACGATGATCCTATTGCTTTCTTGGGAGACCGGCAGGTGGACGAGATCAGCGAGCGGACCGAAGCGCATTGGCGCCCACTGCGCAGGACGATCAGAATGTGACGCACCGTCAGATGAGATGGCCTGTGGGCGTATGGCGCGTTGCTGGTGGTGGGTCTCTGGCGGCGCGTGGTGAGCAAGAGAGCGGTTGGCGTGGCCGGCGGCGTGACGGGCGGCGTGGCCGGCGGGAGAGCCGGCACTGGAAACCGAAGGAAGGTCAACATGGATGCTCCAATCAGGCGCGACGAGCGCCTGCTGCTCATCGGCGGGAAATGGGTCGAGGCAGGGGGGGGTACCTACGACGTCATCAACCCCGCAACCGAGGAAGTCGTCGGGACCGCACCCGATGCGACGGTGACACAAGCCGCTGCCGCTGCCTCGGCTGCGCGCGCCGCACTGCCGAGCTGGTCGTCGACCTCGATCGAGGAGCGTTCGGCCCTCCTGCGAGCGGCTGCCGACGCAATCAGACAACGGGCGAACGACCTCCTGCCTCTGGTGATCGCCGAGACCGGGGCCACGGCCGTCGTCGGTGCCCGTCTGCAGGTTCCTCAGGCCGCAGTCAGGTTCCAGCACTACTCGGCCGACCCCTCGCGGGTGCTGCGAACGCCGTTGCTCCCCCAGGCGGTCGGTGCCACCCCCTTGGCGCCAGGCGGTCTCATCGGCGGGATGGTCAATCGGCAGCCCGTCGGCGTCGTCGCCTGCGTGACCTCGTACAACTTCCCAATGGTCAACATGGCTGGCAAGGTGGCACCGGCACTTGCCGCGGGGAACACCGTGGTGGTGAAACCCGCGCCCCAAGATCCACTCGCAGTCGTCGAACTGGTGAGGATCTTGGACGAGGTGGGTTTTCCTCCCGGCGTCGTCAACCTCGTCACCTCGGCAAGTCCCGATCCTGCTGCCGCTCTCGTCGACTCACCGGAGGTCGACATGGTGAGCTTCACCGGGTCCACCGGAGTAGGAACGAAGATCATGGAGGCGGCCGGGCGGACGATGAAGCGCCTGTTGCTCGAGCTCGGGGGTAAGGGGGCGTGCATCGTGCTGGATGACGCCGACCTGAGCTCTGCCGTCACGTGCATCAGCTCGACGTGGACGTTCCACTCTGGACAGATCTGTACGGCTCCCACCCGGGCGGTGGTCCATCGCAGCGTTTTCGACGAAGTGCGTGACCGCCTCGCGGCGATGGCCGGTTCCCTTGTCGTGGGCGACCCAACTGACAGGCGAACGATCGTCGGTCCGGTGATCTCGGCTGCCCAGCGAGACAGGATCGAAGGCTACGTCGGCACTGCCGGTCCCGAAGGAGGCGAGGTGGTGGCCGGCGGAGACCGTCCAGCGATGGGCAAGGGTTTCTACGTGGCTCCAACGCTCGTCACCGGAGACAATTCGATGACGGTCGCCCGCGAGGAGATCTTCGGCCCGGTCATCACGATGATCCCCTTCGACGACGACGACGAGGCGGTCGCCATCGCCAACGACAGTCCCTACGGGTTGTACGACTACGTGTTCTCCAAAGACGGATCGCGGGCATTCGGTGTGGCGACCCGGCTCCAGGCCGGCCACGTCGGGATCAACACCGCCCAACGCAACCACGACGCACCGTTCGGCGGCTTCAAGATGAGCGGGGTCGGCCGCGACGGCGGTGACTACGGCCTCTTGGCGTACTCCGAACCACAGAGCATCCTCTGGCCCTGACTCCGGACCCGGCGGCGGGCGCGCGAGTGGAGACGGGGCGGGAGACGTGACTGGAGCTTGGAGCCACGCCGCGTCCCGGGTCGAGCACCACGTACCGCGTCGGCGGGCGCCTCGTCGGCACGTACCGCTACAGTGCGCGGCGTGGCTGTGCCAGGGCGATTTGCCGAGGTTGCCAGGCAAGTGCGCAATTGGGGGCGCTGGGGAGACGATGACGAGCTCGGAACCCTCAACCTCATTGACGACGCTGCACGCCGACGAGCGGCCGCATCGATCCGAACCGGCCGGGCATACCCTCTTGGGCTTCCGCTGTCGGAGTCTGAAGGTATCCAGATGGGATTCGTACCTGGTCGGAGCAACCCACATCGCACGATGATCGCCGTCGACTCCCCCCTCAGCAGTGATCCTGAGTGGATACGTGCGAGCGAGGACGTGGTGGACATGGCGCTTCAGTGCGCTACCCATTGGGACGCCCTTGCCCACGCCAGCTACGGAGGTCACATCTACAACGGCTTCCCATCGACCTCTGTCACCGAGGCGGGGGCAGGCCGTTGCGGCATCCACCTCGTGAGAACTCTGGTGAGCCGAGGTGTCCTGCTGGACGTCGCGAGGGCCCGTGGTGTGCCGGTGCTCGAACCTGGCTACGCGATCACGCCCGACGACCTCGACGCGGCATTGGACCTGGCCGCGGTGTCACTCGAACCAGGGGACGTCGTCCTGGTGCGCACCGGACAGATGGTCCACTTGGCACTCACAGGGGATGATTCCCCACGACGGCGACACCGCGACTTGACGGCGTACACGTGGCCAAGCCCTGGGCTCACGATGGGCACCGCGCCGTGGTTCCATGCTCGTGACGTCGCTGCCGTCGCGACGGACACCCTCCCTCTCGAGGTGTTCCCCGGCGAAGACGAGGGCATCTACCTCCCGGTCCATCTCCTCCACCTCGTGGAAATGGGTATGACCCAAGGACAGAATTGGGTGCTCGACGAGTTGTCCGAGGCATGCGCCTCCGACGGGCGCTACACGTTCTTCCTGGACGCGACGCCCCTTCCATTCACTGGCGGTCTGGGCTCGCCCTTGAACCCGCTCGCCGTGCGTTAGACCTGCGACGCTGGCGAAGACGCCACTGCGGCTTTCTCAGTTGCGTTGCCAGTCACTGCTGCGCCGGCCACTCCGATCCATCCAGGGATTGTGATGGGGAGGCGCGATCCGAAGCTCGCGGTTCAGGGCTCCCCCACGGCGAGTGCCGCCTCCATGCGTTCGACGCCGGTGACGAACGAAGTGCGACCGTACCCATCGAGAGCCTCATACGGGACTCGGACGAGACGGTCGGTAAGCTCCTCTGCCGCAGCCATCGCTCGATGGTCGTCATCGGTTACCTGCGGTACGTCGTCATCCGACCATCCAAACAGGCCAAAATCGCCCGGGCGCTTCAAGTAGTGCGCCGCCTTGGGGGCCAGACCTGACGCGACAACCGCAAGAAGGTGGGCGCTGCCTCGCAGTTCACGCAGCACAGCTACGAGCTGCATCGCACGAGCCGGGAGATCCTCGGGCAACGGCTCGGAGGCGTACCCGGCAAAGAGCGCGAGGCCAGCCGGGTCGGCAGCTGCCACGATGGTCTCGGCAGCGGCGCAGAAATCGTCGAGGCCACCCACCTGCGAGAAGTGCGCCCGCCCGTAGCGATGTGCGCACTGGAGATGCAGCCGAGCGGCTTCACGTGGGCTCATCACTTCTCGAGCGGAGTCCCACATGCCCTGAAGCAGGGTCGGCTCGAAATAGCCGAAGGCACTCGCGATCACCGGAGCCTCGACGTCGCCGAGGACGCCCCCTCGACCCAAGAAATAGAACCGAAACCCGTCCAGGCCCGCCTCCTTGCCAACTTGAAGCGTCTCTGGAGCGAAGTAGTACGCAGATCCAAGGGAGTAGATGGCCGGAGCGGTAGTCGAAACGACTTGTGTTGCGTTCATGTCTCCACGCTAGGCGCAACCGGAGACCCAAAGGAAGCGCGCCTTCCACCACGCTCCGAGCTCGCTGCAGGCGGCACCGCCGGGTTCGATGCGGGGGTTGCGAACAGTTGATGCTCCTATCGTTGTCAAGCCGCGAGTTGGGCAGCTTCTGGGGCGTCCGCGCTGCGCTCGTCGAGCCAGGCCACGTAGCGCCGGGCGAGTGCGGTG
>JAJYWG010000121.1 GCA_021791615.1 Actinomycetes bacterium
CCTGTCGGCCCGCCAGAAGGGCTGGCGGGGGCTGGTCGGCCGGGTGAACGGCGGGATGGTCGTCCATCTCGGGGTGGCGATCATCGCGGTCGCCATCGCCGCCAGCGCCGCCTACGGCCAGCGAGGCCAGCTCAGCCTGCGGCCGGGCCAGACGGCCCGCTTCGACGGGCACAGCGTCACCTACCTCGGCACCCGCACCCGCCACTACTCCAACCGCAGCGCCATCGAGGCGAGGCTCCGCCTCGATGGCGGACCGGTCATCTCCCCCGCCGTCAGCGTGTTCAACTTCGGCTACGAAGGCATCGGTACGCCGGCCATCGTCTCGGGGCCTACCCAAGACGTCTACCTCACCCTCGACTCGAGCCCCGTCGGGCACGGCCCGACCGTCATCGGCGTCGTCGTCCAGCCGCTCCTCGTCTGGATCTGGATCGGCGGGGGGATCATGGGCCTCGGGGCGGCACTGGCGGCCTTCCCCGGCCGTCGGCGCCGGCCGACCGCGCCGGCGTCGGCCCCCGGAGGCACGTCAGTGGCCGAGCCGCCCGTCCTGGCCGCAACCGGATCGCAGTGAGATGCCCGAACCAGCCGACCCAGCCGACCCGCCCGCTGGCTCCGCTCCACGGCGCCGGTTGGGCCTCGCGTTCGTGTGGCTGGTCATGGTCCTCGCCGTCGGCGGCACCCTCGGCTACGACGCGCTGGCGAGTGGCCACCCGCTCACCTTGGACCAGAAGGTGGCGGCGATCGCCAGCCAGGTGCGCTGTCCCTCCTGTCAGGACGAGACGGCCGATCACTCGACGACCCAGACGGCAGCCGCCGTGCGAGCCACGATCCGCCAGCGCCTGCTCGCCGGCCAGAGCCAGGGGGAGATCGAGGCCTACCTGGAGAGTCGCTACGGCCCGGGCATCTTGCTCCGGCCACCGGCGGGCGGGCTGACCGGGCTGGTGTGGGTGCTGCCGGTGGCCGCCGTGGTGGCGGCCGTGGGCGGACTGGCGGTGGCGTTCCGCCGCTGGCGGCCCCGGGCGGTCGCGCCGCTCAGCGCCGAGGAGCGCGCCCTGCTCGAACGGGCACGCCAGGGCTGAGGAGAACCTGTGGACGAGGAGAGGATCGGCCTGGCCGACGAGCGAGGTTTTCTCCTCGCCTCCCTCGAGGACCTCGAGGAAGAGCGGGCGGCCGGGGATCTCACCGAGGCCGACTACCTGGCCCTGCGAACGAGCTACGAGCGCCGGGCCGTGGACGTCTTGTCCACCCTCGCCGATGGTCCTGTCTCCGAGGAAGAAGCTCCCGCCGTCGGCGAACCTCGGCGGGGGGAGCGAAGCGAACGACGCCGCTGGGCCCGTCGGGCGCTGGCCGTGGCAGCCGTGGCAGCGGTGGCGCTCGGCGCCGGGTTCATGGTGGACGGTTCTGCCGGCAATCGCCTGCCCACCCAGACCATCACCGGCTCGCTCCCACCCGCGATCGGCAACGAGTTGGTCGACGCCCAAGACGCCCTCGTCAAAGGAAACGAGCTGCAGGCGCTCAAGCTCTTCCAGGCCGTGCTCAACGCCCAGGCCGACGAGCCCGAAGCGCTCGCGTACTGGGGCTGGATCGTCGCCAGCTCCGGCGCCGCCTCAGGGAACAAGTCCCTGCTGGCTCGTGGCATCGCCTCGATGGAAGCCGCCCTCCGAGCTGACCCGACCTACGCCAGCACCTACCTGCTCCTCGGCGTCACCCACCTCGCCAGCGGCGACCCCACAGCGGCGGTGGCCGAGCTGCGCCACTTCCTGGCCCTTGGCCCCCCGGCCGCGGACGCCCGGGCCGCAAAGGCCGCGCTGGCAAAGGCCGAGAAGGAGACTGCGTCCTCGTCAAGCCACGGCTCGCCCGCACCGGCTCCTGGCGGAGCTCCCAGCCCGACCGCTGTGCCATGAGCCGGGTGCTCGCTGCGTTTGCGCTGGGACGCCCCCTGTCCGCTGCCGCTGCTTTCGTCTTTTCCCTGTCTTCTCCGCTCCCCGCCGGGAGGCGGCGATCGCCGCCTCCTACGTGGCGGGCCCGGCCGGAGCCGGTGGGCCGTTCCCCGGAAGGGCCGGGATCTCCGACGGCGAGCGAGTGGCCCGCCTGCGCCGGCCGTCGCAGGGCCCGGCGACGAGCCAGAGCCCGGGCACGAACGCGGCGAGGAACCCGGTCGTGGCGAGAGGCCCCAGGTTTCACGCCGGTGCGGCGAACAGGACGAGCATCGACGTCGCCATCAGGGCCAGGCCGAGTCCGGACCGCCTGCCGCGGGGCAGCGGGACGACACCGAGCATCCCACCCACCCCGATGGCCAGCACACCGACATGAAGGAGCAGGGCGACAAGCTCGGCCGTGGGCTCCGTACCCCAGCGGACCCTGGTGGCCAGGCCAGCAGCGATGGCGACTACGGCTGAGAGGGCAAACAGCCCGAGGCGCGTCAAGACGCCGCGTCCGACGATCCCACTGGGCGCGCCCCTGGGGAGCCGCGGCGAACCGGGCTCCCCGTCCCCGGACAGCCCGTCGGTCGGTCGGGCCTGGTGCATCGCGGTCTCCTCATGTTTGGATGTCTGGTCTCCTAGTGTCGGGTCCCTTGCGGCTCAGGTGCGTGGCGCGAGCGGGACCGGGCGGCGATACGGCCTCCCCTGGGGCGGTTTCGGCTGGACGACAGCGTCCTGGTCGCTACCGGGAGCGCTGATCTCGGGCTCGGGTCGCCCACGGCACCGAGCGCTGGCTCAGCGACGGCATCGGGTTCACTCGTGCCCGACCGGCCGTTGGCGTCGATGAGGGACGCCGATAGTGACGTGCGGGCCTGAGCGCACGTCTCACATGGATGGGTCTGCGGGCCGCATGCCCCCGCCTGATCAAGCTGATCCGCCCCGGTCGTAGACGGCGGCGAGGAGGCAGTGCCCTTTGGCGCTCATCGAGGGCTCCATTCGGACGGTCCCGGTTGCACGGTCGGCATTGCCGCCCGGCTCGGTGCCGTGTTGGTGGCTGCGGGATGCACGGCGCCGCGGATCTCAGCTCGTCTGAAGGGCGCCCCGACGCTCCAGCTCGCGACGCAGCTTGCGCTCTCGGACCGAGAGCAGGCCGTAGGATTGCGCAGCCACAGGTCAGCCGGCCACCGTGACGAGATCGCCGACCATCAACTGAGGGAAGATCGCGCCGGCGGTAGCGGGCGGGAGCTCCACGCATCCCAGGCTCTGGGGAAACCCGTAGGAAGCACGGACGAACCCGTGCACGGCATCGCTGCCATTGAAGTAGTTCACCCAAGACACCGAGTCGGCGTAGGGCGTGCCGTTCGGGTTGGTGCCCCGCATGACCTGGGAGGTGTAGCGGAGGTAGATCGGGTAGGTGCCGTCGCTGGTCTGGTCGACGGGGATGCCCGTGTTGGCCAACGCGGTCATGACCACCTGTCCGTTCTCCCACATGGTCAACGTCTCGGGGAGAGCCTTGGTCACGTACACGTACGAGTACGGGTAGGGGTCCTGCTGGCTGACCAGAGCCGCCTTCAGCAGCGACGCCCACACCGATGCGGTGGCCATCTGGTCCACCGTGTCGTACTCCACGGTGTCGTTGTAGGTGTTCTGGGCCGCTTCGAAGGTCATGAGGGCACCCTTGGTCATGGCCGTGGCCTGGCCCGGCGCCCACTGGGCGACCAGGGACGCCGGCGTTCCCGACCAGCGCCAGGCGAAGCTGCCGCGAAGCGGGGCGTACACGGTGGCTTCTTCGGCCGCCAGGGTGGTCGGTTGGGCTGTGCCCGATGCCGGCGTGAAGGTGAGCGGGAGGTAGCCGAGCTGCGCCAGCAATTGCTGCAGTCGGAGCACCGAACCTGGGCCGACGGTGAACTGGTAGGACGTGGTGCTGATGGGATCAGCCGGGGAGCTGACCAGCGACACGGCGTGGTCGAAGCGAACGGTCACCTGGGTGTCGGGCCCGAAGCCGAAGCCCGACGGGGTGAAGCTCAAGGTGTAGGGGTCCGGTTCTGACCAGCGCCCGGGCACGTCGGGAGACAAGGTCGGGCGGTTGGTGCCGAGCACCTTGGACACCGGCTCGGAGAAGGTCAGGGTCACCGGGCTCTGCGAGGAGACCGCCGTGCCTCCTGGTGCCGGCACGGCCAGGGCGGCGGGCTGGCCCTTCACTGGAGGAATGAACCACGACACGGTGCGTGGCCGGCTCGCCATGCGCTCCCAAGCCCGGGAAGTTGCCGTCACCTCGACGGTCCCGGAGTACCCCGTCCACGGCACCGGGACCTTGACCATGCTGGCAGGCCGGGCCAGGTGGATGGTCCGGGCAGTCCCGCCCGGCACCCGGTACGCGACTGATGTCACGGGACTGGTAAACCGAACCGGCAGCATCCGACGTGCCGACGCCACCGACACAGTCGCCGTCGGTGCCGGCTCCGGCGTTCGTACGTGCAGGCTGCTCGTCACCGGGGACCCGAAGAGCCACTGCAGCCATGACGGCGCATCCACCGACGCCGTCACTCGAAAGTGCTCCCCCTGCGCCAAGTCCTGCGTCGGCCAGGTGCCCCCGCCACTTTCGACCACCGGCACCGAGTGCCCGTTGGCCACCACCTGTAGCGACGTCACCCGGGCGCCGAAGCCCCCCACGTCGATGGAGGCGAGTGCCGTGCGCGACGACTCGACCCGGACAGTCGGACGGCCGAAGGCAAGCGCCAGTACCACGCCGACGCCCACGATGACGGCTACCGCCCCGAGCCAAAGGGCGACACGGAGCACTAATCGACGCATGCTCAACCTCCATCAAAGGGTGCTCAGCGCGCCGCGGGCAGCAGTGTGAGGTGTCACGCCTTGGGTTTGGTGAAGGCTCCCGCTCTTTGCTCTGAGCGGCACCGGATGGTGCCGAAGAGGAGTTGGGCTCGCTCCACCGAGGGACACGGCGGCGAGGAGCGAGCGTCCAAATATCGTTTCATCGCTCATCTCATCCCAACACATCTCATCTGACTGCTTTCCTCTGCTCTTGCCAGGCACAGCTCTCGGCCGGCCTCGTCGCTTGCCTGCACCGACATCGGCACGACCTCCGATACACTGTAGTAGCTACTCCGCCACGAAAAGTCGCGAGGGTCGAAAAGGAGGAGCACTACGGGAAGTCGGCCACCGACCGATCCGAGGCGGCGCCGGTCAGGCAATCAGCTCGGCCGGGTCCGCCGCGAGCGAGGCAGACCCCGGTACTTCGCTGGCTTCTCTCCTACGGCTGATGCTGCGGGGATACACGCCTCCACGTTTGATGGCGGTCGTCGCCACCACCTACGCGGCGAGCCCAGGTGCCACGCCGGTGCGGCAAACAGGACGGCCATCGAGGTCGATGGCGACCAGTGCCGAGACAACGAGCAGCCCGAGCCGCGCCCACAGAAACCCGCATGACGTTCGGTACCGGGAGAGCGGGGTCCTCATCTCGGGCCCGGGTCGCCCACGGCGTCGAGCGCCGGCTCCCCCACGGCATCACGTTCGCGCGAGCTCGCCCGACCGCCGACGCGGGACGCGGACGGTGATGTTGTGCTTGGAAGCGGGCAAGCCTCACATCCCGGCGCTTTGGGAGCGTGCCGCCGGCTCGTCGATCCCGTCCACACAGTTCTGGGCGTTGTCGGCTCGACGACGCGGGCCCGGGGACCGCCGACGGCGCCAGAGGGTGATCCCCACCAGGGCGCCGAGCGCGCCGGCAACCGGCAAGAAGGCGTGCCAGTGCGGGTCCACCAGGTTGCTCAGGCGGGAGGACAGCCCGCTCACCCGGGCGAAGAGGTCGCCCGCCAGGGCGGTGCTCTTGAGCCCGGGTAGGTTGGTGAGCACCAGGTAGGCCCCCGAGGCGACGAGCAGCACGGCGGAGACCCGCTCGACGAAGGGCAGCAGGCGGCGCGTCCCGGCCAGCAGGGACTGCTTGGCCAGCGCCGCGGACACGGTGAGCGCCACGAGCAACGTGGCCGCCCCGGTCCCGTAGGCGAGGAAGACGCCGACCAGCTGGGCGGGGTTGTGGGCGCCCAGGGCCACTGCGATCACCGCCAGCAGCACGGCGATGGTGCAGGCCAGCGAGGCGAAGGCGTAGCCGGCGCCGAAGACCACGATGTGGCGGTACCCGACCCCGCGGCCAGGGGAGAGCTGGCGCTTGGCCAGGAACGCCAGCCGGCGGCCGGCGAGCATGGCCACCCCGATTGCGGCGAGGACCACCCCGATCACTACCGCGCCGATCGGCACAGCCGTGATCAACGACCGCAGGCCCAACGAGACGAGCAGCCCCCCGAGGACGAACACGCCGCCAAAGCCGGCGCTCAGCGCCCCGCCGACGGAGAGGCCCTGGGACACCCGCTCGAGCAGCGGACGGTGAGACTCCTCGCCCACCCCGAGGTAGTAGGCGAGGTAGGCCGGGAGCAGAGCGAACCCACACGGGTTGAGCGGGGACAGCAGCCCGGCCCCGAAGGCAAACGCCAGCCTGGTCATGCAGGCGCCCCGGCCCGGACCAGCGCGGCTCGTAGCGCCGGGTAGCTCAGCTGCCCACGGTAGACGACCCGGCCGGCGGCGTCGGTCACGATCGCCCACTCGTCGGTCGAGGTGGCCCCGAAGGCCTCCACGAGGCGTCCCGAGGGGTCCGAGACGAAGGGATAGTGGATCGGCACGCCAACGGCCTGCTCGAACTGGCGGATCAGCGTAACCGAGTCCGTCGGGTCGGCGTCGATCGCCAGCACCGAGGCCCGCCCGGCGAACGCCGCCTGGACCTGCGCGGCGGTCTGGGCCTCGGCGACACAGCTCGGGCACAGCCCGGACATGAAGAACACTGCCGTCGGATGCCCGGTCGGGAAGACGACTCGCTGGCCGTCGACGGCGGTGGCGGTGAAGGCCGGGGCCGATCCGCCGACCACCGCGCTGGCTTTCTGTCCCGTCTGGCGCAGCGCGACGGTGTGGTTTCCTGCCGGCCGGCCCGGGCCCTTGACGACCAAGGCCACCATCAGCCCCACCACCACGAGCACCGCGGCGAGCGCCCCGAGCCAACGGCGCCTGCGCCGGCTGGGTGCTGCTCCGGCCAGCCCGGTCGGTGGGCGGCCGGCGCGACTGGGTGGTGCGGCCATGGCTGATCTCCTTCCCACTTGTTGAGCGCCACTCAGGTGGCGCAGCAGGACAGCTTGGCGACGTCGGTGGTAAAGGCCTGGGCGGCGAGCTTGATGGCCTCGGCCATGGTCAGGTACGGGCACCACATTCGAGCGAGCTCTGCGACGGTGAAGCCCGCTTCGAGGGCGTACACGGCAGCGAGGATGGCGTCACCGGCTCCCTCGGCCAGCAGGTGGACACCGAGGAGCTTGCCGGTGCCCCGCCCGGCCACGACCTTGGCAAGACCCCGGGTGTCCCGGTTGACGATGGCTCGGGGGACCTGGGTGAGCGGGAGCACCCGACACTCGCAAGCGAATCCCTGCGCATTCGCCTCTTCGTCAGTCATCCCGACCGATGCAATGGAGGGCGAGGTGAAGGTCACCCGGGGAAGGGTGCGGTAGTCGATACGCCGATGCGCGCCATCGATCGCATTGTCAGCGACGATGCCGCCATGCGTTCCTGCCACGTAGACGAACTGCGGGTGACCCGTGACGTCACCCGCAGCAAAGATGCGTGGGTTGGCGGTGCGAAGCTCGTCGTCTACAACGACTTCGCCTCGTGCACCGACTGTGACGCCGACGTTGTCGAGGCCGATGTCTGCGGTGTTGGGCCGACGGCCCGTTGCGACAAGCACTGCCTCTGCTCGAAGCTCCTCGTGGCCCGAGCCAGATTCGAGCGAGACGGCAACATCTCCGTTCTCACGAACGACCTTGCCGACGTCGCCGCGTCGGACGCCTATCCCTTCCTCGGAGAAGATGGCGGTGAGCGCCTCGGAGATCTCCGGCTCTTCGACCGGGGCAATTCGTCGCCGGACTACAAGCGTGACGGTGGAACCGAGCCGGGAGAAGAGCTGACCCTGCTCCAGACCGACGAGGCCGCCGCCGATCACGACGAGCGAGGCGGGCACGTGGTCCAGTTCCATGGCGGTCGTCGAGGTCAAGTATCCCGCCTCATCGAGGCCTGGGATGGGTGGAGCCCAAGGGGAGGCACCGGTTGCGATGACGTAGTGCTCCGCCTCGATTCGCTCCCCGTTCACCTCAAGGCTGGGACCGGGGATGAAGCGGGCATGGCCGTGGAGGATGTCGAAGCCGTACAAGCCAGCGAGTTCCTCGTACTTCTCGAGTCGCAGGGCCTCGACGATGGCGTCCTTGCCACTGACGAGCGCTGCCATGTCCACGCCTACTGCCGTGGTGGCAATGCCTGGGAAGTGCTGGTTGAGAGCGACGTGACGGGCGTCTGCTGCAGCGAGGAGTGCTTTGGAGGGGATGCAGCCGACATTGACGCAGGTGCCACCGACCGTGGCCTGCTCGATCATGACGACCGAGACCTCCTTGCGCCGGGCTTCTATTGCGGTTGCAAATGCTGCGCTGCCGGAACCCACGATCGCGAGGTCGTAGCGCCTCGTGTCAGCCATGTTGGTTCTCCCTTGGCGCGAGGTCGCCCCACGCCTGTCGTCCGAGCTCCGCGAACCGGGCAAGATCGGCTGCTTCGCCCGAGGGATCACCCGCGCCGTCTAGCCACTGCTCCAGGTGCGCAAGCGAGCAGAACAGGTTGGCAAGGGGACAGAGGTCGGCTCGGACGTCCTTGCAATCGGTCGGCGGCAGCCAGCCTCGAAACGATGACTGCGAAGGTGGCTCACCGCGATCGATGTCCACCGTGAGCTGAGCGCCACAGTGTGCACAGCTCGTTGTCACGTGTGCGTCGAGTGACAACGCAGCGGGGATACCGACTGCGTCGATGGCACACCAGGTGTGCAGGCTCTGGCCATCAAGGACGAGTCGGTGTCTGGTCGGCTCCAGGGTGAGTCCGGCGATCCCGACCACGCAACCCTTCCTATCTCGTTCGACAAGCCCGGCATCGTGGAGCCGGCGCAACGCCAAGTCGATCGCGTGGTCGTCAAGGCCGGTACGCAGAGCCAGCTGTTCAGGATCGAGGCGCTCCTCGCGCCGCAGTGCGGAGAAGGCGACCCGACGGATGGCGAGCACGTCCTCGGGAAGGTCACGGAAGAGCACCGGCACCTTGGTCTCTTCGTCCGATGAATCTACGCAACACCCCATGCCGTCTCCTTCTTCGCGCATTGCCGCCACTTGATCCGATCACACGGTGCTGCAGTCATCGTGGCTGTTCGCAGGACCCGTGGGTGTTGCCGGTGGATCACCAAGTCGATGATAAACCCTCCTGCCCACTGGAGAGTCAAGGGGGTATCATGAGGACATGCGCATCGGAGAGGCCGCCAATCGTTCCGGGGTCCCGGTCAAGACGATCCGCTACTACGAAGAGATCGGGGTCCTCGCTGAGCCACGGCGCTCAGCGTCCAAGTACCGAGACTACGAACCCGAGGTGGTCGAGCGCTTGCAGTTCATTCGCGCCAGCCAGGCTCTCGGCCTGAGCCTTGGCGAGATCGGTGAGATTGTCGCCTATCGGGACCGTGGCGAGGTGCCGTGTGCCCACGTGCTTGATCTGCTCCGACGTCGCAGCAGGGAGATCGACGAGCGAATCGTAGAGCTACAGCACGCTCGGTCGGTCCTTGAGGGTCTCGTCTCTCGGGCGCGCAGACTCCGTCCCGAGGACTGCTCGCCATCGAGTGTCTGCCACCTCATCCCGAAGGGGAACGGGAGCCGGACGTAATTGACTGGGCGGAGACGTGCCGCTCATGCGGGCAGTTCGACTGGGGCCGACTCGATCGCGGCACCCGCCGCCGTCGCTTCGCTGACTTCTTCTCCCTGACGATTGGTGCCGAGGGGATAGAGGCTGAAGGCGAGGAGGACGTAGAGCGGCCCCGCGCTCGGGTCGGTGGCATGCCCGGCGAGAATGCCACCGAAGTCCTGGCCGACGACCCAGAAGAGGGCCGAGAGCGCGATCGCCGCCCAGAGGGCAGCCTTCACTTGATGGCCACGTAGGACGAGGACTCCGATCGTCACCTCCATGAGCGCGAGGACCAGGACCAGGGGGCTCCCGATGGAGCTGATGGCCGTCGTCGCCACCTTGTCCAGGTGGACCAGCCAGGTTGGCTCGCCCGGCTCGTTCATGGACACGATGACCGTCATGACGCTGCTCGGCGAAAGACCAGGGCCGGGACGTAGCTGCTCGATCGACATGCCGAACCAGAGCGCCGCCCACAGGACCCGGGTCCCATGCGCTCCGAGCGGCCCGGCGCTCGCAACGCACGTTGGCCCCGGCCGGCCACTCGGCCAAAGGACAAGACCGACCAGCCCGTAGATGAGCACCGGGCCGGGGAACCCGGCCAGCGGCGAGCCCATGATGGGGGTGAGCAGGCCGCCCAGCCCTTCGCCGACCACCCACACGCCGAGGACCCAGCCGAAGGACAGCAACAGCGCAGGCTTCACCGTGCGTCGGAAGAGCAGGCCGACGCCGACGGCCAGCTGGGTGGTGGCGAACAGGGTGTTCCAAGCAGCGGCGTGGGGAACGAGGAACTCCGTGATGTTCTCGATCGACGCTGCGATCACGTGGGGCTGGAACATGTCGTTCATGGCCAAGAAGTTGGCGACGAACCCTCGTGAGAACATGTAGGGCTGGAACTGGAGGCCGGCATCGAGGAGCCAGATCAGCCCGAGGACCACCTGGAGCCGCCGCTGGGTGAGCAGGCGCCGGGCGCCACGGACACCGACCGCGCCGTCGCTGTGGGCCTGAGGCGACCGTGACCCATCGACCTCTGGGCTCG
>JAJYWG010000123.1 GCA_021791615.1 Actinomycetes bacterium
CCACCAAGGCGAGAAGGAGCTTCGAAGCGATCAGCACTCCCCACAGGAGGACCGTGACTCCCCGGTAGCGCTGCCAGAGAACGCCCTCCCTGGGGAAAAGCTCAACGGTCGCCCCCCGAACAGCACCCAACACGACCGAGACCACTGCGCCCGCCACCAAGACAGCGACGTCGGCCGGCCCGAGGTGAGGAGCCGTAGGCGCGGTGAGGTCAACGACGCCGAGCACGCTGAACACGAGCGGCAGAGCCAGGAGCCTCTTGGCTTGCAGCGCCTCGCCCCGCATCCGCCGCCAGAGCACGTGGCTGAAGCCAATGACGACCAGCACGACGACAAGCGGAGTCGGCAGGGCGCCACCGATCGAGCTCGCCGTTTTCAGGCCGTCTGGAGTGGACGTACGGGCTGGTGATGGCGGACTGCTAGTCCCCGCCATCCGAGCAGCGCGCTTCGGGACAAGGCCATGGCGAGGGCCATGAAGATGAGCGCGTCGGTCAGCCCTGCGATGCTTAGCTGGTGGGCGACCAAGAACTGGCCGAGCGGGCGGGAGAACAGGTGGTACGAGCCGTAGATAAACGCCAGTCGGGCGCCGAAGACCACGACCCAGAACAGGGCGTAGCCGAGCCCGGTGCGGCTAACGGGCCGACCCCTCGTGCCCTTGGCGGGGTCGAAGTGGACCGAGATGAAGAGGTGGCACGCCAAGCCCCCTATCACCCCTATAGCGACACCGGTGCCCTGGAGGGCAAGGTTGTTGCCGGACGTCGGCACCACGGCAAGGTACAGCGGGACGATAGCGACGGCGGGCACCAACGGACGGAGCACCCGAAACCAGCTGATCTTGCGGTAACCGAGGTCGGCCTCCAGCACCGCTCCGAGAACAACCAGGGTGATCACCCAAACACTTGTGGGCATGACGCCTCCTGACATAGTGGACGAGATGCTTCCATCGTCTGCTCGAGAGGCCCCCGGCACATCGGAGCACGGGTGGATCATCGGGTGGACCGGGGGTGGAGAACGAGCCTCGGCCTCCACCCCCCTCAGCTCCCAGTCATGTGGACGGCCATGACAATCTCCCAGTAGGCGGCCACGAAAGTCCTCGCTGACGGCCACGAGAAGTCCTCGCTGGCGGCCACGAGATCTCCCGTTCATCGAACCACCGCCGGCCGGTGATCCCCGGCCGGTGGGGTCCCTCCTTGGACAATCGGTGTGTCAGAGCACCTGGTCCAAAGGAGGGACCCCATGAAGAATGACGAGGAGATCATGAACATCTTGGAGGCTTACGACCTCACCCGATGCCACAGCTCGGCCGCGGAGCTTGCCGGCTGTGACCGCAAGACCGTCGTCCGGATCATCGACAAGCGCGATGTCGGCACCCTCGGCGTCGCGCCGTCGCTCGATCGCTCGAAGCTCATCGACGACTTCGCTCCGAAACTAGAAGAGTGGATCGATGCGTCGAAGGGCAAGCTGCGTGCTGACGTGGCCCACGACAAGTTGCGGGCCATGGGCTACACCGGCTCGGAGCGCACGACTCGACGCGCCGTGGCAGCTGCCCGTCAGGCCTGGCAGAAGGGCCACCGCCGGGTGCACCGGCCCTGGGTCCCAGAACCGGGCCTGTTCTTCCAGTTCGACTATGGCGACGGGCCGCTCGTAGCAGGGACCAAGGCTGTGCTCTTTTGCGCATGGCTCGCCTGGAGCCGCTTCCGGGTGGTGATCCCCATCAGGGACAAGACCCTGCCCACGGTAATAGGCGCCATCGACACGGCGCTCCGGCGCTTCGAGGGTTGCCCCACCTACGGGCTCACCGACAACGAGCGGACCGTCACCATCGACCACGTGGCCCGCATCCCCGTGCGCAACCCCGAGATGGTGGCAGCCGCCACCCATTATGGGCTGACGATACTCACGTGTGTGCCGGCGGATCCCGCCTCGAAGGGCGGCTCGGAATCGACGGTCAAGCTCGCGAAGGCCGATTTGGTGCCGACCGAGGCGAACCTGCTAGCCGCCTATGAGAGCTGGGAGTCGCTCGAGGCTGCCTGCGAGGCCTTCTGCGAGGAGGTAAACGGCCGGGTCCACCGCGTGACGAGGCGGGTGCCAGCAGAGATGCTTACAGAGGAGCGTCCCCGCTTACACGCCCTGCCTGCCCACCCTTATGTCAGTGCGTTCGGGGTGGCGAGGGTGGTTGGCATCGAGAGCCCCATGGTGCAGTTCGACTGGTGCTTGTACTCCGCGCCCTTCGGGCTTGCCGGCGAGGCGGTGTGGGTCCGGATGGAGGGCACGAAGGTGGTGATCACCCACGTCGGGCCGACCGGGCCGAGGGAGGTGGCCCGTCACGAGCTCACGACGCCCGGGAACCCGAGGATCGACCCGGCCCACTTCCCGCCGGCACCAGAGACGCCCCTCAATCGCACGCCCGTCGCCAAGAACCCTGCCGAGGCGGAGTTCCTCGCCATCGGCACTGGGGCTGCGCTGTGGCTGACCGAGGCAGGCGCCACGGGGGTGACGAGGATACGGGCCAAGATGGCCGAGGCCGTGACGCTCGCGAAGCTCATCGGAGCCGTCCCGGTCGACCTCGCTCTGAACGAAGCGGCGCTTTGCGGGCGCTTCGGCGAGGGCGACGTAGAGGCCATCGTCTCGCACCAAGCAAGCGCCCGGCCCGGGCCGGCGAGACAGGCGGGCGAGGCCCACAGCCTCCAGCCCGGCACCGCCTCGTGGGAAAGCTTCGGCCGATGAACGCCCCGAAGGAGCTCTACCTCCCCATCGAGCTCGGCGAGCTCGCCGAGGCGCAGTGCACGTGCGCCTACCTCGCCGACTGGCTCGCCGGAGACCCGCTCGCCACCTACGCGAGCGTGGCCTCTCACGGGCAGCGCACCCACGACGTCCTCGTCTCGTCGCTTAGGCGGGTCTCTAGCGTCATGGTCGAGGCGGCCGGCTACCGGCCGCTTTGCCAGCAGCCGGCGGTGACGGTCCCGACCTCAGACGTACTCGAGGTCATGGGCCTGCTCAGTCGCCTCGCCACCTCGGGCCGGCCCGGCATCTGGGAGCTCCAGGCACTCGAGGACGACTGCAGGCGGCTGGTCGAGCGGCTCTGTGCGGTGGTGACGTCATGAGGACGCCCGAGGCCCCAGCACTGGACGCGGCCCTAGAGGCCATGCTGCGCCGCCTGCGCCTGGGCCACATCCGCCGGGCAGCCCCCGAGGTGCTCGCCACCGCCCGGGCCCAGCGCTGGGAGCCTGCCGAGGTCCTGCGTGCTCTCCTCGCCGAGGAGTCAGCCGGGCGGGACCGCTCCGGGCTCGCAGCGAGGCGCGCCAAGGCAGGATTTCCGACGGGACGCACCTTCGAGACCTGGGACGAGGCCGCGTCCTCGATCCCGGTGCCTACCCAGGCAGCGCTGCGCACCCTCGAGTGGGTCCGTCGCCGGGAGAACCTCGTGGTGTGTGGACCGTCTGGGACCGGCAAGACGATGCTGCTCGAGGCTCTCGGCCAGCTCGCCGTCGAGTCCGGCCTCAGGGTCTCGTGGTTCAGCCTGGAGGGCCTCGGCGTGCTCGTGCGGGCACACCGGGCTGACGACTCGGTCACACGGGCAATCGCCAAGGTGCTGCGTGCCGACTTGGTGATGATTGATGACGTGGGGCTCTTAGCCGTCAGCCCCGACGCGGCGGAGGGTCTCTACCGCCTCGTCGACGCTGCCTACGAGCGCAGGAGCCTCGCCGTCTCCTCGAACCTGCACCCGTCGGGCTTAGACGAGCTGATGCCCAAGACTTTGGCGACCGCAACAGTGGACCGTTTGCTCCACCACGCCCACCTCTGCGTGACGAGCGGGGAGTCGGTGCGGCTCGCCCAAGCGACCGCCGGACTCGGCGTCGTCCCGCTTACTGAGGACGACTCGTCCGCGCCGCCTCGGGGAAGGAGGTCGCCAACGACACGGTCATAAGAGACGTCCCGGGGAGATCTGGTGGCCACCAGCCGGGTATTCTGGTGGCCACCAGCCGGGAGCTCTCGTGACCGCCTACGGGGAATTCTCGATGGCCGCTGACACAGTCGTGCACATCGACACCCCGAGCGCTGGGCCTGCTACGAAGATCCGCACTGATCGGTGCTACGTGCCCGGCGGCGGCCGGCGGCGCCCCGGCACCACGCCGGTGTGGTCCGGCATACCTCGCCAGCTGCTCGGAGAAGGATCCGCCGGCATGGTCGACATGGCCCGATGGGCCCGCTCGACGAAGAGCACCGTGAGGATCGCCCCGAGGACGAACACCCCGCCTGCGATCGCCATCGCGGTGCGCAGGCCGACGACGAAGGTTCCCCGGGAGGCGACCAGGGTCCCGAGGAGGGCGACGCCGATCACGCCGCCGACCTGACGAGCAGCATTGAGCGTCCCTGAGGCGAGCCCTCCCCGCTCCGGTGGTGCTGCCTCCATGACTGCCGTCGTGGCCGCCGGCATCACGAGCGACATGCCGAGCCCGGCGGCCATGAACGGCACGACGAGCTCCCAGTAGTAGCTGTGGGCTCCAAAGAGGGCAAGGCACGCCAGGCCCGCGCCGCCCACGACGAGACCGACAAGCATGGGAAGCCTTGGCCCGAAGAGGGCCGTGATCCTCCCCGAGGCAGCCGAGCCGACGACCGCCATGGCCAGCTCGGGGGTGAGCGCCACCCCGGCGCGAAGCGGGGTGAAGCCCCGGATCTGCTGGAGGTAGAGGCTCATGACGAACAGCTCGCCGTAGAAGCCGAGGTTGATGAGCAGCCCCACGGCCGTGGCCGAGGAGAACGTGGGCGAGCAGAACAGCCCCATCGCCAGCATGGGACTGCTCACCCGGTGCTCGATGGCGATGAACGCGGCTCCCGCCACGGCGAACACGGCCAAGCCGGTCGCCACCACCGCAGACGCCCAGCCCGATGCACCAGCCTCGATGAGCGCGACGGTGAGCCCACCCAGAGATGCGACACAGGCGAGCTGCCCGGCGATGTCGGTGCCATGGGGCCTGCGTGGTGGGGAGGGCAGGAACCGGGCTGCAAGAGCCAGACCGCCGACACCGATGGGCACGTTCACGAAGAACACCGAGCGCCACCCGAGACCCGACACGAGCGCCCCGCCCACCACCGGGCCGGCACCAGCAGCGATGCCGGCCACCGCACCCCAGATCCCAAAGGCCCGACGCCTGGTCGCCTGGTCGGGGTAGGCAGCCTGCAGCAGCGAGAGGGACGACGGCACCGCGAGAGCTGCACCGAGGCCCTGGGCGCAGCGCGAAGCGATGAGCAGGCCGGTCATGGGGGCGAGCCCGCAGGCGAGCGACGAGATCGCGAAGAGGGCCATCCCGAGCTGGAACACGGGTCTCGCGCCCCGGCGGTCCCCGAGCGCGCCGGCCGAGAGCAGCAGCGCGCCGAAGACGAGGCTGTAGGCGTCGACGATCCACTGCAACTGACTCGTCGAGGTGTGCAGGCTCCTCGAGAGCGCGGGGAGCGCGACGTTCACGACCATGGTGTCGAGGATCACCATGAAGTACCCGACGCAGATCGCCACGAGCGGCCAGGGGGAAGGCCGCCTCCGGAGCCCGCCGCCGGCGCCGTCGATCGTGCTCTCAGGCTCCGATGTCTCCACCCGGCCAGTCAAGTCGCGGGATGCTTCGCTTCATCCCGAAGTGTGTATGCACTAGCGTCGCCGGCATGCTCGGAGACGCTGTGGTGGCAGGGGACGCGGATATCGCCCCGGTTGCCGCGTTGATGGGCGAGCCGGCCCGGGCCGCGGTGCTGATGGCCCTCATCGACGGCCGGGTGCTCGCCGCGAGCACGCTCGCGGCTGAGGCCGGGGTCGCTGCCTCCACTGCCTCCGCGCACCTGGCGCGCCTGGTCGACGGCGGCCTGGTGAGCGTCGAGGCCTCAGGTCGCAACCGCTACTTCCGCATCACCTCTCCCGAGGTCGCAGACGCGCTCGAGGCCCTCGCCTGCCTCGCCCCGTGCCGCCCGGTCCGCTCGCTTCGCCAGGGAACCCATGCCGAGGCGATCCGGCGAGCGCGGACCTGCTACGACCACCTGGCCGGCCGTCTCGGTGTCGCCCTGTGCGACGCGCTTCTCGCCGGGGAGGTGATCCGGGTCGAGGAGGATCCCCGAGGCCGGCCCGATCCGGTCCTCGGAGCGGGACGGTCCCGGCGCTACGTGCTCACCAAGGCCGGCAGGTCACGGCTCGTCGAGCTCGGCGTGGACGTGGAGACAACTGGACGCCGGCCGCTCACTCGCTACTGCCTCGACTGGAGCGAGCAGCGCCCGCATCTCGCCGGAGCACTCGGGGCAAGCCTGCTGCGCCACTTCGTCGATCTCGCCTGGGTGACGCGAGGCGAGCGCCGGGTCGTGCAGGTGACCGCCGCGGGGCGAGCCGGCCTGGCACGCGAGCTCGGGGTCGTCCCCGACGCCTGGACCTGAGCCTGCTAGCGGCAGTGCCCACCCGCGCAAAGGGCGCCGAGAGTCAGTACCCGGCCAGCAGGGACCGGAGGGTGGCGAGCGCCTCGACACCTCTTGGCGCGACCAGGCGCCGCGGGTCACCGGGCTGGCGGCCCCAGAGCAGCAGCAGGCGGGCCGCCGGATCCCCGATCACCGCGGGCTCGAGGCGAGCGTCGCTACGTTCGAGGCGAGGCCCGTCTGCATCGACCACCACGGCCAGGTCGCTCGCGCCGGGAGCCGCGATGACCGCAGCAAAGCCAGCCGACGCCGCGGTCGCGCCGCGTGCGACGAGCGCTCGTCCGAGCACCGCCACGGCATGGTCGGTGAGCTCGGGCTGTCCGAGCAGGCTCAGACTGGTCTCGTCGTCGCCGAGCAGGTCGAAGCGGTGAAGGGCGAGCTCGCTGCGGAGGTGGGTGACGAAGCTCCCCACCACCATCTGGCGCCCGGTCCACGACACCACCGCATCAGGCTCTGCACCGAGCACCGCGTCGAGCGCTGCCGCGACCCGATCGATGGAGCGAGGGAGCTCGGAACGCAGCTCGGCGTCCTCCATCGCCCGGTAGGGAGCCTCCCGCTCCTCGAAGGATCTCGTCGCGGGCACGGGCCGGCCCTCTCCATAGGCTTCCAAGTTGCAGGAGATCTCGACCGCACCGGCGCCGAGATGGGCCGCCACCTCGTGGGCTCGCCACTGCGCACACCCGGTCAGCGCGTCGGGTGGCGTGACCTCCAAGGCTTCGAGGAAGGCTGCAGCTTCGACGGCAAAGCCGTCGGAGGGACGGGCAGCAACAGGTTCAGCGTTCATGACGAACAGGCTAGGCAGAAGATAGTTCGGGGTTCCCCGAATCGTCTCTGCAGCGGCTTCAGGTTGACACCGAGGGGACCGAGTCGTGACCGCCGCCGCCACGGCCGGGGGGGTCGGCGCTGGCGTCCCAGTGCGCGAAGCGTGCTACCAGCTGAACAGGCACCACAGAGCGTCCCTGTCCGCTTCTCCCTCCAAGTGGATAGGGGCACTTGGCTCGCGGCGGCCCCACAACGCGAGGACCCGAGCCGCCGGATCGAGACGAGCATCGACCTGCCCGTCACCGGGAGGCTCGGAGCGGACGGTCAGGGAGCCGCCGGAATGGGAGACGACCACGTCGTCGTGGGGCTCGCTACGAAGTCGCACCTGGAAGTCTCCGGATCGCCCAGCTACCCGCAGCCGATTCTCCAGGGTCTCGGGGAGAACGGTCATGTCGGTCAAGATCTTGAGCGCGTGCACCGTGAGTTCGGGTTGGGCGAGCATCTCCCAGCCGATCTCGTCACGCCCGACGATGTCCCAGCGGTGGATGGCCCGCTCGCTGCGCGAGTGCGTGGCGAGCTCCGCGGCCGTCATGGCCCGTCCCGTGAAGAGCACCGCGTCGTCGGCGTCGCGGGCGAGCCGCTGGCGTGCGCGCTTGGAGCGTTCGACCTGTTCGAAGAACCGCCGGCGCAGCGTCGCGTCGTCCATGGCCCGGTAGGGAGCCTCCCGCTCCTCGAAGGATCTCGTCGGGCGCGGCCCTGCCCCGCCGAGATGGCTCTCGATCAGATCGGCGATCTCCTCCGAGCGGGCCGCCAGGTGCGCGGTGACCTCGTGCACCGTCCAGCCTCGACACGCGGTCAGCTGTTGCGGCGAGGCAGCGAGCAGCGTTGCGACGAACGCCTCCCCTTCGTCGACAAGGCTCACGTTCTCGGCGTTCGCAAGATCGTCCATGTCCTCCATCGTGTCGCTCGGTGCGCTGTCCTGCTGGCCGGATTCCGACGTCGCATTCGAGCTGGTCGAAGCGCCAGAACACCAGCCTCGTACCGGTCGTCAGCGGCTGTCACCTCGCCGAAGCTATGGCTGATGGGATCCGGCGGAGCACCTTCGCGTCACAGCTCGCGGCGGCTGGCGGCGATGGCCGCTGGCCAGAGCACGGGTCGTGGGTCGGGGCGACGTGGCTCAGGGCGACGAGCCTGCTCCGGGGCGGCGAGCCTGCTCCAAGTCGAGCAGGGTTTGCTTTGCCTGCAACCCTCCGCCGTACCCGGTGAGGGCGCCGTTCGCCCCGATGACCCGGTGGCAGGGGACGATGACGGGGACCGGGTTGCGCCCGTTCGCCAACCCGACGGCCCGCGCCGCAGCTGGTTGGCCGATGCGACGGGCGATATCGCCGTAGGTGGCGGTCTCGCCGTAAGGGATCTCCGACAGGGCATCCCACACCCGCCGCTGGAAGCTCGTGCCAGCTGGACACAGCGCGACGTCGAAGCCGGTGCGCTTCCCGGCGAAGTAGGCATGGAGCTGGGCGACGACGTCGGGGAACGCTGCCGCGTCCTCTACCCACCGGTCGCGCCCCGCAGGTAGGTGGGCGGCTCCTTCGATCACCAGGTTGGTGAGACTCTCACCGTGGCCGGCCACAGTGAGCAGGCCGATGGGGCTGTCGATGCTCCGGTATCGGGTCAGACCCATGGTGGTTCCTCCGGCCTCCAGCGGTTGATCGGATGGTCCAAGGTGGCCAACAGGTACTGGACCCCATAGGACCGCCACGGCTGCCACCGCCGGCTGCGGGCGACGAGGGTGGCTGGAGTGGTGGGAAGGCCGAGTGCCGCGGCGCCCTTCACCACGCCCAAGTCGGTGGCGGGGAAGGCGTCAGGGTCGCCAAGCGCGCGCATGGAGATCGCCTCGAGCGTCCATGGCCCGATGCCGCCGATCCCCGCCAGCTGGTGACGAGCACGCTCCCGGTCGGCGCCGGCATCTAGCTCGATGACGCCACTCGCCAACGCGCCGAGTAGTGCGAGGAGCGTTGCCCGGCGGGCCTTCGGCATGGCGAGCGCATCCGGCTCGAGCTCTCGAAGCGCCTCAGGTGAGGGAAAGACCCGGCTCAGCCCGCCGGCCGGGTCGTCGATCGGCGTGCCGTGGCACTCGGCGAGGCGCGCGGCGTGGGTGCGTGCGGCCCTGGTCGAGACCTGCTGGCCGAGCACGACCCGTATAGCCGTCTCGGCCCCATCCACGCTGCGAGGGATCCGCCGCCCGGGAGCCTTTGCCACCACGGAGGCGAGCGCCGGGTCGCCGGACAGCGCGTCGGCGATCGCCTCGGGATCGGCGTCGAGATCGAGGAGCCGGCGGCACCTGGCGATCGCGGTGGGGATGTCACGCAGGTCGTCGAGGAGCAGCCGGCAGGCCACGTGGTCCTCCCGTGGCGTGAGCGCCACGATGCCGTTGCCGTTGGGCAGCCGGAGCGTGCGACGGTACGCGCCGTCACGGACCTCCTCGCATCCCGGCACTGCTGTGGCCGCCAGGTGGCCGAAGAGGCTGCCCGGGACGAACGGCGTACGAAACGGCAGGCGGAAGTCGAGGCCACCGGGGGTACCTGCTGCGGCGGCCACGCCTGGGGAACCGTTGCCCGTGGCCCGGGCACGCAGCTCGGTCGGGGTGCCGGCGAACACCGAGCGCACCGTGTCGTTGAACTGGCGGATGCTCGAGAACCCCGCAGCGAACGCCACCTCGCTGTAGGCCATGGCGGTGGTCTCGATGAGCAGCCGTGCCGTCTGGGCCCGACTCGCCCGGGCGAGCGCGAGCGGTCCGGTGCCGACTTCGGCTACGAGGTGGCGCTGCACCTGGCGGGCGCTGTAGCCGAGGCGGGCCGCCAGGCCCGAGACACCCTCCCGGTCCACGGTGCCATCCGCGATGAGCCGCATCGCCCGGGCAACCACATCCTGGCGGACGTCCCACTGCGGCGAGCCCGGCGACGCGTCGGGGCGGCACCGCTTACAGGCCCGGAACCCGGCATGCTGGGCCGCCGCCGCGGTCGGGTAGAACGCGACATTGCTGGCCAATGGCGAGCGTGCCGGGCAGCTCGGCCGGCAGTAGATCCTGGTAGTGGCGACAGCGGTCACGAACCAGCCGTCGAAGCGGGCGTCTTTGGACTGTACGGCCCGGTAGCAGCGCTCGAAGTCCTCGTGCACCCAGACAGCGTGCCACCCGGAGACACAGTCGGCTGGCGGGATTACGACATCGCAGTGAAGGCGCCCGCAGGGCGGATGCGGCCCTCTCACCGCCGGTCAGCGGCGGGCTGCAGCAGTCTCTGGAGCTGTGCGTAGGCCAGAGTGCCGGTGCACTCCGGTGTCACTCCCTCGGCGAGTTGACCGGCGAGGGAGGCGGCGGTGCCGTAGGCAGCCTGGGCGATCAGGCTCCCAACGCTGATCCGGCGCACCCCGAGAGCACCCAGCGCCTCGATCG
>JAJYWG010000457.1 GCA_021791615.1 Actinomycetes bacterium
GACGAGTCCCAACAGGTGGCGGTAGAGCTCGGTGTCACGCATCTCGCCATCGTCGCGGAGGACCTCTACACCGTTCTAGCGAACGTCAGTTCGACACACTTACCCACTCAAAACCCGGAAGCGCCCATTAGTTGCCCGAACTGAGCCTGCTCGGGCGCAACCGGGTCGGCCACGGGTCGGCCGGCGGCGCGGCGCCCCTCCGGAGCCCGGTCGGGCAGCCGGGGCCGGACGGTCTCTTGCCCCGTGCCCGACGCCCGGCGGGTCGGTGCGCTGGGACTTTCGTCCCTACTCCCTGCCGGGTGCCGGCCCCACGGTGGAGGGATCAAGGGTCTGTGGCCAGGTCGCAGGACCCCCGCGGTGGAGGAGCGTGACATGAGACCATTCAGACGAGTCATGATGATCGCAGTCAGCATGCTGGCTGTGTTCTTCATGCTGTCATCACAGGCCCTGGCCGCTGGCCCGGGCCCCGGTGGCGGAACAGGCCCAGGCCAAGGCGGCAAGGGTGGCAACTCCGCCTACGCCGACCTCTGGTTTGTCCTGCGGGCGACCAACGGCACGCCGATCCTGAAGACGTTCACAATTCCCGCAACGGAGAAGGAGGGGGCAACGACGGAGAGCTGCACCCAACCGGTCTCCTCCACACCGATACCGGGCGTGAGCCCGATCAAGAACCCGGTGGACGACCTGACAGTCTGGCTCGTCCCCCTGCAGGGGGAGTGGCTCAGCCAGACACCGGTCCCCGAGCCGGTCACAACAATCTCGGCCTGTGACGCTCAGCCCGCCTACGCCATGTTCGTCACCGAGGTCGACCTCGAGCGCCTGAACATGGCCCGCACGTCCGACACAGTGCTCGCCAGGATGCTGGCCACAGTCACGAAGAAGCTCGAGACCGCGTCCACCATCGGGCTCGAGTCGACCGGTCGGATCACAATCGACGGCAAGCCCATCGACTCCCCGAACCAGAACGCGGCGATCTACAAGTCGCTCATGGAGACCGGCACCATCCCGGGGCTCCCCGCCAGCATGGCGAGCCCCTCGGCCCACATCGGCACATTCGACACCATGGACCTCGCCGCCATGGCGATCGGGGCGACGGCGTCCAAGACACTGCCGCTCAGCGTGGACGCCATCGAGTACTACAACCAGATCATCGGCTTCCCGACGTCCGGCACACCCACGTGGAAGACACTCAAGTTCCTCACGGTCGGCACCCACCAGTACGTGAACTTCACAACAATTGGAGGCCACGGACCGTTCACCTACAACCGATCGGGCATGTTCCCCGGCAGCGTGACCTGGCTGACAGTCCCCACCCTGACGTGGAAGGTGACGCCGATCCTCCAGGCGGTGCCGTTCAACAACCTGGTGCCCAATGCCGCCACGACCACCCTCACGGGGGCCCTCGCCTTCGCCCAGCTGGCCGACGACGTCCGGTCGATGTGCAACTACATCCCGGACAACGCCTTCATCCCCGGCTTCTACATGGACTCTCCGGGGCAGAACACCACTCCGACACAGGACAGGGCGATCACCGACTCGGCCGTCAGCCTCGGAACCCTGCCGGCAAGCGTCTTCGAGGCGAACCCGTTCTCGATGACCGCCCAGCTGCTCAACCCGTTCGGCGGCATATCGATCGCCACCGCACGGCTCCGTATCACGGTGCACGCCCCCGAGGCGCTCGCCGCGACAGCCGTGACCGCGACCGGCACACCCACAGGCCAGAGCGTCCCGTTCAGCGTGGACAACGGCAACCTGATCGGCTGGTGGGGTCCGGCATCCGGCTTCCCGGTGGCGCCGGGCTACAACGCCTCCACCAAGTTCAACGTCACGGTCGCCGGCGAGGCGCCGGCGGGCGCGTACACGGTCACCCTGGACCTGGTCACAGCCACCGACACATCGAAGGTGTTCGCGACGAACACCCGCACCCTCACAGTGCTCGCCAACCAGACGACGGTGCTGTGGGGCGACAACGTGCCCAAGCTCGTGACACAGGGCACGCCGGCGGCGTTCCCGCTCTCGGTCTACTCGCCGAGCACGGGGACAGGCCAGCTGGACCTCACGGTGAGCGGCCCGGGCGGAGCCACAGGAACCCTCACAAAGGGTGACGTGAGCATCTACGCCAGCAATGGCAACGCGATGGTGCCGATGCCGCTCACGCCGAACGCAGGCGAGCTCGTCGGCTCCTGGAGCGTGTCCGGCCTCCACGTCGGCTTCAACCCGGTCACCTGGTACGTGACGGTCGCAGAGGGGGCGCCGCTCGGCAACTACGCCTTCGCGGTGAGCCTCCAGAGCGGCAACACCCTCCAGCCGGCGGTCGTGATCGTCGTTGCCGCTGCGAGCCACGGCAACCAGCCGACAGGGACGGGCGACACAGGCACAGGTGGGAGTGGCAACACAGGAAAGGGTGAGAAGGTCATCACGAGCGGCGGCGACGCGACGTTCAAGCTGTCCCAGTCCGGCACGTTCACCATCACCACGACCGGGTCCCCCACCCCGAAGCTGAGCGTGGTCGGAACCCTGCCGGCGGGTGTGACCTTCACGGACAACGGGGACGGGACCGCCACCCTCTCTGGGACGCCGGCCCCAGGAACCACAGGCACGTACCCGTTCACAGTCGTCGCCACCTTCAGTGAGTCGACCACCGACACGCAGGCGTTCGTCCTGACCGTCGAAGCGTCCGTCACGCCGCCGACACAGGGCACGACACCCACACCCGGTCACTCCACAACACCGGTGACCCCGCCCACGACACCGGTGACGACACCGTCCCAGACACAGACACGCACCCAGACACAGACACAGTCGCAGACACAGACACAGACACGCACACAGACACGGACACGCACCCAGACACGGACCGGTGCGGGATATTGGCTGGCGGCTCGGGACGGCGGGATCTTCAGCTTCGGCAGCGCCGGCTTCCACGGCTCGACCGGGGCGATGCACCTCAACGCCTCGATCGTGGGAGGGGCGTCCACCCCTGACGGGAAGGGCTACTGGCTGGTCGCCTCCGACGGCGGGATCTTCGCCTTCGGCGACGCCGGCTTCTACGGCTCGACCGGAGCCATGCACTTGAACGCCCACATCGTGGGCATGGCACCCACCCCGGACGGGAAGGGCTACTGGCTGGTCGCCTCCGACGGCGGGATCTTCGCCTTCGGCGACGCCGGCTTCCACGGCAGCGAGGGAGATGCTCCCCTCAACCAGCCGATCGTCGGCATGATGGCGTCGTAGACGTGCACACGGCGGTCCGTCGGCGCTGACGAAGCGCCGGTGGGCCGATCGAGCAGAGGCCTCCGGGTGCAGGTGGGCAGGTGTTCGAGCCTGCCGCTTGTCCCGGAGGTCTTCGCGTTGGCAGCAGCGGAGTCAGGTGGACTCGGGGCGACGGGCGAGCTCGAGTGGAACGTCGACGAGCGTTACCCGGTCATCGGACGCAGCGAGGTTCAGGAGCCCGTCCGTGTACCCGGCGCGGGAGAAGAGCAGAACTCGCAATTGGGTCGCCAGGCGGTACCCGTCCTGCTGGAGAGCGGGCAACTTGTACCGGTCGAGATCGGTCAGCGCGTCGGCCGTCATCTCCCTGTTGCGCCACTTCGCTTCGCCCACGACGGTGACCCTCGACCGGCCGATCCCCACGATGTCGATCTCTTCCGACTCGCGCGTACGGGTCTTCCGCAGCGGGTCCAGCGCCCGCCCCCACCACCGGCCGACCGAGGGAGCGATCGACCCGAGGTTCGAGCGGGTCCATCGTCGGCACCAGGCCTCGAACGTGGGTGCCGTGTGATCGTTGAGGGCCGGTCGAACTTCAGCGTCAAAGAGATCGGTGGCGCTGAGCCCGCTCTCGAGATCGTCTGCAAAGCGGAAGACGAAGCGGAACCAGAACGCGAAGAAGGGATCCGTGACGGCCCACTTGTCGCCCCGCGACCCGGCACGGGCCGCGAGGGGCCTTTCCCGATCGACGAGCCCGACGTGTTCCAACGCTCGGAGGTAGGGCGTGAGCTCCTGGGTCCTGACGTGAAGGGGAGCCGCGAGCTGCGCGGCTTCCTTGGGCCCCGACGCGAGCAGCTCGAGGATGGAGAAGTGAGTGCCAGCCGAGATCATCTCCTGGCCGAGAGCTACGTTCACCTCGGCGAAGAGCGCGCTGTTCCGGTCGAGGACGTTGCGGCAGACCGCCTCTCGCACGGAGCCGCGGCCGAGCAGCGCGAGGTACCTGGGCATTCCGCCGGTGATGGCGAAACGCTCCATGCGATCGATCGGATCGAGGTCGGCGAGAAAGGGGGATGCCTCGAAGAAGTCCATGGGCCGGAGGACGAGGGGCGTCAGTCGCCCGTGCATAGGGCTCGTCTCTTCTTGAAGGGACGCCATCACGGAGAGCGTCGAACCGCAGAGAAGCAGCTTCGTCTTCGACCCCGCGAGCTCATCTTCGAGGGTGGCGGCAATCGCGCTCAGGAGCCGGTTGGTCGCCGCATCGCCGCGGGGGAGCAGGTAGGGGAACTCGTCGACGACGGCGAGGGTCCTGCCCTCCCTGCCCATTCTGAGCAAGATCCTGAAGAGCGACGGGACGTCGGGGATGTCCGGGCGGACGCCGAGATGGGGCTCGATCTGTATGGCCAGGTCGGCGAGCTGCCTGGCCGGTGCTCCCCTCTCGGCGACGAGGATGATCGCCTGCTTGCCGTGGGCGAACCTGCGGAAGAGCCACGACTTGCCGACCCGCCGGCGCCCGAAGAGGTTGATCGGCTGCCTGTCGGTGCTCGCCCACCACTGGTCGAGGCGGGCGAGCTGGTCGTCACGATCGACGAAGTTGCCGACCTCCGGCCACTGGAAGGTTCCGACGGGCACCTGACTCTCCCTCGCCTCGTTCCCGAGTTGACATTGGTCAACTCAGCGTAGGCTAACTTAGCGTATGTCAGCTTAGCGTATGGTTACCCGCGGAAATCGGGCATTCCGGTGAGCGGAGATGAGCACGTCACCGGGGCGGCCCGTCGGCGACCGACTGCGACCCAGCGGACGATCCGCCCGACAAGCTGGGGGAGAGCACGCGCACGAGGGAGAGCACGGTGCTCCACCCCGGCGTGCCCAGGAGGGCGGCGCCGATCAGCTCGTGCGCCGTGACGGACGGGTCGACGCCCGGACAATGCCGCCGCACGATCTCGGCGATCTCCCGCTCGAGCTCCGTCCGGACCCCTGTGCCGATCGTCGGCTCCTGCCGGCACACCACGGCGATCGCTCCGGGCAGGATGTCCGCCACCTCTCGCAGACGGCGGAGGAGCCCGAGGATCAGCGGCAGCTCCGTCCGCGGCCCCGAGCCGTCGGCGTGGTCCTGGTCGACCAGGGACCCGCCGCCGAGCACGCTCGACCACACCAGGGCGTCGGCGAGGTCGGCGGTGCTCGGGAAGAGGAGGTGGGCCGTCTCCGCGCTGATCGCCGCCTCGGCTGCCGTGCTGTCCACGGTGCGGGCTGTGGGCGAGGGCCACGACGCGGCGGCCCGCTCGAGCATGGCGTCGAACAAGACGCTGCCCTCGTCGGTCGCCGGGCGCCGGGGATCGCCGAGCGTGCCGTCCTCCGAGAAGGCGAGAGCGAGGGCGTAGACCGCCTCGCCGATCATCCTGCTGTCGAAGACGTCCGGCTGGATGTAGCGGCGCAGGACCGCGCCGTCGATCATCGAGTGGAGGATCGCCAGCAGCTGCCGCGGGTCCATCCCCCGCCGGGGACGCCGGTTGATCAGCGAGATCGACGCGATCATGATCTGCAGGAGGTCGTCGGTCATCTGGTCGTAGAACCGGGCGCGGATGTCGAGGAGGGTCTCGGCCAGGGCCCGGTCCTCTTCGCTGAGCCCGGCACTGCCCTCCCACACCGGGCTGGCCGTCATGGCGACCGCGTGGAAGATCCACCCCACCGGGCATCCGAGCGAGCGGAACTGGTTGTCGGCGTTGGCCGCCATGGCGGCGATGATCGCTTCGTCGAACGGCTGCTCCTGCTCGACGCACTCCTGGAACGCCTTGGCGATCTGTTCGGCGCTGTCGGCGAACCCGCTCCACTCCGGCCGGGCCGCCGCCGCCGCCACCTCCTCGATGATGGCGTCGCTCGGGGACCGTCCCGCAGCCTTGAAGAGGCGGTAGGTCGTGTCCTTCGACGCTCCGGTGTCGGCACTGAGCAACGACGCGTTGAGGACGGCGCGCAGCATGGAGACCGGGTCCGAGAGCACTCTCGCCATGCCGGCTTCGACGATCGCCTGCCGGTTCGCCTGCTGGCTCGCCTCTCGAGCGCCCACCACATCACCGTCCGTCCGCACCCGCCGGTGCGACCACCGAGCGCACTTCCGGTGCAAACCGTACTCCCGTTCGCACCGGCGTGCCGGAGTGACTCGAGCGGGCGCAGCCGCCGCCGCGTCGGCGGGGTGGGCGTGAAGGGATGAGGCGCGGGGTGTGGGAGTGGGTTGGGGCGTGGAGTGCGCGCGGTGGTGGAGGGGGCTCCCCTCCCCCAAGGGCGCGGCCTTCGGCCTCCGGCCTCCGATGCTACGGCCGTGCGGGCTCGCGCCGCCGGAGCAGGGCTCCGGCAAAGGCCGCCGCCGCGGCGAGGATCCCGACGATGGCCCCCCACTCCAGTGTGGCGCCGGTTGGCGTCGTGACGATGCCGAGCACCACCAGGAGCAGCGTCAGCCCGGTCGCCCCGAGCAGTGCCTGCCAGTGCGGGACGGGGAGCCGGACGTCCACGGCCGCCAGGGCGACGACGTAGCCGACCGTGGCGAGAGCCAGCAGGAGGGCGATGTACATCCAGCCGTGCCAGAGCCCGTCGACGGTGAAGCTGGTGAGGCCTGTGCCGTACCAGGGAAGCAGGAGCGCGATGAACACGACCAGCGACGCCACCCCCACCGTCCGCTCCCCGCGGGTGAGGCGGGCCAGGTTGAAGGCGACGGCCGGCTTGGGTCCGACCGTCCCGCCGGCGCCGGCGCCGGCGTCGGCGCCGGCGCTGGGGCCGGCACCGGCACCCGAGACGGCGATCTCGGCGTCGCTCGTTGTGACCGGCTCGTCGACCGGCGTGTTGCAGGCGGGGCAACGAACGGCTCCTGCGTGCAACTCGGCACCACACTGACGACATTCCACGGCATTCCCTCCTGAGCAGATCAGAGATTCACGATGTCGGGAGCCCGGTCAACCACTGGAACTTCGTGAAGTAGCCCCCGTCGTACGACAGCACACCTGTGCGGACCTGGATCGATGTGATTCCTTTCTGGGCGTTCTGGTTGATCATTGTGATCTGCCCGGAGTACTTGCCGTTCTTCCCCTTCTTCACCTTCACGCTGGTGACGACCGCAACGTGACCCGTCGTGTCCGGCCTCCCGAACGCTGAGTAGCCGGGCCGCCACATGCTGATGATGTCGCCCTTTGCCAACGACGGTTCGAACGTGGACGTGCCACCGAGCGCGCCGGGCGGGACGAGCCCCAACTGCGGGTTCTTGCCGTGGAACTTGTAGTAGAGCGCCTCGGCCGTGTCGCTCCCGGGATCGAAGGGGAATGTGCCGATGCCGGTCATGTAGTAGAAGTACCGGTCTGCGTACTCGACACACTGGAAGCCACTGGTGTCGAACAGGACGCCCGGCGGTCTGCACCTGTATGCGGGGTAGCAGATCGGGCTCGGGCTCGTGTTCGAGTATCTGTTGACGTACCGTTCGCCGCACGACGCAACGCCGTGGAATGTGGCGAGCACAGGTTGTTGGTAGCTGTGGCAGAAGGCTGCGTCGGCCCAGTCCGTCGCCCACGTCTTGCGCTCGAGCTTCTTGGAGGTGTGTGACGAGGCGACACCGAGCCGGACGAGGACGGCTGTGGCGAGGCCCTGGAGGATCGCCGTCTCTGTCGGAGACGGGGTGGCGGTCGCGCTGTACAGCTCGAGGTAGTACCGGCCCGCTCGGACGAGAAGCGCCGACCCCGGGGATGGGTTCGTCGTCGAGACGAGCGCTGCCGCGTCCCCGAGGTCGGTCAGCGTCACGGCCGGCGATGCCGAGACGCGAGCTCGCTCGTAGGCGGCGCGAGCCGCGGTGGTCGAGCGGAGCGGCCCGTCAACGAGCACATGCCATGTCGTGGTGAGGGCACCGGGCACGGTCCCGCTCGAGACCTTCGAGTGCGTCGTCTCGGTCCAGACGCAGGTCGTGCTGCCGTTTGTGATCTCGACCGTGAACTGCACACGGGCGTGGACGATCGCCCCCACCTGAGCGTCGGTGAGGACTGGCTTCTTGTCATGCGGGATGCCGCGCCGCAGGCAGAACCGGGGTGCTGTCGGCTGGGGGGATGTCGGGGATGGTGAGGTCGCGCCCATCCGGAGCGCGACGTCCCGTGCGACCGAGGCACGCAGTGTCTCGGGGAATGTCTCGTTCGTCCCCCCGGTGAAGAGGATGGTCACGAGCGTGCCGACGTGGATGACGGTGATGCCGATCGAGTCGGTCACCGTCTGGCCCAACACCGTAGCGGTCACGTGGAACGCAAAGCCCGTCGACTGGACGTTGCTTCCCAGCGAGAGTGCGGGGAGCGGTGCCTGGTGCGCTGTCAACGGCGTCGCCAGCCCAGAGACGAACGCTGTTGTGATGGCAAGGTACGTCGACAGCCAGCACGACTGGAGTCCCGAGCTGTCGAGCAACGCGAAGGCTTGCTGGGCCTCGGTGGCGCTGCCGTCCGTGAGCACGACGGTCCCGGCCAGGAGTGCCGGGACCCCGAACGGTCCTTCCCCTTGTCCGTAGAACTCGCTGGTCGTTGCCGCCGGGCCGGTGCCGACCTGGCCGAGCAGGGGACTGGCGCCGGCGCATGAACGGAGGGCCGCCGGCAGTGTCGTGGATGTGATCGACGTGAGTGTCGGCGGGACGGGGGTGTAGCCGGGGACGTCGCTCGGCTGGATGCCGACCGTCGCCGGGGAGGGGGTGGCAAGCGCACCCGGCACGGCAAGACACTCGGCCAGGACGCATGCCCCGAGGAGAGCCACGACCCGCGCAGCAGTCCGACCCCAGTGCTGCCCCCCGCTTGCCACCTCGACTCCTCGCGTGTTCCGCCCCACTTGGCGCCGCACCCGACAGCCCCGCGCTCGCCGGTGATCGAGGCTAAGCCGAGGACGTTGCCGCCGAACAGAAGCAGTTGTGCGCGGATCTGCGACGCCCGGTACGACCTGAGGACGGCACTGCGCTCGACGGTCGCACCGAGCGCGGTGTCGCCGGTCGAGCTTGGGCGGCTGTGCGCCCACAACCGTGTGCTTGACCTACGCAACGATCTCGGCAAAGCTCCCTGCTCGACAAACCCCCGTAGCCGTGTGTTTCGGTCTGCGGGCAGAGAAGCGGAGGCCTTCCAGTGACCGGACGTCGTGGTGGTCGGGTTTGGATCGAGAGACGGCACGCCCTCGAGAGCGAGTGCGCGCGGTCACGTCGCCCCGTCCATCGGGTCGCGACGGTCGCGGCCGGGCTCATCGCCGCCGCCGGGGTCTCCCTCGTCGCCGTGCCGCTCGCGTCGGCTGCGACCACGACACCGGTCACCACGTTCACACAGCTCCAGAGCGCGTTCTCCGCCGGTGGCACCGTCGTCCTCGGTGGGTCGATCACAGAGACCGGCGCGAGTCTCGCTGTTGGGACCGGCGAGTCGGTCGTCCTCGATCTGAACGGTTACCACCTGACCATCACCGATCCCGGGACAGCAAGTGCCGCCGTCGGTGTCTCGACAGGCACGTCGCTCACCATCGAGGACCCGACGGGCAGAGGAAGCGTCACCGCCCGTGGCGGCTCCGACGGCGCCGGCATCGGCGGCGGCACAGGCGGCTCCGGCGGCACGGTGACCATCGACGGCGGCACCGTCACTGCCACCGGCGGCAACACAGGCGCCGGCATCGGCGGCGGCACAACAGGGTCCGGCGGCACGGTGACCATCGACGGCGGCACCGTCACCGCAGCTGGGGGCCAGTACGCCGCCGGCATCGGCGGCGGCACAACAGGGTCCGGCGGCACGGTGACCATCGACGGCGGCACCGTCACTGCCACCGGCGGCAACACAGGCGCCGGCATCGGCGGCGGCACAGGCGGCTCCGGCGGCACGGTGACCATCGACGGCGGCACCGTCACCGCAGCTGGGGGCCGGTACGCCGCCGGCATCGGCGGCGGCTACGACGGCAACGGCGGCATGGTGACCGTCGACGGCGGCACCGTTGACGCCACCGGGGGTTACGACGCGGCCGGCATCGGCGGCGGCACAGACGGCTCCGGTGCCACGGTGACCATCGCCACCGACGCCGCGGTCACGGCCGTCGACGGCGGCACAGGCGCCAGCGCCGTCGGCAACGGGGCGACAGACCACACATTCGGCTCGCTCTCCAACGCCGGCACCCTCATCCTCCCAGCGGGCTTCCCGAGAAGGGCCCAATTGATCGTCCCGTCCGGCGTCACGGTGACGAACACCGGGACCATCGTCGACCAGGGCTCGATCACAGGGACGGGCACGATCGCCAACGACGGGTCGATCGTCGACCCCACCGCACCGCCGGGCCTTGTGACTGCCGAGGGGGCGGGGCCCGCCGGCACGCAGCTGTTGGT
>JAJYWG010000230.1 GCA_021791615.1 Actinomycetes bacterium
TCGGCAGGGTCGATCCTGCCCTCAGCCTCCCACCGGCGCAGGGTATCGGGATGTACGCCCATCTCGCGGGCAGCAACACCAATCGGTACGAGCGTTGGCGCATCAGCGTCTTACTACGAACTACACGGTTTTACACATATACAATGACACTGTTCCAATCCCCGCCACCCGAGCGCACGTCGACGGCCACCCGCGGAGCACCGACGATCGACGGCGACCGCGGAACGCGGATGGAGCGCCCCGGATTGTCCTGGCCAGCGTCAGCGGCCGGTGAACCGGGGCTCTCTCTTGGCCACGAAAGCCGCCATGGCCTCGGCCGTGTCCTCCGAGGCGAAGTTCACGGCCTGGCAGCGAGCCTCGTCCTCCAGCGCGTCGGCCATCGACAGTGAGGAGGAGGCGTTGAGGAGCGTCTTGGTCATCGACAAGGCCAGCGGTGGACCGTCAGCAAGCCTCCGAGCCCATTGGGCAACGAGACCGTCGAGCTCGTCAACCGGTACCACCCGGTTCACGAGACCCAGCGACAGCGCAGTTGGGGCGTCGAGCATGTCGGCGAAGAAGGCCACTTCCTTGGCCCTGGCCAGGCCTACCAGGCGCGGAAGGAGCCAGGAGGCTCCGTTATCAAGCGAAAGCCCCCTGCGCGAGAAGATCATCGACAAGCGTGCCCGATCGGAGGCAACCACCAGGTCGCATCCGAGAGCGAGGCTGAACCCCGCACCGACGGCTGCCCCGTCGACCTTGGCGATGGTCGGCTTGGTGAGGCGATGGAGGGCCAGGGCGACGTCCCCCAGCCGCCGCATTCGGACCACCCCTGGGATGGAGCGGTCCGACGCAGGGCCGTTGGGATCTCCCAGGTCGGCACCCGAGCAGAACGCTCCCCCGGCACCGGTCAGCACCATCACCCGGTCGTCTCGGGACCGTTCGACCTCCTCGAAGATGGCCAGGAGCTCTTGGAGCATCAGGCCGTTGACGGCATTCTTGCGCTCGGGGCGGTTCATGGTGACTTCCACTACTCCGTCGCTGCGTTCCACGATCAGCGTCTCCACGCGTGCTCCTCCCGGCTCGTTCACCCGGTCCACCACCGGGCCGCCCGAGGAACCCTAGCCCCGGACTCCCAGGCCCTGAATTGAGCCGAGCAGCCAACATGCGCAGCTCCGCTCTCGCGAAGTGCGATGCCGCAACCGCCACACGACCAGTGTCCCCCGCAACACTGCACCTCGGCACTGCGAGTGCAACGCACTCGCCACCGTCGACCGGACCCAGCGGGACGGGGTCGTCGCACACGTCGGGTAGCGCGCGCTCGGCACCTCGCAGCCTGGCGGCTCTCGGCAGCGCTCAGAACGCCCCTTCGATCACCTCGACACGTGCGTTGGTCACTCCGACCACGTCGAACCGGACGTTCCTGCACCGCACATCGTGCTCACGCAGCCACCGGGCGCCGAGGCCCCGCAGACGGCGCTGCTTGGACGCAGTGACCGCCTCGAAGGCACCGCCGAAGTCGGTCGTGCTGCGCGTCTTCACCTCGCACACCACGACGGTGCCGCCTTTCCTGCACACCAGGTCGATCTCGCCTTCCCCACATCGCCAGTTGCGCTCGACCACCTCGTAGCCGGCTGCCTCGTACCAGGCCGCTGCAGCGTCCTCTCCGGCCTTGCCGAGCCGCTGGCGGGGTCCTCCGGTTCCCGGCTGGGCCTTTCGGGCACTTCGGGGGGGCCGGTTCGCCCGATCGTTCGCCCGCTCCACAACCCGCAACGGTCGGCCGAGCTCTCGATCACGCGCCGCCCACCCGAGCTCTCGATCACGCGCCGCCCACCCGAGCTCTCGATCACGCGCCGCCCACCCGAGCTCTCGATCACGCGCCGCCCACCCGAGGTCTCGACGGCGCGCTCGCCGGCGGGTGCCCGAGCGCTCAGAGCCGGTTGAAGGTCGCCCCACCGTCCACGGGCGCGTCGAGATGCTGGCCGCCCATCGAACCCAGGAAGATCGCTCGACCGAACGCAAACACGCCGCCGTCGGCCGCCAGCTCCCAGTAGCCCTCGCCTGTGGGGGTCGCAGCCAACCCGACGACCGGGGCGTCGAGATGCTGGCCGCCCATCGATCCGTAGAACTGGGCAGAGCCGAACGCGAAGATCCCGCCGTCGGCCGCCACCTCCCAGTAGCCGTGGCCTGTGGGAGCGGCTGCCATCCCGACGACAGGGGCGTCGAGATGCTGGCCGCCCATCGAGCCGTAGGACTGGGCTGAGCCGAACGCGAAGATCCCGCCGTCGGAAGCCACCTCCCAGTAGCCGTGGCCTGTGGGAGCGGCTGCCATCCCGACGACAGGGGCGTCGAGATGCTGGCCACCCATCGATCCGTAGAACTGGGCTGAGCCGAACGAGAAGATCCCGCCGTCGGCCGCCACCTCCCAGTAGCCGCCGCCCTGGGGCTCCACGGCCATGCCCACCACCGGCGCGTTCAACCGGATCCCGCCCATCGAACCGTGGAAGTGCACTGTGCCGAACGAGAAGATCCCGCCGTCGGAAGCCACCTCCCAGTAGCCGAGCTGGTCAGGGCGGGAAGCCATGCCCACCACCGGCGCGTTGAGCGCGATCCCGCCCATCGAGCCGTAGAACTGCGCTGTGCCGTAGGAGAAGATCCCGCCGTCGCCCGCGACCAGCCAGTAGCCCTGGCCGGACACCTGAAAGGCCCCGACGTCACAGTGACCAACCGGACGCGGCACACCACGGGCGTCGGTGGCAGGGCAACCGGTGCCCACGCCACCGTCGATGGCCGGGCTTGTCGGAAGGAGCGCCGCCGTCTCCACCGGCCCGCCGTTGGCCGCGACCGCTGCCACGAGCGGATCGGTGCTCTGCTGGTCGGTCGTCTGGGTGAAGCCGCAGGAGGTCCCGCTGTCGATGTTGCCCCCGCCCGACACGAAGCGCGCGTCCGAACCGTTGGTCTCGCAGTTCTGGGCCGGAGATGTCGTGGCGACGATGGTGTTCTTCACGTAGACCGGGGGTCCTGTCGTGACCATCCCGCCCACGACCCCGGTCAGGCTGGCGCCAGTACGCGAGGTGATGGCGTCGCCCGAGATCGTGTCGTTGGTGAGCTGGGCGATTGTGTCGAAATAGAGCGCCGAGGCAGACGCTTTGGGTCCGACGCTCGCAATCGCGCCGTCGGCGGTCACGTTCACCAGATCGGTGAGGTCGTCCAATGCCAGCGCCACACCGTCCGCCTCGCCTGTGCCTGAGACAGTGACCGAGACGTCAGCGAAGGTGGAGTTCGTGATCGTCGACGCGTCACCTCTGTTGACAAATGCTCCGCCCAGCACACTTCCCGCCGTGATCGTCGTGCCGAGCACCTCGACGCCGCTGGCCATCACCTCGTCGCCGTTGTACCAGCCGCCACCTTCGACAGAGCCGGATGTCGCGCTCGTGTCGGCGACGACCGTGCCCACGATCGAAGAGTCGCTGAGGGAAGTGGCGCTGTCGAAGTAGAGCCCTCCGCCTTCGACTGTGCCTCCCTGGTCCACCACCGAGGTCCCGGTGATGTCGAGATGGGACACCGCGTTCCCGCCGTCGATGTTTACCGCGCCGCCCTCCACATCGTCTTTCGCGACGTCGACGGTGGTCGTAGACACGGAGAGACCATCCACGCTCGCATTTGTCTCAAAGCCGACGGCACCCCCGTAGACATCTCCGCTCGCTGTGGCGAGCGTGAGCGAGGTGGCGCTGATGCGCGCGTCTCGCAGGGTCAGCCAGTCCAGGCCGAGCAGCACTCCACCTTCGACCTCGCCGCGCGCCTCGTCGGTGGTCCCGGTCACGCTGAGGCCGTCGAGGGTGGCGAAACCCAGCTGGTAAGAGTCGTCGACGACCCCGCCGGCAATGACTGACGTCGTCGGTGACTCGTTACTGGTCCCGGTCACCGTCAGCCCTGTGGCCATGAGGCCGGGGTCCCCAAGTTGTGTTGTCGACGCGTTGTAGACGACGCCGCCCGCGATGTCCTCGCACCCTGCACACGTGTTGGACGTGCCCGACACCGTGACGTGGTCGAGCGTGAGCTGGTAGGCATCCAGGAAAACCCCGCCCTCGACGAATGTCTTGGCTGTCGTCGAGCTTGTGGCGAAGCTGGCTCCCGTCACCGTCGCTGCCCAGACGTCGTCCAGGACCCCGCCGTAGGCGGTGGTGGTGGACACCACGGCGTTGGACGAATAGGTGCCACCTGTTGTGTCCAAGGTGAAGTCGTTGTAGACGGCTGCCCCACCCGAGCCGGCGGTATTGGCCGTGTACACCGTGTGCTGGGCCGTCATCGCCCCATCCTGGTAGACGGCTCCTCCGTCAGTGGTTGCCGTGTTGTGGCTGAAGGTGGTGCCTTCGGCGAACACCGCCGCGTATGTGGAGTAAAGCGCACCACCGTCCTCGGCGGAGTTCCCGGTGAACACCGTCGTCGCGTCCATCCACACCGATCCGCCCGTCGCGTAGAGCCCACCGCCGTCCGACGTGGCCTTGCCCACCTCGACCGTCACGCCATCCAGGGTCAGCCCGGCACCCTCGCTCGAGATGTCGGCACCATCGGCAGCGGCACCGTCCTCGACGACGAGATCGCTGAGCTCGACGCTCACCTCACCGGTGATGTCGAAGACCCCGACCTTGCCCACGCCGCTCACGACCGGCGCCGCTGTCCCGGCGGCACCGTGGACCACCATCGACGCAGTCACGTCCAGCGACTGGGTCGCTGTCTGTGTCTCGAGGAGGTACGTGCCGGCCGGCACGGTCACTGTGGCCACGACTCCCTTCGCCTTCGCCGCGTTGTCGGCCGCGGCGACCGCAGCTCTCAGGCTGCACGTTGTGGCGGTGTCGACACACGTCGCCGACGCCGGTGTCTTGAGCGGCAGGTCTGTCGTCGTGTCGACCACGTAGTGCGCTGTCGGCGCTGTCGTCACCTGGGGCAGGACCGCGCCGGTTTTCACCGCCGGCGCCGGTCCTCTCGAGTGGTCGGGCTTCGGCTGCTGGGACGGCAACGCCGGCGCCGCAAATGCGGCGGCCGGCGAGATCACGGGCTTGGCGGTCGAGGCCCCAGCCGACGGTACAGCGGTCCCGCCGAATGCCATCACGAGCCCCGCACCGGCAATGGCGAGGGCCACGGCGAGACGGGGTACCGCTCCGGCGAGACGCATCGGGGCGTGCCGGATTCTGTCAGTGACGCGCATCGCGAGCTGCTCCTCTGGTCTTGGTCTCGAAGGGTGACGGGTGCGAGGAAGATCATGCGGTGCGGCCCAACGGGGGCTGTCCCATCAAGAGGCCACCCCTCGCACGCTGCCGATCATGCCCATGGGCAGTCTGGCCGCTGGGAGCCACCTGGTCAAGCACCGGGCCAGGCCACCCCGCAGCCCGAACGTTCCCCGAGGCACCCCGCAACGGTCGGCTCGCCCGCTCCCGCGGCTGGGCCCAGGCTCAGAGCTCCTTTTCAGGAAGGCGTTCGATGTTCACGTCGCGAAAGGTCACGATCCTGACCGACGGCACGAACCGCGCGCCCCGGTACATGTCCCACACCCACGCGTCAGTCAGCTCGACCTCGATCACGGTGGGGTTGCCGTCGGTCCGCACGTTGACTGCCACACCGTTGGCCAGGTAGAAGCGCCGCTCGGTCTCGACCACGTAGGAGAACATCGGCACCACGGTCCGGTACTCCTGGACGAGCGCCAGCTCGATCTCGGCCTCGTAGCGGTCGAGCTCCTCCTCGCTCATCAGCCGCGGGCGGTCCGCTTCTCCTTGATCTTCGCCGCCTTCCCCCGACGGTCCCGCAGGTAGTAGAGCTTTGCCCGGCGTACATCGCCGCGAGTGACCACTTCCAGCTTGGCGATAGTCGGCGCGTGCACGGGAAAGGTGCGCTCCACACCGACACCGAAGCTGACCTTTCGGACCGTGAACGTCTCGCGCACCCCCGAACCCTGCCGGCGGATGACCGCGCCCTGGAACACCTGGATGCGTTCGCGGTTGCCTTCCACCACCCGGACGTGGACCTTCACCGTGTCCCCGGGCCTGAACTCGGGCACGTCGGTCCGCAGGCTGTCGCGGTCGATGATCTCAGTGGGGTCCATGGGGCGCGTCCTTCGTGCTCGGAGGAGGGGGGCCGACCCCCACATCGTAGCCGTGCTCGGCGAGCAAGCGCATTTCGCCGGCTCCGGCGAGGAGCGCCACCTCCTCCGAGGTGAGCCCGCCGCGAGCCGCCACCAGGTCGGGACGCCGCCGCAGCGTCCTCTTCAGCGCCTCCACCCGGCGCCACCTGGCCACGCGGGCATGGTCGCCCGAACGCAGCACGTCGGGCACCTCCCACCCGCGGAACGACGCCGGCCGGGTGAACTGGGGGTACTCGAGCAGGCCGGCGGCGAAGCTCTCCTCCTCCACCGACCCTGCATTGCCGAGGACGCCGGGGAGCAAGCGGGCCACCGCTTCGACCACCACGAGCGCAGCCGCCTCCCCTCCCGCCAGGACCACGTCACCCACCGAGAGATCCCCGTCGGCCAAGTGGTCCGCCACCCGCTGGTCCACCCCCTCGTAGCGCCCGCACAGGAGCGAGAACCCCTCGCCGGAGCTCAGCTCCTGAGCCACCGACTGGTCGAAGCGACGGCCGCCCGGGTCGAGCAGCAAGAGAGGACGGGGAAGGCCCTCGGCAGCTTCGACCGCCTCGACGGCGCTGAAGAGCGGCTCGGGCATGAGGACCATCCCGGCCCCGCCGCCGAACGGCGCGTCGTCCACGGACCGGCGGGCATCGCCGGCACCCGCCCGCAGGTCGTGGACCCGCACGTCCACGACCCCCTCACGCCGGGCCCGGCCGAGCAACGACGCCGAGCAGTACGCCTCGACGGCATCGGGGAAGAGGGTGAAGATGTCGATGCGCATGGCAAGAGGCCCGGGGGCCGCCTCAGTCCAAGAGGCCGTCGGGGACTCGGACGACGACCCTGGAGCCCGGGACGTGGTCCACGACAAAGCACAGCGGCACCAGTCCCCCGCCGTCGAGCACCAACAGGTCGCTGGCGGGATTGGCCTCCACGGCGGTCACCGTGCCGAGACGGCGCCCCTCCACCGAGACGACCTCGGCCCCCACCAGCTCGTGGACCCACAGCACCCCGGGCACCTCGACCGGCGCCGCCCGCAGCACCGCCCCGCGGACCGACTCCGCCCCGTCCCGGCCCGCCACGCCCTCGAAGCGCACGAGGTAGCGCCCCTGGTGGGGACGCACTGACGTGACGGTGAGGGTTCCACCGTCGACAGTGAACCGGGCTCCGTCCACGAGGCGGCCGCTCCAGTCGCTCCACAGGTCGACGACCACCTCCCCGTCGAGGCCGTGGGGCTTCACCACTTGCCCGATGGCGAGCAACCCGTCGCGGGCGGGCGGCGAGCCCGCAGGACCCGGCTCAGCCGCAGGACCCGGCTCAGCCGCAGGACCCGGCTCAGCCGCAGGATCCGGGGCACCCGAATCGCCCGGGGCGCCGGGTGCGCCCACGTCACTACTCGTCGACGATGTCGACGTTGGTCTGCACCCCGTCGCGGGAACCGGCGACCGCCACCAGGGTCCGGATCGCCTGTGCGGTACGCCCACGCCGGCCGATCACGCGGCCCATGTCCCCGGGGGCGACGTGGAGCCGCAGCAGGAGCGCCCCGCGACGCTCCTCGGTGCGCACGACGACTGCGTCCGGCTCGTCGGCCAGCGCCCGAGCCAGGTAGTCGAGCACGGCGACCGGCGTCCCACCGGTCGACCGGTTGCCTTCGCCGGCCTGGCTGTTCCCGTCGTCCAGGTCGTCGTCGAGCTCGTCGTCCAGGTCGCCGTCGAACCCGTCGTCGAGCTCGTCGTCCAGGTCGCCGTCGAACCCGTCGTCGAGCTCGTCGTCCAGTTCGTCCTCGAAGTCCTCGTCGGCGGCGGCACCTCCTGCGACCACGTTCACGTCCCCGGCTTCGTACCCGGCATCCGACGCCATCACGTGGCCTTGCTCGCGGCGAACTCGTCCCAGGCGCCGGTCTGGCGCAGGAGGCGCTCCACGCGTTCGGTGGGCTGCGCGCCCTGGCGCAGCCACTTGATCGCCTTCTCGTGGTCGATGGTGACGACGGCGTCGGGCTCGGCAGCCGAGCGACCGCGCGGCGCGTAGGTGCCCACGATCTCGAGGAACCTCCCGTCCCGAGGAGCACGGCTATCGGCCGCCACGACCCGGTAGGTCGGCTGCTTCTTCTTGCCCATCCGCACCAGGCGGAGCTTCACTGCCACGTACCTGTTCCCTCCATCTCGGGTCCCGCCCAACGCAGCGGGAGCGTCACATTCTCGCAGGTCTGGTGGGGGTCCCGTCCACTCGGCCGGCGCCGGCGAATCGGGAGCGACCTCCGAGAAGCGCTCACCGGGGCTTCGGCGGAGTGAACCGCCCGCCCTTTTTCTTCTTCTTTCCGCCTTTGCGGGCGCCTTTCGCGCCACCGGAGAGCGATCCGGCGGGAGGCCGCCCGAGCTCTGCGCCGGCTCCGAACGGCGGCGAACCTCCCATGCCGCCGGCACCACCGAACAGGTCGCCCAGACCCTCGCTGTCGGCACCAGCCAGCGCTTCGAGGGCACTCGCGCCGCGGCGGCCTCCGAGGAGACCGCCCAACACCCCTCCGCCGCCACCGAGCGCTGCCAAGCCTCCCCCGCTCATCATCTGGCGCATCTGCTTCTGCATCTCGCGGAACTGCTTCAAGAGCTGGTTCACGTCCTGGGTGGACGTCCCACTGCCGCGGGCGATCCTCACCCTCCTCGATCCGTCGACGAGCGACGGGTCGGCACGCTCGGCTGGGGTCATGGAACGCACGATCGCCTCGACCCGGGACACCTGCCGGTCGTCGATCTGGTCGGCCGCCTGTCGCATCTCCTTGGACATGCCCGGCAGCAGCTTCATGATCCCGCCGAGGGACCCGAGCTTGCGGACCTGCTGGAGCTGCTCCAAGAAGTCCTCCAAGGTGAAGCGCCCCTCCATCATCCGAGCTGCCGAACGAGCGGCCACGTCCCCGTCCATGGTCCGCTCGGCTTGCTCGATCAGGCTGAGGACATCTCCCATCCCGAGGATGCGATCGGCCATGCGGTCGGGGTGGAACAAGTCGAGGTCGCCGAGCTTCTCTCCGGTGGATGCGAAGGCGATAGGACGCCCTACCACCTCTTTCACCGAGAGCGCCGCCCCGCCGCGGGCATCGCCGTCGAGCTTGGTGAGGACCACGCCGTCGAGGGCGAGCGTCTGGTGGAAGGCGCTCGCCGTGGACACGGCATCCTGCCCGGTCATCGCGTCGATCACCAGGAGCGTGTAGTGCGGATGGGTCGCCTCGGAGATGCGCCTGACCTCGTCCATGAGCGCCTCGTCGATCGAGAGGCGCCCGGCGGTGTCGATGATGCACACGTCGCGTCCCAGCCTCCGGGCCTCTTCGATCCCGGCTGCGGCCACCGAGACCGGGTCACCGGGCTCGCTGAACACCGTCACGCCCGCTTGGCCGCCGAGCACCCGGAGCTGCTCGACTGCTGCGGGACGCTGCAAGTCGGCCCCGACGAGCAGGGGCTGGCGCCCCTGCTGCTTCCACCAGCGCGCCAGCTTGGCCGCCGTCGTGGTCTTGCCCGATCCCTGGAGGCCGGCCAGCAGCACCACCGTCGGAGGACGCGACGCGTACTTGATCTCCAGGGTCTCACCGCCCAGGATCCGGACCAGCTCCTCGTGGACCGCTTTCACCACCTGCTGGCCCGGGGTCAAGCTCTTGGAGAGGGCGTCGCCGCTGCAACGCGCACGGACTGCCTCGACGAAACCGCGCACGACCCCGAGCTCGACGTCGGCTTCGAGCAGTGCGGTGCGGATCTCGCCGAGCGCGGCATCCAAGTCGGCTTCGCTGAGCCGGCCTCGTCCGCGCAGCCGGCCGGCAATGCGCTCGAGGCGGTCCGAGAGGGCGTCGAACATGAGGGTCTTCAGGCTACCGGACTGAGCCCGTCATCCTCCCAGCAGCGCGTCGACGAAGTCGTCGGCTCGGAACGGCACGAGGTCGTCGGCTCCCTCGCCCACCCCGACGAGCTTGACCGGCAGGCCCAGCTCCCGCTGGACGGCGATCACCACTCCGCCTTTGGCCGTGCCGTCGAGCTTGGTGAGGACCACCCCGGTCACCCCGACCGCCTCGGTGAACTGGCGCGCCTGGACGAGCCCGTTCTGCCCAGTGGTCGCGTCGATGACCAAGAGCACTTCGCTGACCCGGCCCGGAGCTCGATCGGCCACCCGGCGGATCTTTTTCAGCTCCTCGACGAGGTTCACCTTGGTGTGCAGGCGACCGGCCGTGTCGGCCAGGACCAGGCGGTTGCCGCGGGCCGCCGCTCGCTGGACCGCGTCGAAGACGACGGAGCTGGGATCTGCTCCTTCGGCGCCTCGCACGATCTCCACGCCGGTCCGCTGGGCCCACAGATCGAGCTGCTCGCCGGCAGCAGCCCGGAAGGTGTCCCCGGCCGCCAGCAGCACCGAGCGCCCGGAGTCGACCTGATGGCGGGCCAGCTTACCGATGGTCGTGGTCTTGCCCACGCCGTTCACCCCGACGAACAGCCACACGTTCACGACTCCCTCGGCGGCGTCGAACGCGAGGTCCCGGCTCGGAGCCGGGGCGTCTTCGGGGTCGAGGAGGGCCACCAGGTCGTCCCTGAGCGCGTCGAGCAGGCCGGCGCCACCGGTGAGCTCGCCGCTCGTGGCCCGCCGGCGCAGGTCCTCCAGCAATGCGTCCGTGGTCGCCACCCCGACGTCGGCTCGCAGCAGCGCTTCTTCCAGCGCGTCCCAGGTGGCTGCCTCGATGGCCCGCCGCTCCCGCCCTGCGCGCAGAGCGGCGAACAGCCCGCGGGTCTTGCCCAGCCGCTGGCGGAGATCGGCAGGGGACGGCTCGGCCGGGGGGGGCTCGACCACGACAGGCGCCTCGGCCGGGGGGGGCTCGACGGCGACAGGCGGCTCGGGCTCCGGCGCACTCAGCGGCTCGGGTGGCGCGCCCGCTCTTTGGCGGCGGACGAACGCGGGCACGAGCACCCCCAGCGCGCCGAGGACCACGACGACGGCGATGACGATCCACAGCACGGCCATGAAGCGACGAGCCTAGAGCTTCTGCGGGGCAGAGGCCTCCGTTGGAGGCACGCCGGTACGGCTCACGTCGGAGCCGACTCGGCCTCCTTGGCCACCTTCTGGCTGACCACCTGCGACGAGCCTCCCGGCGCCATCGTGACCCCGTAGAGGGCGTCACCCGTCTCCATGGTGCGCTTCTGGTGGCTCACGATGATGAGCTGTGCCTCGTCGCGGAACTGGCGGACGAGGTCGAGGAAGCGGTGGAGGTTCACGTCGTCGAGAGCGGCCTCCACTTCGTCCATGAGGTAGAACGGCGAGGGTCGGCTGCGAAACACGGCGAAGAGGAAGGCCAGCGCGGCCAGTGAGCGCTCGCCTCCGGACAGGAGGGAGACGCGCCGGACGTTGCGGCCGGCCGGCCGGACTTCGATCTCGACGCCGGTATGCAGCAGGTCGTCGGGTTCGGTGAGCGAGATCCGGCCAGTCCCTCCCGGGAACAGCATCTCGACAAGCGCGGAGAAGTGCTCGTTCACGTCGGCGGCTGCGGCAGCGAACGTCTGCATGATCTCGTCGTCGAGCACGCGCACCACGTCCTGGAGCTCGCGGCGGGCCGAGCGCACGTCGGCCACTTGGGTGTCGAGCTCCCGGTAGCGCTCTTCGAGGGTCGAGAGCTCGTCGAGGGCGAGGGGGTTCACCGGTCCGAGCGCTTCGAGGTCGGCGGCGAGCCGGGCAGCGTGCTGGGTGGCAGTCAGCCCGTCTGGGATCTCGGGTGCGGGTGCCTGGAGCGCTTCGGCCGCGTCGCTGCCGAGCTCACGCACGACCGTCTCACCCAGCGTCTCGCTCCGAAGTGCGACCTCCGCAGCTTCGAGGTCGAGCGTGCGGACCTGCTCGCGTACCTCGGTCAAACGGACCTCGGTCTGCGCACGCCGCTGCCGCAGGTCCTCCAGGCGCTCCCCGCCGGCGCGCACGGCGTCGACCTGCTTGCGGTAGTCGGCCCGCAGGAGCTCCAAGCCGCTCTCCAGGCGCCGTCGCTCCCGTTCGACCACCTCGCCCAAGCGGGCGAGGGCAGCGGCAGCGGCTTCGAGCCGGCGGCGGCGCTCGGCCGCCTGCTCCCGCTCCTCGGCGTGGCCCTGGAGCCGGCGCTCGACCTCGGAACGCCGTTGGAGCACCACCCGGCGGCGCTCGGCCAGGCCGGCTGCCCGGACGTCGAGCTCGTGGCGGCGGTTCTCGATCTCGCGGCGCCGGGCTTCGATCTCGGCGGCACCGGTGGCAGCCTGCTGGGCGCGTCTGGCGGCCTGATCGGCCGCCTGCTCCAGCTCTGCAATCTCCTCGTCGACGCCCGCCAGGTCGCCATCGGCGGCGGCGATGCGCGCCCCGAGCTCGTCACGCGAACTGACCAGGTCCCCAAGATCGGCCGCCAGCCGCTCCAGCTCGTTCTCGCCCGTCGCGCGCTCGGCGGCGGCGGCAGCCCGGCGTGCCTCGTGCTGATCGGCCGCGCGGACTGCTGCGGCGGCGGCGGCCCGTAGCTCCTCGGCGTGACGGCGTGCCCGGTCCAGGCCCGCCGCAGCCTGTTCGGCTCGCTCGGCGGCTCGCTCGGCTTCCCGTTGTGCCTCCTCGCACGCCGCCGCCGTCACCACGCCCTTCGACGAGCGCACCCGCCATCCCGAGTCGGCGAAGCGGTCCCCGTCCGCGGTCACCACCACCAGGTCAGGACGATCGAGGGCCAGGTCCACGGCGTCTTCCCAACCCGGCACCCGAACGGCGTTGCCCACCAGGACATCGAGCACACCTGCGATGGCCAGAGCGGCGGATGGGCCGGCGGATGGGCCGGCGGTGCCGGTCGTCGCACTCGATCCGCCACGCGCCCTCACGTGCGGGCGGAGCGCCTCGGCACCTACCGGCAGTCCCTCTACCCTCGCGCCCGGTACACCCTGGTGGCCGGTGCGCGCGGCGAGCAGCGCACCGGTCGCCCCCTGGCGGTGCAGGCGCTCCAACGCTTCGCGTGCTGCATCGCGCCCTTCGACGACGACCGCAACCACCGATGCGCCTGCGGCTGCCTCGAAGGCCGGTTCCCACCCCGCATCGATCTCGACCAGGTCCATAAGCGACCCCACGACCCCGGCCACACCCGAGAGCGCCTCCCGCCCACCGGCGCCTTCGAGCTCACGCAGCGCGCGGGCCAGCGCGTCGGCTCTCGCTTCGGCGCGGTGGCGCTGCTGGTCGCTCACTTGCGCCTCGTGCTCTGCCTCCCGCTCGCGGGCGAGCGCGCCGGCGCATGCCTCGTCGGCGGCCTGTGCCTCCTCGAGGAGGTGACCGGTCTGCTCGTCGAGCTCGCGCTCGCGTGCTGCCAGGGCTGCCAGGGCGGACTCGAGGGAGGTCTGGCGCTCTTGGAGCGCTGCCAGGCGCTCCTCGAGGTCGGCCAAGACCTGCCGGTCGTGCTCGAGCGCCTGGTGCACGAGCTCCCGGCGGGTCCGGGCCTCTGCCAACGCAGCGTCGGCCGCGGGCACGGCGCCCTCGTCACCCCACTCGCGCCGGTGGGCTGCCAGGTGCTCGTCGACGCCGGCCGCCTCGGCGTCGAGGGCCGACCGTTGCGGACCGATCCCGGCGATCTCCTCGTCGACCGCCGAGAGATCACTCGACAGCCGGGCCGCTTCGGCCTCGAGGGTGGACACCACGTCGGTGTCGGCCGCGGCATCGAGGGCTGCTGCCAGGGCTCGCGCTCGCTCGTTGACGACGCCGACCGCGCCCCGGGCCCGCTCGACGAGACCCTGCAGGCGTCCGAGCGCCGACGCGAGGTCCACCTCGCGCCGGGACGAGAGCTCTCCGGCGGTGGCCGCGGCCGCCTGGTCGAGCTCCTCGACCACCTGGTGGAGCTCGCGCTCGGTCGCCCGCAGCGACTCGAGGGAGGACACGGCGGCTCGCCGGCGATCCGAGAGCTCGGCCAGCTCGGCACCGGCGATGTGGAGGCGGACCGCCCGCAGCTCGGCCGACAGCGACGTGTACGAACGAGCGGCCGCTGCCTGGCGCTCGAGCGGGCGGATCTGGCGCCGGACCTCGCGGATCAGGTCGCCGAGGCGCTCGAGGTTCTCCTGGGTCGCCGCCAAGCGCCGCTCGGCCCGCTCACGCCGCCGGCGGTGCTTGAGGACCCCGGCAGCCTCTTCGATCACGGCCCGGCGGTCTTCGGGGCGGGCGTTGAGGACGGTGTCGAGCTGACCTTGGCCGATGATCATGTGCTGCTGGCGGCCCACGCCCGAGTCGCTCAGGAGCTCTTGGATGTCGAGGAGCCGGCACGGCGCGCCGTTGATCGCGTACTCGCTGTCACCCGAGCGGAAGAGCGTCCTGGTGATGGTGACCTCGGCCATGTCCACGGGCAGCTTGCCCGACGCGTTGTCGATGGTCAGCGAGACCTCGGCCCGACCCAGGGCAGGCCGGCTGGACGTACCGGCGAAGATGACGTCTTCCATGCGTTGCGAGCGCAGGGAGCGGGGACCTTGCGCTCCGAGGACCCACGTCACCGCGTCGACGACGTTCGACTTGCCGCTGCCGTTGGGCCCCACGACGATGGTGATCCCCGGCTCGAACTCGAGCGACGTCGGATCGGCAAAGGACTTGAACCCCTTCATCGTGAGCGACTTCAGGAACATCGGTCGGCACCCTACCTCCGATCTCCCACAGCCCGGGAAGGTGCGGGTGGCCGGGTGCGGGTGGCCGGGTGCGGGCGGGAAGGTGCGGGTGGCCGGGTGCAGGTGGCCGGGGTCAGCCGGCCGGCGATCAGATCTGGCAGTGCTCGCAGAAGTAGGTGGACCGGCCGCCCGCCCGCATCCGGACGATCGGGGTCCGGCATCGACGGCAGGGCTGGCCTTCCCGGTCGTAGACCTGGTGGCTCCCCTGGTAGTCCCCCGCCTCGCCGAACAGGTCCCTGTACTGCTCGTCGGCAAGCGTCGAGCCGCGATGCTTGATGGCCTCGGCCAGCGTCTCGACCATCGCGCGGTACAGACGGCGGGTCTCGATCACCGACAGGCCATCGGACTGGCGGTCGTACCGCAGGCCGGCGGCGAAGAGGATCTCGTCGGAGTAGACGTTCCCGATCCCGGCAACGAACTGCTGGTCCATGAGCAGGGCCTTCAATCCGGTCTTGTGCTGGTGGAGCAGCGCGGCGAAGCGATCCCAGCTCATCATGTCCTCGATCGGGTCGAAACCGAGGTGTGCCAGCTCGGGGATCTGACGGCGCGCAGTGGCTCCCGCGCCCATCCCGCCGCCGGTCGACGACGAGAACGCCGGCGCCGACGCCGGCGGTGCCTTGAATGTCGGCGGAGGGGTCGAGACGAACATCTCGCCGAAGGTGCGCGGGTCCACGTAGCGCAGCTCACCTCCCTGGGTGAAGGTGATGACCACGTGGGTGTGCTTGGGCTTGGGCTCCTTGGTCCCCTTGACCCTCAGGAGCTGACCGCTCATCCCCAGGTGCACGACGAGCGTGTCGGCGTTGTCCAGGTGCACAAGGAGGTACTTGCCCAGGCGAGACACGCTCTTGATGCTCCGTCCCTCGAGACGGGCGCGGAAGTGCTTGGCGCTGGGATGGCGGCGCACCGAGCGGCCGTTGGCCACCGCCACCGCCTTGATCTTGCGCCCGGCCACCTCCTTGGCCAGGTCCTGACGGAGAGTCTCGACCTCGGGCAGCTCAGGCATGTTGCCCCCCGCCGGTGGCGGGCGCGGTGTGCGGGATGCCGTCGTGGTCGCCGGCGAGCCGGAGCTCGAGCCAGGCAGCGCGGGCGGCAGCCTGCTCAGCCTCCTTCTTGGAGGGACCCTCGCCAACGCCGCGCCGGAGGCCTCCCACGAAGACCTCGGCCCGGAAGTGTCGCTCGTGGTCGGGGCCGGTGCCGACCACCTCGTAGCGAGGAGGTCCCCCAGCCTCGTGGACCGTCAGCTCCTGGAGCAGACTCTTGTGGTCAAAACCGCCTGGCTCGGCCGCTGCGCTCTCGATCCGGTCGCTCAGGAGCCCGAGCACGAGCCTCTCCGCTTCGGACCAGCCCGCGTCGACATAGATCGCGCCGATCACCGCTTCGAGGGCGTCGGCGAGGATCGACGCCTTGGAGCGCCCCTGCGACGCCTCTTCGCCTCGCCCCAAGCGCAGCTCGTCGCCGATGCCGAGCTGCTTGGCGACGTCGGCGAGCACCCGAGCGTTGACCACGCCGGCACGGATCTTGGCGAGCTGGCCCTCGGGAAGCTCGGGGAACCTGTGGAACGTGTGCTCGGCCACGACGAGCCCGAGGACTGCGTCTCCCAGGTACTCGAGGCGCTCGTTGGAGGGGGCACCCCCCTGCTCGCTGCACCAGCTCCGATGGCAGAGTGCCTGCTCGAGCAGTTCAGGGCGGGCGAACCTGTGACCGAGTCGCGCCGCCAAGCCAGCGACGCCGTCCACCATGTCCGCCACGCAGCGGGGGTCAACCCGCTCCGAGCTTGGCAAAGACGTAGTCGACGGCGTCTCGGACGGTGCGGAGGTCCTCGAGATCCTCGTCGTCGATCCTGAACCCCACGCTGCGCTCGCCCAGCTCCTCCTCCAAAGCCTCCACCAGCTCGATCAGGGCCAGGGAATCGGCATCGAGGTCCTCTGCGAAGGACGAGCCCTCGGTGATGGTCGACGGGTCCACCTCCAGGATGTCGGCGAGCTGGTCGCGGACCAGGTCGAACACCCCCTGGCGGTCCAGCGGTCCTCGTTCGGTGTGGGTCTCTGCGGGCACGCTGGCTCCTACGGTCGTGGGGTCGGCACACCAGTGGTCGTCGGTGTTCCGACAGATGATACCGGTCCCGTGTCCCCTGCGGGCCCGGGATCCCCATCGAGGAGCTTTCCTCGGTCCCTGGTCGGGGTGCCGCCGGGGTCGCCGCCGGGGGGAGAGACAGCCTCGGCCAACTGGTCGACCAGACCTCCGCGAACCAGCTCGGCAGCGACCCGCACGGCGTTGAGGATCGCCACCGACGACGACGAGCCGTGGCTGATGACGCAGACCCCGTCGACCCCGAGCAGCATTGCGCCTCCGGTCCCTTCGGGGTCGAGCTGGGAGGCGATCGGCATGAGGTGCGGGAGGAGCTCCTTGGAGGCGCCTCGGGTGGCATCGTCGGTCTCGAACACGCCCAGCAGCGTCTCGAAGAGAAAGCGGAGGGATCCTTCGAGGGTCTTGAGCGTCACATTCCCGGTGAACCCGTCAGTGACCACAACGTCCGCGGGGGAGGGCAGCAGGTCACGCCCTTCGATGTTGCCCACGAAGCGGAAGCTGCCAGGCCCGCCGCGCCCGAGGCCGGTCGACGCCAGCAGCTTGTGCGTCTCTTTCACGAGCGGGGTGCCCTTGGAAGACTCCTCGCCGATCGAGAGCAGCGCCACCGACGGCTCGGCCACGTCATAGCGGGTGGCGGCGTACGCCGCCCCCATCAATGCGAACTGCAGGAGCATCGCCGGCGTGCACTCGGCGTTGGCGCCGGCATCGACCAAGACGGCGGGAACCTGCCCCAACCGGGGGAGCGGCGTGGCAATACAGGGACGGTGCACCCCGGGGAGCCTCCCCATCCGCAGAAGTGCCGACGCCATCGCGGCCCCGGTGTTGCCTGCGCTCACCATGGCGCACGCCCGGCCGTCTCGCACCATCTCCGCAGCTCGCACCAGTGAGGAGTCCTTCTTGCGGCGAACGCCTTGGCCCGGGTCCTCGTCCATCGCGATCACTTCGCTGCAGGCGACCAGCTCCAGGCCGCAGGTGTCGCCGACCTGTTCTGGGGGGCCCACCAAGACGACCTCGATGCCCTCGTCAGCAGCCAGGCGAGCCCCCTTCACGATCTCCTGGGGAGCCCGATCGCCGCCCATCGCATCGACGGCGACCGGCAAGGCCGAGATCACCTCGGGCGCCCGCCGCGGCGTCCGAGCGCTCACCCGAGGATCGGCGACGCGGTCACCGCCGGGATCCAATGGCGGCGCACCGCGCTCATCGCTCAGTCGACCTCGATGGCTTGGCGTCCCTTGTACCACCCGCAGTTCGGACAGACGACGTGGGGGGTCTTGGCCTGGTGGCACTGGGGGCACAGGCTTCGAGCAGGACGGGCCAGCTTCCAGTTGGCCGCTTGGCGGCTACGGCCTTTCGCCTTGGATGTCTTCTTCTTCGGTACAGCCATGTCCGGTGCTCCAGGTTCTCCACGCCGTCGCCGCCCGGCGGGACGTCTCGGCCCAAAACGGGCGTCCAGTGATCTTCCGCAGCCTGTCCTCGCCAGCAGGCTCCGTGCCCGCCACCGTACCGAGCGACAGCCCGGCACACCCCGGTCGAAGGCTGGTGGGCGCTAGCGCGCCGACCGGAGCACGTCGAGGTTAGCCCACCGCAGGTCCCTGGGCGCCACGCACCCGCAGTCGGTGTCGTTGCGATCGGCGCCGCACCACGGGCAGAGTCCTCGGCAGTCAGGACGGCAGAGCGGTGCGAGCGGCAGCTCGAGCACCAAGGCATCCCGGACCATCGGCCAAAGGTCCAGCTCGTCCTGGACGATCGGGTAGGCCTCTTCGTCCTGCGGCTCGGCGTCACCGGATCGCTGCTCGACGAAGCGCTCTCGGACCTCCGAGCGCAGCTGGCCGCCGACTGCACACGTGCAGCGCCGGCAGACGCCCTCCCACGGCGCTTGGACTGTGCCCCGTACGTCGATCCCGCCTTCGAACGACTCGAGGACGACGTCGCAGCTCGCGTCGGCCCCATCGGGGACCGAGCTGTCGGCAGGCGACCATCTCATGGTGAGGTCGCCTTGACCGAGCAAGGACGCAGGTGCGCTCCTCACTTCGTGCCAGCGGGTCCCGGGCTGTCTCCGGAGGCGGGCGACGTGGACCACGAACGAGTCGTCAGGCATGGCACACCTCCTCGCGGCGGGTCGGACGTCCGCTGCTCCACTCGGCCCCCGTCCCCCAGGGGCTAGGCAAGATCCTGGTCGAAGAACCCATCCTCACCACCGTCTCGGGCCTCTCCTCCCCCGGCACCGCCGATCGCCGCCGACGAGGCCGGCTCGGTGACCGGCGACGTTGCCTGGAGCTTCTCCCTCCCGGACTGCACCGTCTTCATGATCCTATCCAGGACAATCTCCATGCCGGCGAGCTTCTGGTCGCAGTAGTCCTCGGCCTCGTGTCGCATGCGCCGGGCCTCTTCGTTGGCATCGTCGAGGATCCGCTGGGCCACTTGGTTCGCCTGGCGGACCACCTCGGTACGCGAGACCATCCTCTCGGCCTGGACTTTCACTTCCTCCATGAGGGCTTCCGCCTCCCGGGCCTTCTCCGCCATGAACTCCTCACGCTCTCGCAGAAGCCAGCGGGCCTGGCGTACTTCGTCGGGAAGGCGCTCGAGCACTGTGGTGAGCAGGTCGATCAATTCGTCGCGCGAGACGAGGACGGAGGCGGAAAGCGGCATCGCTTTCGCGCTGCTCACGATATCGATCGCTCTGCGGATCGCCTCTTCTGCGTCGGTCATCGCGTCGGAGCCTCGGCCTGTCCGCCCGGACGGGACATCGTCGAACGGGTCGGTCATCGGCCCTCGTCTCCGACCGGCCCCCTGGCCGGGCCACCTGCCAGCCCGCTGACCGGGCTGGCAGTGCGGAACTTCTCCGCCAGGCGATCGGCCACCGACTTGGGGACGAACGCCGAGACGTCGCCACCGAAGCGAGCGACTTCCCTCAAGAGCTTGGAAGCGATGAACGAGTGCGAGGAGCTGGTCGGGATGAAAATCGTCTCGACCCCGGAGAGCTGGCGGTTCATCTGGGCCATCTGCAGCTCGTTCTCGAAGTCCGACACAGCCCGAAGGCCTTTTACGATGGCTGACGCCCCGACATCACGAGCCACGTTGACCACGAGCGTCGACACGCTCACGATCCGGACCGAGGGGAGGTCAGACACTGCCTCTTCGAGCATCTCCTTGCGCTCGTCGAGATCGAACAGCGGCTCGCTCTTCTGCGGGTTGCGCAGCGCCGCTACGACCACCTCGTCGAAGAGCCTCGACGCCCGCTCCACCACTTCAAGGTGACCGTTGTGGAACGGATCGAACGAACCTGGGAACAGGGCGACTTTCACGATCGGGTCGGCACCCATGCAGCCGTCGCGCCTGAGCGCACCGGCGTCGAGTCCGTCAGCTCCGTCAGGTCCGTCGCTCCGGCGCGAGGGGCAGCGACGCGCGCTGCACGCGCAGTACGAGCATCGTCTGGGGCAGGGGATCTGTGCACCACCGTCACGAGCGTACCGCCGTAGCGGCGGGCCCGGGAGACTCCCCAGCCAGCTGGGAGCACCACCGGCGCGTCCGATTCGAGAACGGCAAGCTCGCAGCGCAACGCCGAGAGAAGGGTGGCCCAGTCCTGGTACCGGTAAGGAGGATCGCAGAGCACGAGGTCGACGCGCTGCCCCCGGTCGAGCCATCCGGGGAGCTGGGCCTGCACGAGAACCGAGCCCCCGCTCGGCGTCTCGGCCCCGCTCGGCGTCTCGGCCCCGCTCGGCGCGATCCGCCCGCTCTGGAGACCTCGACCCGCCGGCGTATCCAGACCGGCCGACGCCAAGTTGGCCCGGACTGCATGGAGAGCGCTCCGGTCGTGGTCGACGAAGGTGACGTGCGAAGCACCTCGGGACAGGGCTTCGATCCCGAGCGCACCGCTCCCGCAGAACAGGTCGGCCACGACGAGCCCGTCGACACCTCCCATCGAGCCCAAGATGTCGAAGATTGCCTCTCGTACACGGTCCGACGTCGGTCGCACACTGGCCGGAAGGCGAGCCGACAGGCGCCGTCCACGGCTCGAACCGCCGATCACGCGCACGATCTCACCGTACCGTGCGCGGTGACCGGGACGCGTCATCTCAGCTTGCGATAAAACCTTCGCCCCGGCGGTCAAATGGGCCACCTGGGGTCCAGGTCCCCTCGATGGTCGTGGGAGGACACTTGGGCATGGAGCCCGAGCGTCTCTTCTGGAGCAGAGAGGACGGCCTCGGCGGAGACGAGCAACGTCTTCTGGTTCACCCGGACCGCCGGCACCCGGAGCGTGCCCGCATGGAACCAGTTCGTTGCAATCTGCGGATCGATGCGTTGGCGACGTGGCCACTCGCTCAGGTACACACAGGAATCCCGTCACGAGACCACCTGACTCTGGTGTAGCGCTGACTAAGGTCGGAGCAGTTCACGACCCACACGCCGATGTCGTGATCCGAGCTGACGGCACACCGCGGGAACGTTCGCAAAGCGATCGACCGGTCGTGCCGCGACCCGCCAGCAGAGAGAACCATATCTCGACGAAGTGCTCGGGTTGTCGGGACGGTCGCGCCGTCCGATCCAGCTTCACCGCGGCCTCCGCCGCGGCCAGGCTCTACGACGGCGACGAAACCCGGAAGCCCATCTGCTGAGCAGCGAGCGCCAACCTCTGGTCATAGGTCACGATCTCGCCGAGATCCCTGCCGATCCGCCCAGCAGTCACCAAATGGATGGCGTCAAGTGACCGGAGCTCGATCGGCAACAACACTCCAGCCCTCCCGAGCACTTGGTCGTTGACGCGAATGAGATCGATCCGGGACAGGACGCGTTGGCCGGCAGCCACGGCCCCTACTCCGCCGGGTAGCAGCGCCCGGAGCACCTCGGTGCGGGCGAGGGCGCTCGTGATCAGTGTGCGTCGCCGCCGCAGGTGTCGCCTCAGGGCATCGGTCTCGGGCTCGCGCACCGCGAGCTTCACGATCGCGGACGAATCAAGGTAGATCGCAGCCACCGTCAGCGTTCGTCGTCACGCGACCGGGCGAGCGTCGCCGAAGGGAGCTCCATGCCCTCGGGCAGCGTGATGGGTTCGGGGAGCTCATCCCCTTTCTCCGATGCGGGCTCTATCTCGCCGGCCACACGCAACTGCTCGAGAGGTGAGCCGGCTGGCAGCGGGCTGAGCTGGGCCACCGGGCGTCCCCGGTCAGTGATCTCGATGACTTCGCCGCCCTCGACGCGCCTCAACAGCTCGCTGGCCCGCTGCCGCAACTCTCGCACACCCACCGACGCCATGTGCTATTTGTAGCACATGAACAAGTGAGCTCGCAAGGCACGCCGAGGTCGCCCGCCCTTTCTGCGGTGCACAGCACGCAGTCGCCGCACGTGTTCCCTCGTTCTGGGCCAATGCCGATGTTTGCTTCGTGCGCTCCATTCCACGACCCGCCGAGAGCGTCGGAGCGCCCATGTCCGCGACCATAAGTGGCATCCCGCCGATGGGCCATGTACGAGTGCCGGTGTGGTCTCTGATCGAGTTTTCGGGAGCCACTGGCCCCGAAGTTGGCTTGCCCGCCCACGGGTTGGCTACGAAGACGAAAGTGGGCACCAGTTCGGGCTCCTCCAAGAGACCAGAGCCCACCGACCGGGAGTCAGCCCTCAGACCGCCATGCCCACGACCGGGGCGTCCAATGCCATGCCCCCCATGGAGCCGTAGAACGGGAGGGAACCGAAGGTGAAGACCCCGCCGTCGGCTGCCACCTCCCAGTAGCCGTTGCCTGTGGGGGCCGCCGCCATGCCCACGACCGGGGCGTTCAGGTGGAGGCCCGCCATCGAACCGTAGAAGGGCAGGTGACCGAAGGCGAAGACTCCCCCGTCGGAGGCCACCAGCCAGTAGCCGTTACCTGTGGGGGCCGCCGCCATGCCCACGACCGGGGCGTCCAATACCTTGCCGCCCATGGAGCCGTAGAAGCTGGCCGACCCGAAGGCGAAGACCCCCCCGTCGGAGGCCACCAGCCAGTAACCATTGCCTGTGGGGGCCGCCGCCATGCCCACGACCGGGGCGTTGAGGGGCGTTCCGACCATGGAGCCGTAGAAGCTGGCCGACCCGAAGGCGAAGACCCCGCCGTCGGCCGCCACCTCCCAGTAGCCGTTGCCTGTGGGGGTTGCCGCCATCCCCACGACCGGGGCGTTGAGGGGCGTTCCGACCATCGAGCCGTAGAAGCGAGCACCGCCGAAGGCGAACACCCCGCCGTCGGCCGCACCGAGCGAGTAGCGCCGAAGGCCCGATGTCGTGCGGTTGGTGCCAGGCGTTGTGCCTGTGATGCCCGGCAACGAGGTCACTGTGAGAAACGCGGTGCCCGACGACTTGGCATGGGCGCCGTCCCCCGAGTAGGCACCGGTCACCGTGTCGGCACCGACCGGGGCGTCGGTGGCCGTGCACGAACCCGAGCCTGTGTCCAACGTGGCAGCGCAAAGGGTTGTCATCCCCACCGAGAAGGCGACGGTCCCCGTCGGGGTGCCCGAGGCAGAGCTGACCGTTGCCGCGTAGGTGACGGTCGCACCATGGCGCACCGAGGACGGCGCCACGGTCACCGCGGTGGTGGTGACGGCGGCTTGCACGGGCAACACCACCCTCCCGCTGGAGGACCCGAAGATCCCGCCTGTCGTATCACGGTACGCGGCGTCCACCGTGACGGACCCCGCACTGGGGAACGTCGTGGTGCAGGTGGCGACACCGGCCGAGATCAGCGCGGCCCCGCAGCCGCCGATGAGCGTCCCGTTCGCCGAGAAAGCGACGGTCCCCGAGGTGGGGACGGTGGTCGCCCCGACGGTCGCCTTCAAGGTGATCGATTGGCCAGCCGTCGGCTGCGCCGGTGTGGCCAGGACATCCGTGGTGGTGGTGATCGGGTCAACCGTGAGGGTGCGGCTGTCGTTCGACGAGGGTGCGAAGGTCCCGTTGGCGTCTGTGTAGACCGCCTCGACGACGTAGGTCCCCGGCGGGGTTGTCGCCGGGAGCGTGTAGGAGGCCTGCGCGGTCCCCGCTGCCACCGAGGCGGAGGTGGCAGTGCCGATGAGCGTCGAGCCGTGGTACACGCCGAAGGTGACCGTGCCCGAGCCCACCGTCGTGCCGCCAGCGGTCACCGTGGCCCGAAGCGTCACGGTCTGGTTCGACGCCGCCGCGGTGATGGTCGGGACCGTTGTGACGGTCGTGGTGGTGGGGGTAGACGTGGTCGGGGCCTGGTAGGTGATGAGCACCTCGCCGTTACCGACGTTGACCCCCGAGTACAGGGTACCAGTGGGGGCGTACCCCGAACCGCCAGCACCTCCGTAGGCCGGCGCGACGACCCCTGTCGAGGCGCCACCACCGCCGCCGCCGTACCATCCTCCCCCCCCGCCACCGCCGCCCTCGGTTTGAGCGAGTCCCACTGTGGTTGTGGAGCCTCCCTGGCCACCCTGGCCTGGCCCCCCTGACCCGCCCATGACTACGCCTTGGCCGCCCTCGCCTCCTGCCGTCTGGGTGCCGCCGCCCGGCGGGACGCCTGTCCCCTGGCATGTGGGCGTGCCTCCCGTGCTGCCACCGCCCACCCCGCCTGTGCACACGAAAAGAACCGGTGTCTGCACAACGCCGCCGCCGCCACCGCCCCCGCCGGCGACGACGAGACGGTGTGTCAGCGTCGGGGGTGTGGAACGGACGTCCGACGCGCCGCCCCCGCCCCCGCCGTGCTGCACGGCGAGGATGAGCACCTCGGTGCCGATCCCGCCTGCTCCCCCACCGTTGAACCCCCCCGCGCCGCCACCAGTGCCCTGGCCTCCGACGTAGACGTACAGGGTCGACCCCGGGGTGACGTTGAGGGTCTCGACCGCCTCGCCACCCGGTCCGCCGACGGCCCCGCCGACGGCCGTGCCGCCCTGGGCTCCGTAGGCGGTGACGGTCACCTGGGTCACTGTCGAAGGGACGTTGAACGTCTGTGCGGCCCCCGAGTAGGCGAAGGTGCACGTGACCGTGGGTGTGCCGGTGCAGTTGGACGGGGGGGATGCCGACGCGGGCGTGGTGGCACTCACGACGAGCGTGGTCGCCGTGAGGACGGCTGCACCGATGACGGCCACCACCGCCTGCGGCAGGCCGATCGGCCGGGGGGCGCCCCGTCTGCGGTCCGCTGCTCGTTGCATGCGACAAATTTAGCTTTCATCCACCGTGCGCGCGTGAGTCATCCTTGAGAGCCAAGACGAGAAAGTTCGCTCAGGCGGCGACGGACCTGGTGTCGGTGTCGGTGTCGGCCGTCTCGATCTTCCTCTTTCCTCCCTTGCCTTCGATGCAACCGACGCCCGGAGGAGAGCGACGATCCGCTCGGCTCGTCCATCGAAAAGCAGTCAGCCGCTGCGGGGAAGTGGATCGAGGTGAATTGCTCGCTCAGCTCTTGAACAGAAACTCCTCTTCCTCGGGGTCGAGGAACAGACGGACCTCGTCTTGGAGGAGCGGCATGCGGGCGAGCGAACCGTCACGATCGACCATCTCCTCGGCCACCTCCCGAGCCGTCCTCAGCAGGTCGGCATCTTTGCGGAGCTTGGCCAGCTTCAGGTCGCTCCGCCCATTCTGGCGTGCCCCGAGGATGGTGCCCTCGCCCCGCTGGTCCAAGTCCACTTCGGCCAGCTCGAAACCGTCCGAGGTCCGCTCGACAGCCTCCAGCCGCCGGCGCCCGGCTTCGCTGGAGGTGTCGCCGAGCAGGTAGCACCAGCTCGGGCGGTCGCTGCGACCGACCCGGCCCCGGAGCTGATGGAGCTGGGAGATGCCGAAGCGCTCGGCATCCTCGACCACCATCACCGTCGCCTCGGCCACGTCCACACCGACCTCGACGACGGTGGTGGCCACCAGCACCTGGACGTCGCCCCGGCGAAAGGCTGCCATCGTTGCTTCTTTGTCCGGCGCCGCCATCTGCCCGTGGAGCAGGCCGAGACGCAGGCCGTGCAGCTCTTGCTCGGCCAGGCGGGCCAGCTCCTCGGTTGCCGAACGCGCCTGGACTCGCTCCGACCCCTCCACCAGAGGGCACACCACGTAGGCACGGTTCCCCGCGGCCACTTGCTCTCGCACCTTCGACCAGGCAGCGATCTCTTCGAGCGGGGTCCGCGCCCAAACCGTGGTGACCGGGGTCCGTCCGGGCGGAAGCTCGTCGAGCACCACCATGTCCAGGTCCCCGAAGAGGATCATCGCCGCCGTGCGGGGGATCGGCGTGGCGGTCATGACCAGCAGATCGGGGTCTGCACCCGAAAGTCCGGCGGCGACCGAGCTTCGCCCCTTCTCCCGCAGGGCAGCGCGCTGCTCGACGCCGAAGCGATGTTGCTCGTCGATCACCGCGACGCCGAGCGAACGGAACACGATGTCGTCGGTCAAGAGCGCGTGGGTCCCGACCACGAGGTCGACGGTGCCGGCCTCGAGCTCCTGGCGCAGGCGGGTCCGCTCGGCAGCCGGCGTGCGATTGGTGAGCAGCGCCACGTGGACTGGCCGGGAACCGCCGAGCCGCGCGGGGTCCTCGACGGTGAGTGCGCCGACCAGTGCCCGCACGGCCATGAAATGCTGTTCGGCCAGCACCTCGGTCGGGGCCATGAGCGCTCCCTGGCGGTTCCCTTGCACCGCCACCAGCAGCGCTGCCACCGCCACCACGGTCTTGCCTGATCCGACGTCACCTTGGAGCAGGCGGTGCATGGGACGCGGACCGGCGAGCTCGGCGACGATCGCCGCGAGCGCCCGCCTCTGGGCCTCGGTCAGCTCGAAGGGGAGACTGCAGAGGAATCGACGGAGCAAGGACGCCTCTGCGCCCCGTCCCGGGCCACGGTGAGGATCGTCCCCACTGCCGGGCGACCCCGCGCACGGCGTCGTCACGTCCAGAACCGAGGCCTCGTGGCGGATGGCGCTCGCCTCCCACTCCATCGCACGGCGCCGGAGCACGAGGGCGAGCTGGAGCCGGAAGAGCTCGTCGAAGGCCAGCCGCCGGCGGGCGGCCAGCTCGTCGCCGACCGATTCGGGGAGGTGGATCCGCCGAAGTGCTTCGGTTCGCGAGACCAGCTCGAGCCGTCGCCGCCACTCCTCGGGCAGGGGATCGGCGAAGCGACCCGAACGCTCGAGCGCCTCGGCGACCCACCTGCCCAACTCCGCGCTGGTGAGCCCGGACTTCGCCGACTGAGGGTAGACAGGGACGACCCGCAACGTCCTCGCCGTGCTCCCCTCCGACCCGGCCTCGCTCTCGACGAGGACGTCCACCACCGGGTTGACCATCTGGCGACGCCCTCGGAACTCGGTGGGGCTTCCCGAGAACAACGCCTCGGTGCCGACCCGGAGCTGCTCGGCCCGCCAGGGCTGGTTGAAGAAGACAACCCGCATCGACCCGCTGTGGTCGGCGACCTCGAGCTCGACCCGGGCCCGGCCACCCCGGCCACCCCCGGCACGGCGCACGTCCACTCGCTGGACCCGGGCGAGGACCACCGCCTCGGCAGCACGGCCCGCCTCGGCACCACGGCCCGCCTCGAGCGCGCCCGGACCGCCGGCGACGAGCTCGGCCACGTCGAGCCGTCGGGTCCGATCGATGTAGCGGTACGGGTACGTGGTCACGAGGTCGAGGATCGTCTCCACCCCCCAGCGGCGCAGCGCCTCGGCTTTCTTCGCGCTCACCGACTCGAGAACGGACACCGGCTGGCCGGCCAGGAAGCGAAGCGTCCTCCCGCCCTGGGCACCGGACGGCGTTGCCTCGGTCACTCGATCCCGAAGAGGTACGGGTACAACGGCTGGCCGCCTCGGTGGACCTCGGTGGCGACGTCGGGGTGCTCGTCGTGCAGCCAGGCCGTGATCCGGCGGGTGTCGGCCGGCGTGGCGCCCTCCCCCTCGATCAAGGTGACCAGCTCGTGCTCGTCGGTGAGGAGGCGGTCGAGCAACGCGAACGCGGCCGCGGCCGGGGAGTCGGCAACCGAGACCACGTTGCCGCGGGTCACGCCGATCCAATCGCCTTCGGACACCGGGCCGGCATCGGTCTCGGCCGCTCGCACCGCCTGGGTGACCTCGGCGGGAAGCACCCGGGCCGCCGAGGCCTCCATCGACGCGACGTTCTCGTCGAGGCCCGAACCCGGGTCGTAGTCCAAGAGGGCCGCGAAGCCCTCGACGGTGCTCCCGGTCGGCACCACCCGTACGCGGCGGTGGGCCAGAGCCGCGGCCTGCTCGGCGACCGGCCGGATGTTCTTGTTGTTCGGCAGGATGACCACCTGGTCCGAACCGGTGGCCTCGATCGCGTCGAGGATCTCGGCCGTCGACGGGTTCATCGACTGGCCGCCGCGCACCATGTGGTGGACGCCCAGCGAACGGAAGATCCGCCCGATGCCCTCCCCCGAGACCACGGCCACCACCCCGGTGGCGGGTGCCGGGCCAGTCGGCTCGTCGATCGTGACCCCCGCGCCTTCGCGGACCCAACGCTCCTCTTCGACCTGCTCGAGCAAGTCGGTCACGCGGATGTCCTGGGGACGGCCGGCGTCGAGCGCAGCTTCGACGGCGGCTCCGATGTCGTCGGTGTGGATGTGGCAGTTCCACAGGCCGCCGCCGCCGACGACAACGATGGAGTCCCCGATGCCGGCCCAGACCTCCTTGAAGTCCGGGATGGTGTCGTCCGGCGCGTGCAGCAGGTACATCACCTCGTAGCGGAGCCCGTCCACCCCTGTCCCGACGTCGCCGTGGTGGCCCCGCTCCGCGGCCGGTGCACCAGCACCGGCAACGAGGACCGGATGCGCCGCTCCAATCGAGTCGAGCGCCGGCGGCTCGGGCATGGGCCGGCCGTCGACCACCGAGGCCAGTGCGTCGAGGAAGAGCACGTACCCCGTACCCCCGGCATCCACGACGCCCGCTCGGGCAAGCGCGTCGAGCATCGTCGGGGTACGGGCCAGCGCGTCGGCAGCGGCGGACCTGGCGCCGTCCACCACCGCCACGAGGGTCGGATCAGCCTCCAGCGCAGCCGTCGCCCCCTCGCCGGCGGCCCGGGCCACGGTGAGGATCGTCCCCTCGACCGGGCGGACCACGGCCTGGCGAGCCAAGTCGCTGGCGATGACCAGGGCCTCGGCCAGCGCCGATGCGTCGGCGCACGGACAGCGGCCGAGCCGCTCGGCCACCCCGCGCAGGAGCTGGGAGAGGATCACACCAGAGTTCCCCCGCGCCCCCATCAGCGAGCCGTGCGCCACCGCCGCACAGACCGCAGCCATCTCAGGCGAGTCGCCCAGGGACTCGACCTCGGCGACCACGGCGTCGAGGGTGAGCGCCATGTTGGTCCCGGTGTCGCCGTCGGGCACCGGGTAGACGTTCAGGCGGTTGATCGCCTGCTGGTGGCGGTGGAGCACGTCGCGGTACACCGCCATGACCGCGGCGACACCGGCTGCGTCGAGTGTCGCCCGGGTCGCCACGTCACGGGATGCTAACCTCGAAGACGTTCGTCGCGGCCCCTGGCCGCTCCGCCGGCCGGCCATCGGAGCCGGGCCGACCACCGAGGAGGAAGAGTCTCATGGCAGCGGTGTGCGACCTCTGCGGCAAAAAGCCGTCGTTCGGCATGAGCCTCAGCCACTCCCACCGGCGCAACAAGCGCCGCTGGAACCCGAACATCCAGCGGGTGCGGGCACTGGTGGACGGCACGCCGCGGCGCCTCCACGTGTGCACCTCGTGCATCCGGGCGGGCAAGGTCACCAAACCCACCCGGCGGGTGCACTCCACCACCTGAGCCCCCGGTGGCCACACTCAGCGGGCGCCGGATCGTCGTCGTCGGGGCATCGTCGGGGATCGGGAGAGCCACGGCTTCGGCCGCCGTCCGCAGTGGCGCGTCAGTGGTAATGACCGCCCGGCGTCGTGAGGACCTGGACGCGGCGGCCAACGACGCCGGACCCCGGGCCAAGGCGCTCCCGGTGGACGTGCGCGACCCGACCAGTGTCGCGAGGCTGGTCGCCAACGCAGCCGAGTGGCTGGGCGGGCTGGACATCGTGGTCTACGCGGCCGGACTGGCGCGATTGGCGCCGCTCACAGCGGTGACGCCGGCCCAGTGGCAGGAGAGCTGGGCGACCAACGTCACCGGAGCGGCGCTCGTGGTGGCGGCGGCCCTCCCGCACCTGCGCCGCTCCCCTCACGGCTGCGTGGCCCTGCTGTCGTCGCACTCGGTGGGGCACCCCTGGCCCGGGCTGGTCCCCTACGCGGCCAGCAAGGCCGCACTCGACGAGCTGGCGAGAGGGCTGCGAACCGAGCAGCCGGACCTGCGGGTCCTGCGGGTGGTCGTCGGCAACACTGCCACCGGCTTCGCGGACCACTGGGATCCCGACACGGCCGGCGCCGCCCTCGAGCGCTGGCTGGAAGAGGGCTACCTGCGCCACCGGGTCCTCGAGCCGACCGAGGTGGCCGAGGCCATCATCGCCGCGCTCGCCCGCACGGGCCTCGACCGGAGCGACGACGTCGAGGTCGTCGGAGAGGAGCTCGGGGCCGGCGAGACCTAACCGATCCGGTGCTCCCAGCCCATCGCCTCGAGCATCTCGCCCCTCAGGACCCGCCGGGCCGGGTCCTCCACGCACCGGCCGATGACCACCGGCGAGCGCAGCCCAGCCGCGTTGAAGGCCTGGGAGAGGGACTCGGGCGCGGGCGTTGCGATCACCAGTTCGTAGTCCTCGCCGCCCCCCAGGGCGTCGAGCGTCGTGGCACCCTCGACGACGGGGACCCGATCGAGCTCGAATCCCACGCCCGACGCGTCGGCCAAGCGGTGCAGGTCGATTGCCAGCCCGTCGGAGACGTCGATCATGGCGCTCGCTCCGGCCTCCCGCGCTGCCAGCCCTTCGGCCAGGCGAGCCCGCGGCCTGCGATGCGAACGGATGGCCGATGCCACGGCCATGCCGGCGGCCGTCGCCGGCGACCCCGCCGCACCGTCCCTGAGGGCGCGCAGCCCGGCCGACGACGACCCGAGGGGGCCGGTGAGAGCGAGCCAGTCCCCTGGACGTGCGCCTGCTCGGGAGACCGGGGGCCTCTCGCCCTCGAGCACCCCGGCCACGGCAACCGAGATCACGAGCACCGAGGAAGCAGTCAAGTCGCCGCCCACCACCGGGCACTGCCATTCGGCCGACGCCTCGGCCACGCCCTCGATCACGCCGGCCACGGCGATACCCGGCGGGACTGCGAGGGTGACCAAGGCGTGGGAGGGCCGCGCACCGACTGCTCCGACGTCGCTCAGCGCCGCGGCCATGGACTTCCACCCGGCGTCCGACGGCGCGACGAGGTCCAAGTCGACGTGGACGCCCTCGACGACTGCGTCGGTGGCCAGCACCAGGCGGCCGGCGGGCCGGCCGAGCACCGCCGCGTCGTCGCCGATCCAGATCTGCCCAGGTGGAGGCCCCCCCGATGCCGCGTCGAGCACAGCGGTGAGCCGGCCGACGAGCGCGTTCTCGGTGCCGGGCGCTCCCAGGGGATCTGGCGGCCGGTTGGGGTACACCACGAGATCATGCCTAGCATTGACGCGACCGGGGCGCCTTCGGACCTGTCGGCGCCGCCCGCTCGGACAGCACACTCGGACAGCACACTCGGACAGCACACTCGGACAGCACACGACGCGCCGTGGCATGCACGGCGACGAGGAGGACGCGAAGCACATGGCCCCCACCGACAACGACAAGCTGATCTCATGGATAGAAGAGGTGGCGGCCCTCACCCTGCCTGACCGGGTCGAGTGGTGCAACGGATCGGCCGAGGAGTACGACCGCCTGTGCCAGCTCCTCGTGGACAACGGGACCTTCACCCGGCTCTCCGACGCGAAGCGGCCCAACAGCTACTGGGCCTGCTCGGACCCCGGCGACGTCGCGCGGGTGGAGGACCGGACTTTCATCTGCTCCGGGCTCGAAGAGGACGCCGGCCCCACCAACAACTGGCGCGACCCCGTCGAGATGCGGGCCACGCTCACCGGGCTGTTCCGTGGCTCGATGAAGGGCCGCACCATGTACGTGGTGCCGTTCTCCATGGGTCCACTCGGCTCTGACATCGCCCACATCGGGGTCGAGATCACCGACTCGCCCTACGTTGCGGTGTCGATGCGGATCATGACCCGGATGGGCTCGTCCGTGCTCGACGCATTGGGGCCCGACGGCTTCTTCGTCCCGTGCCTGCACTCGGTCGGCGCGCCGCTCGGCCCCGGCGAAGCCGACGTCCCCTGGCCCTGCGACACCGAGAACAAGTACATCGTGCACTTCCCCGAGACCCGGGAGATCTGGTCCTACGGCTCGGGGTACGGAGGCAACGCCCTGCTCGGCAAGAAGTGCTTCGCCCTGCGCATCGCCTCGGTCATGGCACGCGACGACGGATGGCTGGCCGAGCACATGCTCATCTTGAAGCTGACGTCCCCAGAAGGCGAGACCCGCTACGTGACCGGCGCGTTCCCCTCGGCGTGCGGCAAGACCAACCTCGCCATGCTGATCCCGACGCTACCGGGCTGGAAGGTCGAGACGATCGGCGACGACATCTGCTGGATGAAGTACGGTGCAGACGGCCGGCTCTACGGGATCAACCCGGAGGCAGGGTTCTTCGGGGTGGCTCCGGGGACCAACTCCCACACCAACCCCAATGCGATGTTCTCGGTGGAGGCAAACACGATCTTCACCAACACGGCGCTCACCGACGACGGGGACGTGTGGTGGGAGGGAATGACCGACGAGCCCCCATCGCACTGCACCGACTGGCGCAACGAGGAGTGGACCCCGGCAAAGGGGACCACGGCGGCGCACCCCAACGCCCGGTTTACCGCGCCGGCGGCCCAGGACCCAGCCATCGCCCCGGAGTGGGAGGACCCGGCCGGCGTGCCGATCTCGGCCATCCTCTTCGGCGGGCGCCGGGGCTCGGTGGTGCCGCTCGTGTTCCAGTCGTTCGGCTGGGAGCACGGGGTGTTCCTCGGCTCGATCATGACCTCGGAGACGACCGCCGCCGCGACCGGCGCGGTGGGGAACCTGCGACGCGACCCGTTCGCCATGCTCCCGTTCTGCGGGTACAACATGGGCGACTACTTTGCCCACTGGCTCGAGGTCGGAGCGGCCGGAGACCCCGACAAGCTCCCGAAGATCTTCTACGTGAACTGGTTTCGCAAGGACGCCGACGGGCGCTGGCTCTGGCCCGGGTACGGCGAGAACTCCCGGGTGCTCCAGTGGGTGTTCGATCGGGCGGCAGGACGCGGGGACGCCGTCGAGACGCCCATCGGCTGGGTGCCGGCACCTGGTGCCATCGACATCGAGGGAACCGGTGTCTCGAAGGAGGACCTCGACGAGCTGCTCCGGGTGGACCACGACGAGTGGCGTGCCGAAGTTCCCCTCATCCGCCGCCACTTCGACATGTTTGGCAAGCGGCTGCCGGCCGAGCTGGCGGCCGCGGTCGACGAGCTCGAACGCCGCTTGGGATGACGCAGCGCGGAATGTCGCTCGACCGAGCGGATCTCGTCGCTCGAGGCATCCGTCCGCTTCACGACAGAGGTTCGGTGCCCGAGCGGTCCTGAGCAGGCGAGGGGGGATGCAGTGGTGGATTGCGCGATCATCGACGTCGACGAGCACGTGTTCGAGCACCGCCGGACCTGGCTCGACAGCATCGACCCGTCCTGGCGAGACGATGCCCTCCGCATCGAAGACGACGAGCGGGGCTGGCCCTGGCTGACCTGGCGCGGCTCCCACCTCTACCCGGTCGAGATCCAACACCCCGGGCGACCCGACGAGGTCGGCGAGCGCCGGTGCCGGATGGCTGCAGGCGGTGACGCTCCCGGCCGGTACGAGGACCTCCTCCCGCGGGCCTATGGATCGCCTGCTGGGCGGCTCGAGATGCTGGACCGCTCCGGTCTCGCCGGGGCGGTCCTGTTCCCGAACTTCGGTCTGGTGTGGGAGCAGGCTCTCGCTTCGGACCGGCCGGCTCGCCGGGCGAACATGGCGGCCTACAACCGCTGGGTTGCCGGGGTGCAGGCCGACGGAGCGGGGCGGTTGTTCGCGGTGGCACACCTCAGCCTGGACGACCCCGAATGGGCAGCACGGGAGATCGCGGCACTCGGAGCATCGGGCATGCGGCTGGCGATGATCGCTCCGGCCCCGGTCGACGGATTACCGCTGTCGGACCGGTCGTTCGACGGCGTCTGGGCGGCATTCGTCGACGCGGGCGTCTCGCCGGTGTTCCACGTGTCGTCTTTTCCCAGCCCCCTCGACCCGGCGTGGCACCGCGGAGACCCCGAGCCCCTGGACCATCTGCTGGATTCGGTCTTTTTGTCACTGGCGCCGGCGGTGGCGATCGCCAGCATGATCCTCCACGGGACGTTCGAACGCTTTCCCACGCTCCGTCTCGGTGTCGTCGAGCTCACCGCCGGATGGGTCCCGTCGTTCCTCTTGCACCTCGACGGAGCGTTCGACTTCTACATCGCCCGTCACGGCGAGTGGTACCAGAGCCTGTCGCTGCGGCCCTCCGAGTACTTCTTGCGCAACGTCCGAGTCGGTGCGCTCCCCTACGAGGCCCCGGCCCGCTTGGTACGCCAACTCGGTGACCACACGTTCATGTACGGGAGCGACTGGCCCCACGCCGAGGGTGTGGCCGACCCCGGAGGCGCCGGCCGGAAGGCTGTCCAGGGTCTCGACGGCGATGCCGCTGCCGGGCTCTTGGGCGCCAACGCAGCATGGCTGCTCGGTGGCGGTGCAGACCGTCTCCTGGCCGGCGGAGACGCAGGCCCTTCACACGGCGGAGCCGCATAGGAGGCGATCCGTCAGGGCATCGGGGATCGGCGCGGGCGCTTTGGCACGTGGGCACGTGGTCGTCTCGGCATCTGGGCACGAGGGTATCTGGGGCGTGGGTATCTGGGGCGTTTCTGGGGCGTGGGTATCTGGGGCGCTTCTGGGGCGTGGCAGCTTCCCGCAACCGAGCTCCGGCGCTCAGGCCAGGTTGTCGCCCCCGAAGATCTCGGACACCGAGGTGTCCTCGAACACCGCGTCGATCGCGTCAGCGATGATCTTGGCGACCGAGAGCACTTCGATCCGATCGAAGCGCCTGTCGTCGGACAGCGGGAGCGTGTCGGTCACGACCACCCGGGAGATGGGCGCTGCCTTGAGCCGGTCCACCGCCGGATCAGAGAGCACCGCGTGAGTGGCCATCGCCCAGATCTCGGCTGCGCCCGAATCCGCCAGGAGCTCGGCGGCCGCGCAGATGGTGCCGGCCGTGTCGATCATGTCATCGATGACGACACAGTGCCGACCTGTCACCTGCCCGACCACGTGACGCGCTTCTACCTGGTTCACCGTGCCTCGCGGCCTGGTCTTGTGGACGAGAGCAAGGTCGGACCCCAAGTGCTGGCTGTAGCGCTCGGCGACCTTCACACGGCCGGCGTCAGGAGCAACGACCACCACGTCTTCGGGCACGTGCTCTCGCAGGTAGTCCTCGAGTACCGGAGCCGCCGTCAAGTGGTCGAATGGCACGTCGAAGAACCCTTGGATCTGGCCCGAGTGCAGGTCCACGCTCACCACCCGATCGGCACCGGCCGCCGAGAGCATGTCCGCTACCAGCTTCGCAGTGATCGGCTCACGGCCGGTGGCTTTGCGATCCTGCCTTGAATACCCATAGTAGGGACACACCGCGGTGATGCGCTTGGCCGAAGCCCGTTTCGCAGCATCGATCATGATGAGCTGTTCCATCAAGGAGTCGTTCACCGGGCCGCAATGCGTCTGGACGATGAACACGTCGCATCCCCGGACGGAACTGTCGTAACGGCAATGGACCTCGCCATTGGCGAATTCACGCAAGTTCGCCTCGCCCAGCTTCACCCCCAGATGAACGGCAATCTGCTCGGCAAGCGCCGGATGCGATCGCCCCGACACCAGCTCAAGTCGCCTTCGGGGTATGAGCTCCACGGCACGCGACGCTACCAGCGCAACGGCACATGCTCGGCTGGGCCAGCTTGGCGATGGTCGTCTTGTCGGTGCGCCGGGCCAGCCAGGCGACCACGTCATGGAGGTTACGGGTGTGCCGGGCTCCCGGCCGAGCCCCCGGTCGGGTTCCCGGGTCCCCCTCGGTGCGCACTCGCCCGCAGCGGCGGCAGTCGACGCAGAGGATCTCAGCCTCCAAGAACCACCTCCGCGTCCCCAGGTCCAGACGCCTCCAGCGGTGCGCCGAGCGGTCGTAGGTCCATCAGGTCTTCTTCTTGCACGGACAGCGGTGCTTGGCTTGGCGCGGGCGCAACCCGAACACGGTCCCCTCGTCTCCAGACGTGACCGTCGCTACCGATGCCCCGAGGACCGCCGGCATCATGGTGAATGCAGTGGCGACGCGCATGCGTTCCTGTTTGCAAGCTGCGGTTTCGTCTCCAAGGCGCAGGAGAGGAGCTACGCGTGCGCGCCGCTTCGCGAGAAATCCCCGGCCACGTCCGGGGGTCACTGCACGGTTGGTGGCGAGGTCGTCGCCACAACGGGCGTCAAGGATCCACGACGTCGGCCTCCGGCCGCCCTCGGCCCCCGCCTTCTCCGTCAAGCGGCCCAGGAGGAGTTGGGGTCTCTCTGCTGCGAGGAGGTGGGGTGATCCAGTGGATTGGGCCTAAGTCGACAGTCCCTCTCGGGAGGTAAAGGGAGGAACGTTCTCGCCCTCGGGTACTTCGACGCCAGGGCCGAGATAGGCAAATGGCCCGACATCCGCCCGTGCACCGACGACGGCGCGGACGCACACGCTGTGGTGTACCCGCGAACGTTCTCCCACGTGTGAATCCACGAGCGTGCAGTCCGGTCCGACCTCCGCACCCTGTGCCACGACGGTCTTTCCTCGTAGTATCACTCCGGGCAGCAAGCTCACGTCGGTTGCCAGCTCTACTCCGGCGTCGACATACGTGCGCTCTGGGTCCCACATGGTGACGCCCCGTCTCATCCAACGCTCGTTGATCCGATCACGGAGCTCAGCTTCGGCCACCGCCAACTGCGCTCTGTCGTTCACACCAGCCGCCTCCATTGGATCTGACACGGTCATCGCATCCACTCGGTAGCCGGCATCGGCAAGCACCGCGACGACGTCGGTCAGGTAGTACTCCCGTTGCGAATTGACCGGGCTCAACCGGCGTAGCGCCGGTGCCAGCAAGCTCCGGCGGAAGCAGTAGATCGAGGTATTGATCTCCTTCAGCTCCCGCTCGCCGGGATCGGCATCGCCGTCCTCGACGATCCGAGCGACAGAACCATCCTTGCCTCGCAGCACCCGGCCATACCCGGTTGGGTCTGTAACCTCAGCAGTGAGGAGGGTCGCCCCGGCGCCACTTGCTCGATGATGGCGCACCAGAGCTGCGAGGGTGGCCGGTCGAAGGAGCGGGGTATCCCCGGGAAGCACGGCCACATCGCCCTCTCCGTCGTCACCGGGTAGCTCGCTTCCCGCGGGGAGACCGGTCAAACCTACGGCAGCGGCATCCCCCGTACCGTGCGGGCTCGGCTGCTCGACGAACTCGATGTCGAGCGCCGCAGGCGCGTGCTCGACCAGGGTCTTGGTCACCCATTCCCCGCGATGCCCGACGACCACGACGACGCGATCGATCTCGAGCTCGGCCAGCGCATCAAGCACGTGGAGCACCAACGGACGTCCGCACAGCAGGTGCAGAGGTTTCGGACGGAGAGACCGCATGCGAGTGCCCTCCCCGGCTGCGAGGACGACGGCGTACAACGGATTTCTCTGGCTCATGGGGTCATTCTCCCTCGCGCGCACCTGCGGAGCGCGCACGGTCGGCTCGAAGCCTCCCACCGGCGCTACGGTGCAGTTGATGACCGTGCAACCGTATGACGAATTCGGCCTTTTCCACGAGAACGCACAGGAGCACGGCTTACCTTTCGACCAGCCGCCTGACGTGCGGCGAACGTCAGTAGAAGTGGGGTCAGACCGCCGCCTCAGCGCTCTGGTCTGGGGAAAGGATCCAGCCCAGTTGGTGCTCCTCCACGGCGGCGCACAGAACGCCCACACCTGGGACACGGTCGCATTAGCACTCGGTCGTCCACTCGTGGCGATCGACCTCCCGGGGCATGGACACTCCGATGCCGCGAAGGCGGGAGCCTTGTCGGTTGAGGACCACGCCGCCGATGTGGCGCGCGTGGTGCAGGCCGTTGCTCCTGAGGCAAGGGCGGTGGTCGGCATGTCGCTCGGAGGTCTCACCGCGCTGGCGCTGGCGCGCCTTGCGCCGGATCTGGTTCGCCGATTGGTGCTCGTCGACATCACCCCTGGGGTGACGGCGGCCAAAGCCGACTCGGTCACTTCGTTCGTAGCCGGTCCATCGAGCTTTGCAAGTTTCGACGAGATCCTGGCCCGTACCGTGGAGTTCAACCCGACCCGCACGGTGTCATCACTCCGACGAGGGATTCTCCACAACGCCGTTCAGCGCGAGGACGGAAGCTGGGTCTGGCGATATGCCCGCTTCCGCCAAGGGGATCTCGGCGTACCACCCGATTTTGGAGATCTCTGGAGTGTCGTCTCGGGTTTGACGTTGCCACTCCTCCTCGTCCGGGGTATGGCGACGGGGTCGGTTGTCGACGATGCCGACGAGGCCGAGTTGCTGCGACGCAAGCCCGACGCCCAGGTAGTTCGAGTGGAGGGAGCCGGGCATAGTGTCCAGGGTGATCAGCCGATCGAGCTGGCGCGCATCATCGACGCGTTTGTCCCCTGAGAGTCAAGATCTCCTTCTGCGGCCTCGACCACCTGGACATCAACTCGAGCGAGATCTGCGGGCCCGCCGAGGGCGCCTTTGAACCGACACTGGACCGCCGGCACTTGACCGTTGCCACAGGACCGCCGCCACTGGACCGCCGCCACTGGACCGCCGCCACTGGACCAGGGATCGTCGCAAGCTCCGGGGGGAGGGTTCGAACCTCCAACATCCGGCTCCAAAGGCCGACGTTCTGCCGATTGAACTACCCCGGACGGTCCCTCTGCGCATCGTGTATCGCTCGGATGGTGAGAACTGGTCCTCGATGCAGGACGCGTCCTCGGTTCCAAGCAGGTCCTCGACGCTGAGCCAACAGGTTACGGCGTCGGGACATCGACCGTGGACGACCATTGGACCTCGGCAAATTCGCGCATAAGAAGTCCTGAAGACCTCGGTCCTGCCCCAACTGCGCCCGGTAGGCTCCCCGTCGAGCGGTCACGAAGGAGCTCGGAGATCGGAGATCGTATGCGAGTCCTGGTGGTCGAAGACGACCAAGCGGTTCGAAGTTCATTGGACCGCGCCCTGCGGCTCGAAGGGTACTCGGTCGACACCGTCGACGATGGAGCGAAGGCGCTCCACGCGCTCGAAGTGTCACCCCCGGATGCCATTGTGCTGGACCTCGGGCTGCCGGTGCTCGACGGCCTGGAGGTGTGCCGGCGCATTCGAGCGGCTGGTGACGACACTCCCGTGCTGATGCTGACCGCTCGCGATGCAATAGACGATCGGGTACAGGGCCTCGACGCGGGAGCGGACGACTATGTGGTCAAACCGTTTGCCCTGGCCGAGCTCCTTGCCCGGCTCCGTGCGCTGCTGCGACGCCGCAGCGGTAGTGCCGGAGACACCCTGACCTTTGCGGACCTCTCACTAGACCTCGGCACGCGAGAGGCTCGCAGAGGCCAGAGGTCATTCTCCCTGACTCGCATCGAATTCGACCTCTTGGAGCTGTTTCTCCGCCATCCCCGTCAAGTCCTCACCCGAGATGTCATCCTCGATCGCGTCTGGGGATATGACTTCGATTCGGGAACCAATTCGCTGGCTGTTTACGTCGGGTACCTGCGACGCAAGACCGAGGCGGACGGAGAACCTCGCTACATTCACACGGTACGCGGCGTCGGTTACGTGCTGCGCGAGTCGTGACCTTCCGCAACCGCCTCGTACTGGTCGCCGCCGTCGCCGTGGTCGTCGCCGTCTTGGCGGCTTCCGTGTCCAGTTACTTCGCAGCTCGGAACGCGCTCGTGGGCTCGGTCGACGGGACGCTCGAGACCACGGCCCAGAGCATCATTGCCCACGGCGGGCGAGTCAACGAAGGAGACCTCGGTGTTCAGATCGACCTCCAGTACGTGGACCCGCAGGGAGAGGTGATCGGCGGGGGGGGCAGCATTCCAGTGCCGCCATCGGTGGCCTCAGTGGCATCCGGCCAATCTCCGTCCTACTTCTCGGACGTGACACTCCGCGGTCAGGACTACCGAGAGCTGGTGGTGAGTGCGGGACAAGTCGAGATCATCACACAAGGCATCGTGGTGGCGACCACGAGGGCCGCGCTGCAGATCGTGCTACCGCTGACGGCTGTGGACGGTCAGCTCTCCCACCTTGGCACCATCCTGATCCTCATCGCCGTGCTCGGCATCGCCCTGGCCCTCCTCCTTGCATGGCTCGTCGGTCGTACTGCCCTCGTGCCGCTGGACGAGCTGACGTTGGCAGTCGAAGAGATCGCCACCACCACCGACGTCAGTCAGCGCTTGGAGCCCGGCGGTGCGGACGAGCTTGGGCGGCTTCGCCGAGCATTCAACCACCTGCTCTCGGCGTTGGAACGATCGCGTGAGGCGCAGCGGCAGCTCGTCTTGGACGCCGGCCACGAGCTTCGCACCCCTCTCACCAGCATTCGCACCAACCTCGAAGTGGTCCGCCGCCTCGACGAGCTCCCGCCCGAAGAGCGAGAAGTGCTGATCGACGATCTCCTCGCGCAGATGGGAGAGCTCACGGCCCTCGTAGGTGATCTGTCCGAGCTGGCCCGCGGCGAGCACCGTCAGAGCGTCCCAGCGCCATTCCGGCTCGACGAGTTGGTCGAGGACGCAGTTTCGGTGGCTCAAGCGCATGGGCGGACCCGCGGGGTCACCTTCCAGGTGGACTCCTCGCCTAACTGGGTCGTAGGACAGCGAGATCGCATTGCCCGAGCTGTCGGCAATCTCCTCGACAACGCACTCAAGTGGAGTCCCGACCAGTCAGTGGTCGAAGTTGCGTGTCGCCACGGAAGCGTGATCGTCCATGATCATGGCCCGGGCATCGACCCCGACGACTTACCGCACATCTTCGACCGCTTCTACCGCTCTCCGGCCGCCCGCTCACGTCCGGGGTCGGGCTTGGGCCTGGCAATCGTCGCCCAGGTCGCCAACGCCGAAGGGGGGTCGATCGAGGGTGGCAACGCCGAGGATGGTGGGGCAATGTTCCGATTGAGCTTTCCCGTGGTCCCGTTCCCTGCCCCAGTTGCCCCGCCGGACACCCCCGCAGACCCCCCGCCGGACAGCCCCGCAGACCCCCCGCCGGGCACCCCCGCAGACCCCCCGCCGGACAGCCGGTGAGCACCCGCGTGTCGTGCGGGGACGCGACCACAGCTCGTCAATCGGCCGCGATGAGCTCGATCCGGTTCCCGAAGGGATCGTCGGCGTAGCACCTTCGCACCCCCGGAAGATCATGGTCCCAGATGACACGAACATCGGCAGCTGCCAACCGTGCGACGAGCGCATCGAGTCCCTCGACCACCAAGGCTGGATGAGCCTTCCGGGCGGACCGGAATTCGGGGTCGACTCCCAGGTGCAGCGTCACCAAGCCATTGGAGAACCAGCAACCTCCCCGGGACGCGAGCGGTTCAGGTTTGGGTTGGCGATCCAGTCCGAGAAGACCGGAGTAGAACGCTTCGGCCCGATCCTCCTGTCCGGCAGGCATCGCGAGCTGTACGTGGTCCAAGGCGACGAGCCGGTCCTCCACTGGGTGGAGCCTACCGCTCCGGCTGCGGCGGTCACTGCGTGCGCTGACCTCACCTGGCGCCGGCACCTGGTCAACCGCTAGTCTCCCGCACGGCATGGGATCACTCATCAAGAAACGCCGCAAGCGCATGCGCAAGAAGAAGCACAAGAAGATGCTGAAGGCGACGCGCTGGCAGCGACGCGCTGGCAAATAGCCGCTACTGCTCCCATCACCCCCGCACAACCGGCATCCGGCACTGCTGGCTCAGCCGGCATCCGGCACTGCTGGCTCCCATCCGCAAGGCACACTGCGCACCGCGATGAGCGCCGCCTTTTCGTGGCCGAGGACCAGTGATGTGCGCCCGGCCAAACCGACGTCGTCCGCGGTCCCTTCGATGTACCACGTGGCACCGCTGCCCGCGAGCACCGGGCGACGGCCGGTCGCCTCGGCCAGTAGGTCGCGCCAGCGGCCCAGTCTGGGCTCCACGGCGATCGCCGCAGCCGTGAGATCGTTCGGCCCATCTTCCTCATCCCGAGCCGACCCCGTGCCCAGCTCGTCCCAGGCACGGTAGACGGCAGCCGTCGCGACGCCGAATGGAGGGACGAGCAGGACGTACGATCGCTCCTCGAAGGCAAGTGGGTCGATCCGCTCCCCGACTCCCCCCACCACAGCCCGCCCGCCGGTGACACAGAACGGCACGTCGGACCCGAGGGCGAGGGCAACCGCCGTGTCCTGACAGCCGGCCCATCGCAAGATCGCTGCCGCGTCGGCCGAGCCTCCACCCAGCCCGCCTCCCATGGGGATCCGCTTGACGAGTCGGACACCGGCGCTCCGCCCGACCGCGGCGAGCGCCCGGCGCACGAGGTTCTCCTGGGAGCGGGCCAGATCGTGAAGCTGCTCGAGGCTCGGCACGGGGACACCGGATCTCGGGTCGACCTCGACCGACAGCCCGCTGGCAGCGGGATCGACGATCAGCAGATCGTGGAGGTCCACCGTGACCATCTCGGCTTGGAGGAGATGGAGGCCCTCCTCGCTCCGACCGAGCACACGCAGCGACGTGGTGAGCTTCGCCGGGGCGGCAAGACGAACCGTTCCGGGGAACGGCATACCCAGCGGCTTGTCTCCGGGGGCACTTCCTTGCGGCTCGAGCGCTCCGGTCGCGCTCATCGGTCGTGAGATGCCGTCGGCTCGCGCCCGTCCGCGCCGCCTATCCAGCCGGCCAGCGCCCCCCAGGCTTCCACGTCGAGATCTTCTGCCCGAAGGTCGTCGCGCACCCCCGCGGAGGCGAAAGCTCGCTGCTCGACCACCCCAGCCAAAGACCCCCGGAGCATCTTCCGCCGCTGCCCGAACCCAGCGTTCACCACGCGGCAGAACCGGTCGTAGCCGACCGACGGCGGAACGGCAGGGCACGGGCGGCGGTCGATCCGGATGAGCACCGATGTCACCTTGGGCCGGGGGAGGAACACGGTCGCCGGCACGCGACCGACGATCGCGGCGGTCGCCCAGTACGCGATCTTCGCCGAGACGGCACCGTAGGCGCGACTCCCGGTGCGAGCTGCCATGCGCTCTCCCACCTCTCGCTGGACCATGACCAGCATGCAACCGACGTGAGGCGCTGACTCCAGCACTCGCATGACGACGGGCGTGGCGACGTTGTAGGGAAGATTGGCCACGATCCGCCAGGGCACCGGTCCGGGAGGGAGCAGGTCGATCCAGTCGAGGTGCAGGGCATCACCTTCGAGCACGGTGACGGTGCCGCGGCACTCACTCGACGCGAGCACACTCGAGAGCACCGCCACGAGAGCGGGATCGGTCTCGATCGCCACGACGTGCGCGCCCGTCTCGGCAAGGGCCAAGGTGAGGGAGCCGAGCCCCGCGCCGACCTCCGCTACCGGCGTGCCTTCATCGACGTCCGCCAGCCGGACGATCCTGCGCACGGTGTTGGGGTCCACGACGAAGTTCTGCCCGAGCGACCGACGGGGCCGCAGCCCGTGGGTATCGAGCAGGCGCTGCACGTCGGTCCGGGAATGGGTCACCGGCATCGAACCGCCGGCGCCACCACGGCGTGGGGCATCGCGGCCTCCTCCACAGCGGCACGCGAGATCACGATGCCGCCCGGGCAAAGACGCGCTCGGCGTTGGCTCGACTGGCGTCGGCCAACTCGATCGGATCGGCACCTCTCGCCTGCGCCACCGCGGCGCCCACCAGCGGGACGAACGCCGGTTCGTTCGGCCTGCCCCGATGAGGTACCGGGGCGAGGAAGGGGCTGTCGGTCTCGACCAGCACCCGGTCGATCGGGCACAGGGACGCCGCCTCCCTGATCTCGTCTGCGTTCTTGAAGGTCACGATCCCGCTGAAGGAGATGTACATGCCGGCATCGAGGCAGCGCCGGGCCTCTTGGGGGCCTCCGGTGAAGCAGTGCAGCACCGTCCGCTCGGGAACCCCCTCGGCTCCGAGGACGTCGAACAGGTCGTCCCAGGCCTCGCGGACGTGGATGACCAGCGCCAGATCGGTGCGACGAGCGAGGGCGACCTGCTCGCCGAACGCCCGGCGCTGTTCCGGGCGCGGGGAGTGGTCGTAGTGGTAGTCGAGCCCGCACTCCCCGACGGCCACGAGCGACGAGTCACCGGCTGCTCGGGCCGTGTCGACGAGCCGTACGACGTCGTCCACGCCCGAGGAGGCTTGGTGGGGGTGGAGCCCGGCCGTCGCCCAGACCGCGGGGACCTGCTCGCCGAGCAGGGTCCCGCCTGCGACCTCGGCGGCGATGGCCAGCGCCTGGGCCGACGTCGGCGCGTCGGTCCCGACGCACACCACCGTCCCGACCCCGGCTTCCAGCGCGCGCCCGAGCACGCCGGCGATCGAGCTCTGAGCGCTCTGTCCGCTCTCACTGCTGCGGTACTGGTCCTGGAGGTGGCAGTGGGAGTCGAGCCAGCAGGCGGCCGGGAGCGGCTGCCCTTCCTGGTCCGCCGCGCGCGGCGGCCCTTCGCTCGTTGCCACCCTGCTCACGGTCGCCGCCGGGGGAACAAAGGGGCGCCCTTCTCCACCGCCAGCCCCCCGGGGTACCCTCCCCACGCGCCGGCCTCTGGAAGGCGGAGGTCCGACGGCTCGCCATCCAGCCCGAGCCGGGTCCAGATCTCGCATGCCGTCCCGGGCATCGCCGGGGAGACGAGCAGGGCCACGATCCGGAGGGCCTCGAGCGCCGCGCCCATGATCGCGTCGACCTCGGGACCCGGATCGAGCTTCCAGGGCTCGGTCGCCTCCAAGTGGGCATTGGCCGCCCCGATGAGACGCCACGTGGCCTCGAGCGCCTCGTGGGGCGCCCAGCGGTCCCACCCCTCCGAGGCGGCCTCGAGCGCGCTGGCCGCCGACGCGGCCAGGGGGCTGCCGGGGTCCGGAGCTGGGCCGATGCCGCCGCACTTCGCCCCCACCACAGTCGCTACCCGGGAGAGGAGGTTGCCCAAGTTGTTGGCCAGATCGGCGTTGTAGCGAGACACGATCCCCTCGTAGGAGAACTCGCCGTCACTGCCGAGCGGCACTTCGCGCAGGAGGTGGTACCGGACGGCATCCGCCCCGAGATCGTCGACGAGGGACTCGGGGGCGATCTCGGTGAGGCGCACGGGCGTCGCCCGCGGCGAACCCTCGTTCCGGGCAACGAGCGTCTTGGACAGGCGCTCACCACCGACCAGCAAGAAGCCGTGCACGAACACCTGGGGTGCCGGGTCGATGCCGGCCGCCATGCACATTGCCGGCCACCACACGCAATGGAATTTCAAGATGTCCTTGCCGACGAGGTGGTGCGCGACCGGCCACCAGCGATCGAACATGGCTGCATCCACCCCGTAGCCGATCGCCGTGAGGTAGTTGACGAGCGCGTCGTACCACACGTAGAAGACGTGTCGCTCGTCCCACGGCACGGGGACGCCCCAGCGGAACGAGGTGCGGGTGATCGAGATGTCCCTCAGGCCACCGCGGATAAATCCCACCGCCTCGTTGCGCTTCGCCTGCGGGAGGACGGCACCCGGGTGCTCGGCGTACCACCGGAGCAGCGGCTCTTCGAACTCGCTCAGTTTGAAGAAGTAGTTCTCCTCTTCCATCGGGACCACCGGCCGGTGGTGGACGGGGCAGTCCCCTCCATCGAGCTGCTCTTCGGTGTAGTAGTCCTCGCACGAGATGCAGTACAGGCCCGAGTACGTCCCGAGCTCGATGTACCCGCGGTCGTAGATCTCCTGGAGGAAGCGGCCGACCGCCGCGTGATGCCGCGGCTCGGTCGTCCTGATGAAGTCGTCGTACCCGATGTCGAGCGCCTTCCAGCAGGCGAGGAAACGCTGCACGGTCGTGTCGGTCCACTCCTGCGGGCTCATGGCGTGGGCGGCGGCGGCCTCGGCGATCTTGGCGCCATGCTCGTCGGTGCCCGTGAGAAACATGACGTCGTCGCCGATCAGGCGATGCCAGCGCGCGATGGCATCTGCATTGACCGTCGTGTACGCAGTGCCGACATGCGGTGCGTCGTTCACGTAGTAGATCGGCGTGGTGATGTAGATCGGCGGCACCCCGGCAAGCGTACCGGCGCTCTGCTGCGCCGCTGTCAGCCTGGCGGCTGGTCGCAGGCGGGACCGCCGCGATCTCTCACCGACAGTGCCGCCTGATAGGCCCGCCGCCGCGTGACCCCGAGCGAGGCCGCCACCGCATCGGCAGCGTCACGGACCCCGGCACCTTCAGCCAGGCGCTCGGCGACCGCGTTGATCACCTCGTCGTCGCCCGGAGGACCGGCGGGCCCAGCGCCTCCCAGCACGAGCACGACCTCGCCCTTCACTGGTCGCTGGGTGAATTCCTCGACGGCGGCACGCAGGGGTCCGCGCCAGGTCTCCTCATGCACCTTGGTGAGCTCCCGGACGACCGCGACCGGCCGATCACCGCACACTGCAGCCAGGTCGGACAAGGTGGCGGCCAGCCGCCCGGGGGCCTCCAGCACGACCGAGGTCCGATCTTCGGCGGCCAGCGCAGCCAGGCGCAGCTTGCGCGCGCGCCCTTTGCGGGGCAAGAACCCCTCCACGCAGAATCGGTCGGTCGGCAGGCCGCTCACCACCAGGGCGGCCACCACGGCCGATGGACCGGGTACCACGCTCACCCGGGCGCCCAGGGCAATGGCAGCGGCCACCAGCCGGGCCCCGGGGTCCGAGATCCCCGGCATCCCGGCGTCGCTCACCACCGCGACCGAGCGTCCGGCCTCGACCCACGCCAGGACTCTCGGGATCTGCTCCGCCTCGTTGTGCTCGTGGAGCGCCACCAGACGCCCTCGACCACCGATGCCCGCGGCCGTGAGCAGGACCCGGGTCCTGCGCGTGTCTTCGCAGCACACCACGTCGGCCGCGTCCAGCGTGGCGACGGCCCGGGGGGACAGATCGCCAAGATTGCCGATGGGGGTGGCGACCAGCACGATCCCCCCGTTTGGTGCCCCGCCGGAGACGATGCCGCCTCCGGCGGGCTGGCTCAAGGGATCTCCCGAAGCTCGAGGCGGTCGCCGACTCGCAGCCCCCAGCGCTCGAAGGACCCGGCCGACGCCTCGAGGACGCTGCGAGCACGGCGCCGGGGCAACGCGACCCGCCAGCGCTCGACCCGCACCGTGTCGAGCACGACGAGGTTGCCGTCGAGGAACCCCACGTCCAAGGGGAACCGGACCCCGACGGTGTGGATCGAGCGGGTCCGAGGGAGCAGCATTGCCCCCTCGTACTCCGCTTTCCCGATCAGCCCTTTCGTCCGATCGGCCAGGGTATCGGCGACTTCGGCCGACGCCACGACGTCGCCGTCGCGCAAGATCCAGGCCACCTTCATCGATACCGGCCGGTTCCCACCCAACGGCTCACGTCGACACAGGCTAGCCGCGCCGCCTAGGATGTCCCCCGTGTCGAAGCGGACTGTGAAGCGCAAGCTGAGGGCGAAGAAGAAGGCCAACCACGGCAAGAAGCCCAACTGCGGGCGCGGGTGACCTCCTCGGTCTGAGCACTGGGCACGATCCAGGTTGCCCTCCGGTCTCCCGCTACGGCCGCCAGGCCACCCCCCTCGCGGCCAGCTCGGTCGACAGCGTGGTCGGCAGGTCTGAGATGATGCCGTCCACCCCCACGTCCACGAGACGGGCCATGGTCTCGGTGTCGTTGACGGTCCAGACGTGGACGGCGATGCCCGCACCGTGGGCTGCTTGGACGAATGCCTCGTCCACCACCACGAGGTCGCCCTGGCGCTCGGGGACCTGAAAGGCCACGACATCGAGGGCGGGCAGTGGCGTCCGATCGTGCACCGCGGTCCAGAACGAGGCGGTGGCCAGGGTCCCGGCCGACACCGGAACACCGGGAGCCAGCTTGGCAAATGCCTCCGTAGCCGGGTCCAGGAACGAGGCAACGATGACGTCGTCACGCCGCTCGTACTCGGCCAGCAGGCGTGCCAGCGTCTCTTCATAAGGCGTGACCGCCGGGGCGGTCTGCTTGATGTCGAGGTTGAGCACCACACCCGGGAACCGTTCGAGCACCTCGCGCAAGGTGGCGATTCGAAAGTCGGGGTCCGTGGCGGCCCGACCGCGGAACGGGTAGTCGGCATCGGGACGGTCGTAGGTGACGTCGGCCCCGGGAATGAACCAGTAGGCGTTGTCCAGCTCTTTGATCTCACGCAGGGTGAGCTCGGCGATACGGCCCTTGCCGTTGGTGGTCCGGTCCACCGTTTCGTCGTGGCACACCACCAGTTCGCCGTCAGCGGTGGCGTGCACGTCGAGCTCGATGGCAGTGGCGCCAGCATCCAGCGCTCGCTCGATGGCAAAGAGGGTGGACGACGGCGACTCCCACGCTCCTCCCTGGTGGGCGTAGGAGATCACCCGCCGCTCGAGCCAGGGGTTGTCCGAGGGCATACGCCGATCGTACCCCCCGGGTCGAGCCGGCAAGTCCCTGTCGGTGGCCCGCTCCCGAGGTGGGCGGAGGTAGCCTCTCCTCGCCGTGCTCGACCACCCGCTCGTCGACCTCATCACCGTCATCCGCCGGTCCTTCGAGCACGCGTTGCTCCAGCGCCAGGCCGTCGAGGAGCGGTTCCAAGTCGACGTGTTCCTCGGAGACGTCTCGTGGGAGACGAGCTACAGCCTCCCCGGTGAGGCGCAGCCGCCAAGGGTGAGGGTCGACGTGTCGATCGACTGGCCCACCTGGAGTCAGACCGCGTACCGGAGCTGGTCGATCGGGGAATCATCCGAAGAGCTCCCCGAAGTGATCGTCGAAGTGGCCCTGCGCATCCAGCGCCTGGCCGGCGCGCCCGCGCGTGAGCACCTTCTGGGCGTCCTGGCTGCCCACAGCCCGCCGATCGGGTCCGGAAGCCTGGTCAGGTCTTCGGTCACCATCGAAGAGTCGCTCGGCTCGCGAGACCCCGGTGCCCCAGGCAATCCTCCCCCGCCCGCTGGCACGGCGCCGGGATCGTCAGGGTCGCCCCGTGCGGGGCAGGCGATGGCCCGTTGGGCAGTCGAGGCGACGTACGAAGGTTCGTTGCGCCTCGACGAGGAGAGCCTGGAGAGCTCGGACCGCCTGCAGCCGGCCGTGGACGTCCTCACCCGCTGGATCGCCTCGACGCTGATCGCCTTGGCCGACCTCCCACTGGAATTCCTGCCGGCCGATCCCCGAACGCCGGCACCCTGACCGAGCGCGGACCGCAAGCCCATGCCTTCGGGCGTGGGTCAAGGGCCGCCCGGTGCCGTGAGGTACCGGCGCGGAGGCCCGGAGGTGTCCTTTGCTCGGGCCGGAGGCCCGAAGCCGTCACACCCTCATGCGATGATC
>JAJYWG010000543.1 GCA_021791615.1 Actinomycetes bacterium
TGCGGCGAGCCATGCCCGATCGGTCGGTTCGAGGCGCGGCCGCGACCCGTTGCGCCGCAGGATCTCGAGCTCGTGACGCAGCACGAGGATCTCGATCTCCTTCGACCCACTGGTCCGGAAGGTGAGCACCACGAGCGAGAGCACTCGACGGATGGCGAGGTAGGCGAACGACCACAGCTGGGAACGGAGACGGTCGGAATGACGCACGGCGGGGACGCACCGTACTCGGATCGATCGATCACGCGAACTCCCTGGTAGACGCCGTGGCCGAGTTTTCGGACCCTACGGGGTTGCCCCTACGCAGAGGGGCGCGAGAGGGCCGGGTAACGGGTGGAGGTGAAGGGACTCGAACCCTCGGCCTCTACATTGCGAACGTAGCGCTCTACCAGCTGAGCTACACCCCCGGGCCTATGCGCCACGATACCCGGTGGAACGAGGTCGGCCAGTCTCCGCCGTCTGAGCCGCCCATCTTGCTGCGCCGTGCCTGGCCGACATCGGAACGGAGAAGCTGGCCCAACGGTTGGGGACTCAGACCTGTCTACCGCGCAACTCCTGCAACGAGCACCTGCGAGAAGCACCAGCAACACCACCAACGAGAAGCACCAGCAACAGCACCAACGAGCAGCAGCAGCGAGAAGCACCCGCAAGGAGGAGCCGCAGCGAGGAACTCGCGACCAGTGCAAGAAGCAGCCAGGGGCACACCCACCGCCACGCCCGCACGGCAGATCAACGGCTGACGGCTGCCCTCCGCTGGTCCTCGTACTCCCAGGCGACCTCGTCGCCGCGGTCGTCGCCAGGCGGGTACGCCGTCCACGAAGCCGGTGCGCCCTCATCCGACCGCGTCCCGACGTCCACCGCGACCCCGGCGCCTCCCGCCGGCGCGAACAGCTCTCCGTCGTTCACCGCTCCCCAGTCGCCGGCGCCGGCCGCTGTCTCCGCTCGCAGCGAGGCTGCGTGGGCATAGGAGTAACCGCCGAGTCGATGCGGCCGGACTGCCTTCGAGTGATCAAACAGTGGTGTCCTCGAGTGGCGCGAGTGGCGCGAGCGGCTTGCGGGCTGGCGGACCGAGTCGGCGTCGTTGGCCTGGGCATATGCGACGAGACCGACGTAGCCCGCCAATGCCACGGCAGTGATCCCGGTCACGACCCACAGGGCGCGCAGCGGTGGGGCAATGCCGAGCAGGGCCGAGCCCGCCAAGATTCCGGCGGTCCACAGCACGGTGCGCCGCCTCCGCTGCCGTGCCCGTCGCTGACGGCGGCGAGCAGCCTTCCGGGCTCTTTCGTCTGTCGTGGGCCAATGGCCGCGGGAAAGATGGCCCGGAGATCCGCCCAGCTCGCCGGCCGTCACACGGGGATCTCCGTGCACCCGGGGAACCCAACTCGCGCCCACAGGCGAGTCCACGTCCGATCCCTCGACCACGGCACCCTCCGAGCCCCCGCCCGAGCCTCGGCCCGATCCTTCTGCCGAGCTCGCATACACGCTCGCATGCGCGCCCGCGTGCACACCCGCGTGCACACCCGCGTGCACACCCGCGCCCGCGCCCACCGGGGACAGCAGCACGAGGTTCGGTCGCCCCGGACGGCTCGACACCGACGGGAGCCCCGACTGACCGACGGCAACGCCGCTGACCGACTGGACGGTCTCGAGACGGTAGGCCGGCTCGACGAGCTTGGGGCCGGTCCGCTCGAGCAGATGGAGCTGCTCGTGGAAGGAGTCGATGGACTCGGTCGGCTCGCGGTCTCTCAGTCGTCGGAGCAACCCGGGTGCAAGCACCACGACCCACAAGCCAACGAGGACCAGCACGACCATCAGCGTCACTCCCCCATGACCTACCTTCCTTCGCTGTCGGACCTTACCGAGCTGTCCGGTCCAAGTGGTGGATGGTCGGGAGTGAGAGCAGAACGCCGACCCCATCAGCGCTACCCCCTGTGCGGCTATCTGTACCCGACCCGTCGGCGGCCCGCAAGCAGTCCGCTCCCCCCCAGGTCACGACCCTGAGCAATGGCACGGTTGCGGCCGGGTCCGCCGACAGCACCTCGGGCAGAGGCCGCCCCCGAGGCTCCCGGCCTCATCCGGCGGCTTGCGCCCACCACCGTCCGGACCGGCGGCCGACCGTGACCGGGACTTCGAAGCAGTCCGAGACCTGCTCGGACGTGAGCACCTGGTCGAGCGGCCCGGAAGCCACCATCCGGCCTCGCCGCAGCAAGGCGGCATGGGTGAAACCCGGGGGGATCTCCTCTGCATGGTGAGTGACCAGCACCAGGGGCGCGACGGCGGCATCCGCCGCCAACACCCCCATTCCTGCGACGAGCCGTTCCCGGGCGCCGAGGTCGAGCCCGGCCGCCGGCTCGTCGAGCAGGAGGAGCTCGGGCCGTCCCATGAGGGCGCGGGCCAGCAGGACCCGCTGGCGCTCTCCTTCGGAGAGCACACCGAGAAGCCGCTCGCCAATCGTGTCGGCCACCGAAAGCCCTTTGGCGGTCTGCGTTCCACGGGCCAGCAGTGCTGCCGCCTGCGACCAGTCGTCGTCGGTGTAGGGGTGCCACCAGGGTTCGAGCGCGCCGTCGCGCCCGGTGACGACCACTTCGAGCGCGGTGAGCTCGGGGCGAAGCTGCCTGATGAGCGAGCTGCTGACGAACGCCACCCGGGCTCGCAGCTCGCGCATGTCCACCCGTCCGAGGCGCTCCCCCAGCACCTCGACCGAGCCCTCGGTGGGCCAGAGGCGGGCGCCGGCCACCTGGAGCAGGGTCGACTTGCCCGATCCGTTCGGGCCCAGGACGACCCAACGCTCGCCGGCCTGCACCTCCCAGTCGACGCCGTCGACGATCGCACGGCCATCGCGGACGACCGACACCGCGCGCAGGCGGAGCACCGGCCCGCCGTGCCGATCCACCAGGACCTCAGGCGGCGATCCGGCGGGTCGCACGACCGATCAGCTCCGAGCAGCACTGCTCCCACGTCCGTTCACCGACCAGCCAGAGCCAGATCTCCCGGCGGTAGCCGAGGACCACCTGGACGAACGCATCGCGAGTCATGCCCGAGCGCTCGAGCACCTGCCAGCGCTCCCAGAGCCACCGGGCAATCCCCGCGTCGCCGGTGAGCACCTCGGAGAGCGGCGTGGTGCCGAGCACGTCGCGGAGCCATCGGGCCCGTTCTTCGACTGGCTCGTCGGGGACGTGAAGCCGGAGATCGGGCGCGGCTTGGGCGGGCGACGCCGGGGCCGTCACCGGCTCACCGCGACGTCACCGCGGGACGGCGGTCGGTTCCCTGGTAGCCCCGCACGTGCTCCTCGAAGTCGATGAACAGCGGTGCCTCGGGGTCGAGCTTGCGCTGGAGCGACCGCTCGGCGATGCGCTTGTCCAGTGCGTCGAGACGGAGCAGCGCTTCGGGGTCGTCGAGGTCACGCACGTCGAGCCGGCCGCGCACGTGCTGGAATGCCAACCTGCCGCGTTCGGAGCGAACGAGCACCGTGGTCCAGCCGTCGGACGATCCCACGCTCCCGACCGAGAGGTCTGCTGATCGTCCCAGGAAGTCCGCGCACTCGTCACACCCCTTCAAGGCGGCGCCGTGGAACGCCTTGACCGGCTCGTCGACTGCCATCTCGCCGTCGAGGTACTCCACGATCATCCTGCCGCGGATCACGTCGACTTTGCCCACCCGGGAGAGGTCGACACCGCGGCGCGCCGCCACTTCTTGGAGCATCAGCTTTTCGTAGTCGAAGCTCTTCGTGCACAAGAGGGCGATGGTGAGCACGACGGCGTCGATACGATGGTTGCCCGTTGTCCAGCGGCGAGCCTGCATGGCCCGGATGCCCTGCACTTCGCACGGGGTCCCGACGACGGCGATGCGAGGTGATGCTGGAAGGTCGTAGGCCGACAAGTCCAACTCGGCCAGCGCCATGGTCTGGTTGTAGAAGCTCCCTGCCGCGGCAAGGACCTCGGCCGTGGAGGTCGCGATCGTCGGCACGCCTCGCCACGGCTGGTCGGGATCCTCGCTCGGCTTGGACACCAACGCGCCGTCGATCTCACCGGCGTCGAGCAGCCCGGTGAGGATGGCCGTCACCGCGCCGCCGTCTTGGGCACCTTCGGTCCGCCGAGAGCTGCGCACCGCGTAGCGCTCGAGCACCGAGCCGAGCCCGTCTGCGGGCGGGCCGCCGGTGATCATCCAGTACGGGTCCGAGGCGTCGGCCCTCACCGACGTCGGCACCACACCGGCGTCCTCCGCGTCAGTCGTCGACGGCGGCCAGAGCGCTTCGTAGCGGAGACCGCCGCGCGGGCAGAAGTCCCAGCACAGCGAGCAACCCGTGCACATCTTGACCAGCTCGGGCAAGTTGGTCTCGGGGTCGACCCCGATCGAGTTCGACGGGCACACGGCGACGCAGGTGCCGCACTCGACGCAGCGCTCGGCGTCGATCACCGCTGACTCGAGCTCCCAGAACCAGACTTTGCCCGGTGGCTCGGGAATGCCGTTCATCTTCTCCCGCAGCGCGTAGCGCTTCATCATCCAACCTCCGTGGGGTATTCGGGCACCGGTGAGCGAGCAGGTGTCGACGCCGTCCCTTCGACGAGCGACCGCAGCACGCTGTGATCGGTCCGACGTGCCCAGTTGGAGAACTGCTCACCGGCACGGCGCTCGGTCCGGTACTGCTCGACCACCCGGACGACCGCGTCGGGCACCCGAGCGACGGGAAGTGCGCCGGCGACCCAGTCGATGAACGCGGCTCCCGGTCCGAGCGAACCGCCCAACCCGACGTCCACCGCCTCTTCGATGTGACCGTCGACGTGGGCGATGTCGCCCCGGAACCCGAAGTCCGCCACTTGTGGCTGGGCGCACGACGCCGAGCACCCCGAGAAGTGGAGCCGGAGGACCTCGCCGTCGTTCCGGTCCCCGGAAGCCGCCAGGCGGGCATCGAGCTGCCTGGCCCAGTCGAGCGCTCGCTCCTTGGTCTCGACGACGGCGAAGCGGCAGAACTCGCTGCCGGTGCATGCCACGACGCCACGGGTGAACGGCCCGGGGAACGGCGAGTAGGTCTGCACGAACGGCTCGGCCAGCAGATCGTCGACGCGGTCGTCGGGCACACCGCTGATGACGAGGTTCTGGTCGGTGCCCAGGCGCACCGTGCCGTCCCCGTAGACCTCGGCCAGTCGGGCTGCCTCCACCAGCTCGAGACCGCGGATGCGCCCGACCGGGACGGTGCACCCCACGTAGGAGAGTCCCGGCTGCTTCTGCGCGTGGACACCGACGTGGTCGCCGCGGAACCGGACGGTGAGCTCTTCTCCTGCCGGGTGGAGCGCGAACGACGCCCGGGCAGCCAGCTCGGCACGGAATCCTTCGGGCCCCAGCTCCTGGACGAGGTAGCGCATGCGCGACAGGCCCCGGTTCTCTCGGTTGCCCAGCTCGCCGAAGACCTGCGCGACGGCCCGGGCCAGCTCGACTGCCTGGTCTGGCCGCACGCACACGTCGATGTCCGACCCCATGCGCTCACCGTCGGAGAGCCCGCCCCCCACGAGCACGTTGAACCCCACCGTGCCGTCCTCCAAGCGGGCCGGCCACATCCCGACGTCGTCGATCTCGACCCCGACGCAGTCCTCCACGCACCCGGTCACGGCGATCTTGAACTTGCGCGGGAGATTGGCGTACTCACGGTTGCCCGTGAAGAGCTCGGAGATCGCCCGGGCGACCGGCAGTGCCTCGACCACCTCGGCGGCGTCGACGCCCGACACCGGGCACGAGCAGACGTTGCGGGCCGAGTCGCCGCAGGCCTGCACCGTGGTCAAGCCCACGGCGTGGAAGCGCTGCCAGACTCGCGGGATGTCAGCGAGGCGGAGCCAGTGGATCTGGATGGTCTGGCGCGTGGTGATGTCGGCGAACCGGTTGCCGAACACCGCGCTGTCCTCGGGCCCCTCGCCGAACGCGTCGGCCACGATCCCGATCTCTCGGACTTGGGCTGCGGTGAGCACGCCCCCGGGGACCTTGACCCGCATCATGAACGCGTCCCCTCCCTGGCGCTGGGGGTACAGACCGACCCACTTGAGGCGCTCGACCTCGCCGGGGACCGCTTTCAGTGCTGTTACGCCCTCTTTGGAGTAGCGATCGACGATGGCCTGGGCCACCGCGAACGGATGGCGCCGCAGCTTCTCGCGCTCTTGGACGTTCAGCTCGCCGATGCTCCGGTACGGGTTGAGGAACTTCATCGACCGTTCACGGCCGCGGAACCCGAAGCCGTAGGGGTCGTCGAGGTCACGCGCCACGACGCCCGCCTCTCCTCACGGTGCAGCTCCGGTGCTGGTGATGGGTCGTTGTGTCCGTCGTCATGGGCGCGGTGGTGGGTGTCGTCACGCGTGGAGCCCGCACTCGGTCTTCCCGGTGCCCGCCCAGCGGCCTGCCCGCGGGTCTTCGCCTTGGGACGTGGGCCGCGTCGTAGGGGCACAGCCGATCGATCTGTAGCCCTGCGGGACGAGCGGGTGGACCGGGAGGTCGTGCTCGGCCAAGTACGCGGCGATGTCGTCGTCGGTCCACGTGGCCATCGGGTTCACTTTCACCAAGCCGAACGCGGCATCCCAGCCGATCACCGGTGCCTGGGCCCTGGTAGGAGCGTCGGTCCGCTTCAGCGCGGTGATCCATGCCCGCTTTGTGGCGAGGGCGTGCCGGAGCGGCGCAACCTTGCGGAATTCGCAGCACCGTTCGGACCCGCAGGGCCAGCGGTCGGCCTCGGGCCCGGGATGGGCCACCGACAGGCGAAGGTCGTAGCGAGCGCGTACTGCCTCGACGAATTCGAGGGTCTCGGGGAAGTGTGCGCCCGTGTCCAAGAACACCACCTCGATCTTGGGATCGACCGACATCGCCAAGTCGATCAGCGCGATGTCCTGGAACGACGCCGCCAGCACGACGTCGGGTCCGAGCCCTCGCAAGGTCCATTCGAGTACCCGGGTGGGCGGGGCGTTCCCCAGCCGACGATCGGCATCGGCCAGCCACCGGTCGCGCTCGGGTTCGCTCGCGGGCATCCCCGAGGTCGCCTGGTCGGGCGCCGACGGGGCCGGCGACGCGAAGGGGCCTTGCGGAGCTGCCCCCGCCGGCACTCCCCTCCTACCTGACGCTGCTGCCACGTCTTCGTCCTCCCGTCTGCGTGGGCCGATATCGGCTGGCTCGGGTGCTTTCGAGCCGGCTGCCGGCGGCCAATTGCTGTGACGCTGCTCGCTGCTCGGTGCTCGAGCAGTCACCGACCTGCGCTCGGCCGGGGCGCAGCCATCCTCTCGCCGCCTTCCGGCCCTCGCTGGCCGGTCCCGTCCCCACTGCCAGCTTGACAGCGGCACCGAAACCACCGAGAGTATACATGACCAAAATAGTCAAGTTTTCCGGACCGGGCGAGCTCGCTCGGGGCCAGGGGCTCCCGGCGACGAGGGAGGGACGGAGTGCAGATGACGAACGCCGTTGAGACCAATGATCGCATGGCCACCGCAGCGCCGGGGGACGAGCTCGCGAATGCCCGCGGGGAAGCCTCCGGTACAGCGCGGACCACATCATCTGGCGCGACGACATCCTCCTGCCGTTCCGCGGACCACCTGGACCTGCTCGAGTCCCACGCGGTCTTCGTGATGAGGGAAGTGGCTGCGGAGTCCGAGCGTCCGGTCCTGCTGTTCAGCGGAGGAAAGGACTCGGCGGTGCTCCTCCATCTGGCGGCGAAGGCGTTCCGCCCTGGCGGCTTTCCGTTCCCGGTGATGCATATCGACACCGGGCACAACTTCTCGGAGGTGCTGGAGTTCCGCGATCGTCGGATCGCCGAGCTGGGCGAGCGGCTCTTGGTGGCGAAAGTGCAGGACTCGATCGACCGTGGACGCGTTCTCGACCCGGGGCCAGGTGCCAGCCGCAACCGGCTCCAGACGGCGACGCTCCTGGACGCCATCGCCGAGCACTCTTTCGACGCCTGCATCGGCGGCGCTCGGCGCGACGAGGACAAGGCCCGTGCGAAAGAGCGCGTCCTGTCGTTCCGCAATGCCTTCGGCCAGTGGGACCCCAAGCGCCAGCGCCCGGAGCTGTGGCAGCTCTACCAGGGGCGCGTGCAGGCCGGCGAACAGGTGCGGGCGTTTCCCCTCTCGGACTGGACCGAACTGGACATCTGGCAGTACGTGCTCCGAGAGGAGCTCGAGCTGCCGTCGATCTACTTCTCCCACCGGCGCGAGGTCGTTGCCCGCGATGGGATGCTGTTGGCTGTCAGCGAGTGGGTCCAGCCCGGCGAGGGCGAAGAGGTCACCGAGGAGACGGTCCGGTTCCGCACCGTCGGTGACGCGACCTGCACCGGAGCCGTCAGGTCAAAGGCCTCGACGGTCGCCCAGGTCATCGCCGAGGTCGCCGCATCGCGCATCTCCGAAAGGGGGGCCACCCGGGCCGACGACCGCTTCTCGGAGACGGCCATGGAAGACCGCAAGCGCGAAGGGTACTTCTAAAGGTGCCCGCTCCGGAGCGGACCCAGACGCCGTGCGGCGCGGTCGAGCATGCCACCGCCGCGCCGATGGACCTCTTGAGGTTCGCGTCCGTCGGGTCGGTCGACGACGGGAAGTCGACGCTCATCGGACGGCTGCTCTTCGATACCCGCCAGCTCTTCGAGGACCAGATCGAGGCGGTGGCCGCTGCATCCGAGCGTCGCGGTGTCGGTGACGTCGACCTCGCGTTCGTGACCGACGGGCTCCGGGCCGAGCGCGAGCAGGGGATCACCATCGACGTCGCCTACCGCTACGCGGCCACTCCTCGGCGCAAGTTCATCATCGCCGACTGCCCCGGCCACGTGCAGTACACGAGAAACATGGCCACCGGAGCATCGACCGCGGACTTGGCGCTCCTTGTCGTCGACGCCACCGTCGGGCTGCGCGAGCAGACCCGGCGCCACGCCTGTATCGCCGCCCTCCTGGGCGTGGACCAGTTCGTGGTCTGCGCCAACAAGATGGACCTCGTGGACTGGGACGAGGGGACGTTCGGCAAAGTGGCGAGCGAGATCAGCTCGCTCACCCGGCGGCTCGGGGTGAGTTCCACGACGGTCATCCCCACGTCGGCCCTCTTCGGGGACTATGTGGTCGAGCCGTCAGATGCTGCGCCGTGGTACCAAGGACCCACGGTCCTGGGTGCGCTCGAGTCCGCACCGGCCGGACGCTGGGCTGCCGTGCACGGCCGTCATCGGGGTGCTGCGTCGAGGCTCCCGGTCCAATGGGTCCTGCGCCAGCCCGGTGGGGGGCGCAGCTACGCCGGGATGGTGAACGGCGGCACGCTGCGCCGAGGAGACCGAATTGTCGTCCTCCCGGAGGGTCGGGAGTCCACCGTGGCGCTGATCGAGACCTACGACGGCCCGCTCCCTGAGGCACCTGTCGGAATGTCGGTCTCCGTACACCTCGCGGACGACCTCGACGTGTCGCGCGGCGACCTCATCTCCTCGGCCGACGATCCCCCGCGAGTGGTGGATGAGCTCGAGGCCACGGTGTGCTGGTTTGGCGAGAGGGAGCTCAGAGCCGGCGAGCGTCTCCAGATCAAGCACACCACTCGCGTGACCCCGGTGATCGTCGAGGATGTTCGTGCCCGTTTGGACGTGAACGCACTGCGTCTCGACCCGGTTGAGGAGCTGCGCGACAACGACATCGGCGTCGTGAGGCTCAAGACCGCCACTCCGCTTGCCGTCGATCTCTACCATCAGGACCGCATCACCGGCAGCTTCGTCCTGGTGGAGGAAGCCACCCACGCGACCGTGGCTGCGGGCATGGTCGGCGAGCCCGAGCTGGTCGATGGCGAAAAGCACGGCCGCTCCTGAGCCGCAGCGGCGTCTTCGCGAGACAGGCAACGGGTTCGGGTCGTCTCCCCCTCACCCGATGTACCCGGTCGTGCTCCGCCTCGCCGGACGGCGCTGCCTGGTCGTGGGGGGCGGGAGCGTCGCAGCCCGCAAGGTCACAGGGCTCGCCAGATGCGGCGCATCGGTGACCGTGATCGCCCCCGAGATCGGCGCGGATATGGAGCGCTTGTCGAACCGGCTGACCGCGGCTGATGACCGAGCCCCCAGCGGGCAGGCGGGCGCAGCTGCTGGCTGGTTCGGGAGCGGGCAGGCGGGGGACGTGACCATCGTGCGCCGTGGGTACGCACCGGGTGACGCCGGCAACTACCGGCTGGTCATCACCGCCACTGGGACACCCTCGGTGGACCGGGCCGTCGCCGTCGACGCTGATCGGGCCGGTGTGTGGGTGAACAGCGCGGACGACCCCGACCACTGCAGCTTCTACCTCCCGTCCGTCCACCGTGACGGTCCGGTGACCGTGGCGGTGTCGACGTCGGGGCTCAGCCCGGCCCTGGCCTCCTGGCTCCGACGGAAGATCGCCGACGAGCTCGTCCCTGGAGCCGGACGACTGGCCCAGCTTTTCGGCGACGCCCGAACGCGCCTCCGGTCCGCAGGGCGTTCCACGGGTGACGTGCGCTGGTCGGCGCTGCTCGACGCCGGGCTGCTCGACCAGGTGGGCTCCGGGGATCTCGAGGGCGCCCGGCAGGCTGTCGACCAGGCGCTGCGTTCCGTACGCGGCGCGGGGCACGGAGCGCCGATCGCCGATCGCTGATCGCTGATTGCTGATTGCCGCGCCACACGCCACGGCGCTCGGCGCGCGGCGTGCGGCGCGCTGCGCGGGCTTCGGCGCGTCACGCCGGCAGGCGAACCTGGACAGACGACCCGTTCATGGCCGGGCGACCATCAGCACGATCGCAGCGAGCAGCACCCCGACCAGCAGGGTGGCGGTGACGCAGACCGAGCGACAGGTCCGCAGGAGCTCAGCTCGCTGCTTGCCGCCCGCGTCACTGTCGCCACTCTCGCCGTGCTCCCCGATGTCCCCGCTCTCACCGGTCGCCACCAACGCCTGGATCCGTCGCTCGGCCGGCCAGTGGAGCCATTCGGCCACAAGCGTCGCGATCACCCACAGTCCGAGACCGGCTTGGACCCAGGCATCACCGAACCCGAAACGGCCAGAGGAGAGCGCGAGGAGCACGACCCCGAAGACTGGGACGGCGTACAGGACGCGAGCGACCCAGTTGACACCCGGGGCGAAATACTCCCTGAGTGACTGGGGAAACGGGGCGGCACGCCCTGCCGAGCTGCGGCCAAAGGACCAGAGCCGGCCCGCCTGGACGCCGCTCACCACGACGGCCCCCAGCCCGACGACGACCGCGGTGACGTGAAGGAGCAGGACTACGTCGAACGCCGGCCCGGTAGGAGGTCGGTGAGCGTGCCCCGAGGCGAGCAGCCGTGCATGCACAGACCGACATTGTCGCTCGTCCCGCGGCCCCCGCCGGTTCGCCGCACATTTGCCGCCCGGCCGAGCCACCCCCGATGGCGGGGTACGGCCAAGTGGCCCCGGACATGACCGGCAGGCGAGCACGAGCCCAGGACTTCCGTCCTGGGAAGGACGTCAACGAATTGGCGCGAGACTGGCGCCGAACTGGCGCGGGATCGGCATAGGTGTCACGTTCTCCGACCTTTCGGGAGGTACCGTAGAGTTTGCACAGCGTGTGCACTCCCGGACCGTCTGGGGGCGACCTTCACGAGATGAGCAGGCCATGACTAAGAAGGGCGAAAATTGAACCAGCTCCGGCTCGACCCCCTCTCGGGGAGATGGGTGGTCGTGAGCACCGTGCGAGCTGACCGGCCCGCCGCCTTCGTCACCCGTTGCCGCGATGTCGAGGAGCACAGCGACCGTCCCTGCCCGTTCTGTCCAGGCAACGAGGAGGCCAGCCCGCCCGCCCTCGAGACCTACGGGCCTTCGGGCTCTTGGCTCGTCCGGGTCGTGCCGAACCTCTACCCGGCGTTCACCGGAGACGAGCCGTTCGTCGTGACCAACCGGGGGCCGGTGTTCACCCAGGCGTCAGCCGGAGGGATCCACGAAGTGCTGATCCTCTCACCAGACCACGAGGCGACCTGGTCCATGCTTTCCGACGATCAGGCCAGTCTCGTGATGGCAGCCCTGCGAGACCGAGTGGAGGAGCACTCCCAGCTCCCTCACCTTCGCTACAGCCAGGCAATCGTCAACTGCGGTCGCGAGGCCGGGGCCTCGCTGGAGCACCCGCACGGGCAGCTGATGGGTATGTCGTTCGTACCGCGAGAGCTCGCAGAAGAGCAGGCGCGATTCGCTCGCTTCGCCGGGAGCTGTCTGTTGTGCACCACCATCGACGCCGAAGAGTCCGAAGGGTTTCGAGTCGTCTATGCCGACGATCGAGTAGTCGTCGTCTGTCCCTTCTGGAGCGCGACGCCCTACGAGATGCTGGTGATCCCGAGATCGCACTACGCCCACCTCTACCGGAGCCCCACCGAGGACCTGATCTCCGTAGGGCAAGCGATCAAGCGTGCGCTGGCTCAACTCCAGCAGGCGATCGGTGACGTCGCGTACAACCTCGTCTTCCACTCTGCTCCCTACCGAGTGAACGAGCCGTACCACTGGCACGTCCATGTGTGGCCGAAAGCCACGACCCGGGCCGGCTTCGAGATGGGGACGGGTGTCGCGATCAACATCGTGAACCCCGAACAGGCCGCCGATCAGCTCCGGGCGGGAGTGCTCACCGGCTGAGGCAGGTCGAGGGTCGACGTCGAGCTCGCGAGCGATCGGGTGGTGGTTGACGAGCGGGTACCGTGCCAGTACGGTCGGCTGGCAGGTGCCGCAGAGAGCGGCGCTCAGGCGGCGAACGGGGGAAGATTGGCCCGACGAAATGCCCGACCAGGTGAAGGGTGTGTCGTGCCATGGATGTCGGGCACGCGACGAAGCTCAATTGCCTCTCGCGCCTTCACCTTGAAGAGCGTCTCGATCCTTGCTGCATTGGCCTTGGGAGCCGCCCTTGGGATCGGCATCGGACCCGCGGCAGCGGTTACCCGGGCAGCGGTTACCCGGGCAGCTACTACCCCGCTCGCCTATGCCGCCCTGGGCGACTCCTACGCCTCGGGGCCTGACATCCCGACGCAGATGAACGATCCTTCTGGATGCGCACGCTCCACCAACAACTACGCCCATGTCATCGCACGAGACCTGGGGCTCACACTCACCGACGCCACCTGCAGCGGGGCCACGACCACAGACTTCACCGGCTCGCAATCCACGTCGACAGGCACCAATCCACCGCAGCTCGACGCGGTCACCTCGAACGACTCGGTGGTCACTGCCACCGTCGGCGGAGACAATCTCGGCTTCACCAGCATCATCGAGCACTGCGTCGCCGCGACCCCCGATGGGCCGCCGATCGAGGGGGTCGTTGACCACTACTTCAACTGCAAGAACTACTACGACCCGACAGGGACGGCCGCGGGCACACAGCTCTCGGCCAAGATCACGGCCATCGCTCCAAAGATCGCCGGGGTCCTCCAGGACATCCATGCTCGTGCGCCCCATGCATCGGTCTACCTGATCGGCTATCCGGACATCGTCCCGCCTCCGCCGAGCACGGGCTGCTGGCCGACATTGCCCTTCACCACCACCGACGCTCCATACTTGCGAAGCATCGAGATCGACCTCGACCAGATGCTGGCCTCCACCGCGGCGGCGAATGGAGCGACGTACATCGACACCTACACAGCCAGTGAGCCATACAACTCCTGTACGGGGAGCAGCACGCGCTGGATCTCCCCAATCATCCCCGCAACAGCCGCGTCCTACCCCGTCCACCCCAATAAAGCCGGTGAGGCGGGGATGGCTGGGATCGCCGAGCCGATCATCAAAGCTCATCTCCCGACGGCCACAGGGACCACGATTACAGGGACTCCTACAGGCACTGGCTCGACAGCACACACTGAGGGGTACTGGCTCGTGGGAGCAGACGGGGGGATCTTCACCTTCGGCGCGGCCCACTTCTACGGGTCCACCGGGTCCATGCACCTCCAGCGGCCAGTCGTGGGGATCACCCCGACGGCGACCGATCAGGGGTACTGGCTGGTCGCAGCGGACGGTGGGATCTTCAGCTTTGGCGATGCGAGCTTCTTCGGATCGATCCCAGGGTTCCATATCGGGCCCGCCGGTACACCCGGACCGGGCAAGCACCTCAACGCGCCGATCATCGGGATGGTGCCGAGCGTGGGAGGCGGTGGGTACTACATGGTGGCCTCCGACGGCGGCGTCTTTGCGTTCGGCGATGCCCACTTCGCCGGATCCTGCCCGGCTCTCCCTCATGGCTGCGACGCGCCGGCGATCGCCGCAGTCCCCGACGCGACCGGCCAGGGGTACTGGGTCGTCACCTCGATCGGCAGTGTGTACGCCTTCGGCGATGCCAGATTCGCCGGGTCGGTGAGCAGTGCGCCGTCACCAATCGTCGACGCAGTCCGCACGCCGAATGGTGGCGGCTACTGGATCCTCGACGCGAGCGGCAACGTCTACGCCTTCGGTGACGCACGGAATTTCGGTGGACTCCCGGCCGGGACCACCAGCCAATCCGATCCGGCCAGCTCCATCATGGCCACGGTCGATGGCGGCGGCTACTGGGTCGTGATGGCCGACGGAGCGGTCTGGAGCTTTGGCAATGCGACCTACCAGGGAGGAATGGCCGGCAAGGCCTTGAACGCTCCCATCATCGCTTCCTCCGGCTGGTAAGTCGGACCACCGACGCGTGACGTCTGCGGACGCGTGGCGAGCGCGGACGCGTGGCGAGCGCGGACGCGTGACGAGCGCGGACGCGTGGCGAGCGGCGATCAGGCAAAGAGCGGCCGTGCCACGTGCGTCAGCAACGATCGATCCACCGTCTTGCTGTGGCCGACGGCCTCCTCGAGCGGCACCTGCACGATCTCGCCCGCCTGGAGCGCCACCATCATGCCGGTCTTGCCAGCGTGCATCGCGTCGACCGCGGCCACCCCGAACCTCGATGCCAGTACCCGGTCGTATGCCGTCGGGGTGCCGCCGCGCTGGATGTGGCCAAGGGCGGTGACCCGGGACTCGTAGCCGGTACGCTCCTCGATCTGCGTCGCCAACCACGCCCCGATCCCACCGAGCTGCACGTGACCGAACGCGTCGGTGCCACGGATCGACGCGACCTGGAGGGCAGCCTCGGCCTCGGGTCCCGGAGCAGGAAGTGCTCCCTCGGCGGCGACCACGACCGAGGAGTACTGGCCCCGCTCGTGCCGCTCGACGAGATGACCGCAGACCTCTCCCAAGTCGAACGGGATCTCCGGCACCAGGATTTCGGCGGCACCCCCGGCGATCCCGGCGTAGGTCGCGATCCAACCGGCATGCCGGCCCATGACCTCGCAGACAATGACCCGGTGGTGAGACTCGGCGGTCGTCTGGAGCCGATCGATCGCCTCGGTCGCGATCTGTACTGCGGTGTCAAACCCGAAGGTGACCTCAGTGCCCGAGAGGTCGTTGTCGATCGTCTTGGGCACCCCGACAGTACCGACACCGTGCGCCGCCAGGCCACGCGCGACCCCGAGAGTGTCGTCCCCACCGATCACCACCACGCCGTCCATCCCAAGCCTCGACAGGGTCGACAGCACACGATCGACGTCGTGCTCGTCGGCCAGCGGGTTCGTCCTCGACGTGCCCAAGATGGTGCCACCGGTGGCCTGGATCCCCCGGACGTCCGCCGGCGAAAGGGGACGTGCCCGTCCCTCGATCACCCCACGCCAGCCATCTTCGAACCCGACGACCTCATCACCGTGCAATTGGTGGGCGGTCAGGACGACCGCCCGGATCACGGCGTTGAGCCCGGGGCAGTCCCCGCCGCCGGTCAGCACCCCGATCTTCATGCCACCTCCCCGCTCCACCGATCCCCCCTGAGCTGATCGGCAGAGCCGACACAGGCTAGGAGATGGACACGCCTCGGGCGCGGGCAAAGCGCTCAGCCACGTCAGGCCAGTTGACGATCTTCCACAGTGCGGCGACGAAGTCTGCCTTGACGTTCTTGTACTGAAGGTAGAACGCGTGCTCCCAGGCGTCGAAGACCAGGAGCGGGATCGATCCGTTGCCCACGTTGCCGTGGTGGTCGTACACCTGCTCGACCAGAAGGCGCTGACCGAGCGGTTCCCAGGCCAGCGCTCCCCATCCCGAACCCTGGATGGTCGTCGTTGCCTGCGTGAGCTGTGCTTGGAATGCGTCGAACGACCCGAAGTGCTCGTCGACGGCGGCGGCCAGCTCACCGTCGGGACGGTCACCGCCATCCGGGGAGAGGTTCTTCCAGAAGACGGAGTGCAGGACGTGGCCAGACACGTTGAAGGCCAGGGTCTTCTCCAATCCGACGATTGCCCCGTACTCACCTTTGGACCTGGCATCGGCCAACTTTTCCAGCGTCGTGTTGGCACCGGCCACGTACCCGGCATGGTGCTTGCCGTGGTGAAGTTCCAAGATCTGGCCCGAGTAGTGGGGCTCCAGCGCCCCGTAGTCATATGGGAGGTCGGGAAGGGTGTAGTCGGCCATGGTCATCTCCTCTTTGTCGTTGGTCGAACGTCTGCGAATGGTCTGATGGCGAGTGTATTGTCCCGAGCCCGAGGAGGCGAACCGGAGACGTTAGGTGGCTGGACCAGACCCAGCCGTCCGCACCGCTTCTCGTTCCACCTCCAGCAGAGCCGCCAGGCTGCGAACGACCCTGCGGTCAGGGGGGACCAGGCCGCCGATGCCCGGCGTCCCGAGGTAGCCGGCGAGATACGCCCGGCGGTTCCGCGTCTCCCATGCCCGAGCCAAGCCCTCGAGCCCCGATCGACCCGTCGGGTCTCGCTCCAGCGATGCGACGCTCGCAACGTGGTGCAGCGACCACAGCATGTCGGCGACGTCAGCCAACGGGGTACGGTGCGCAGGGGTGTCTGCGCCCGCTGGGATGCCGCCTGGCATCCAGTCGGCGACCACCCAACCCTGGTCGGTGCGGGCGGTCCTGCCGAGGTGGAGATCCCCATGGGTCCTGAGCATCGGGGCCTTGAGCTCCGACGACTCGAGGAGGTGCATCGCTTCTGCGACACCTTCTTTGGCGAGGAGCCCGGGCTCGGAGCGACGTATCGTCTCGCCCGCATCGTGGGCCCAGGCCCTGAGCTCACCGGTCCTGCGACCGAACGCACGGTCCATGGCGAGGTGCATCCGGGCAGTCATGGTGCCGAGCGCATTGGCCTCGGACGCGAAGTCGCCACCTGCATCCTCGGGCTCGCATCCGGCCGCGTAGAGATCGCGTAACGAGGTCAGCGCCAATGCCCAACCTCCTGCGCTCCCCGACAGGCTCTCCTGGACCAGACCGAGGTCGCGCCCGGCTCTCTGCCACCGGGCCAAGGGGGCTGCCAGATGGTTGAACCCAGCTTCGTCCAGGGCCGTGAGCATCTCCACTCCGGGGTTGGGACCGTCGAAGAGCCACGAGAAGACGGTGAGCATGCACGTGTCCCCGAACGCCAGCACGGTTCCGGTCGGATCGTCGGCGACGGGCGAGGGTGGACCCGGATCATCGCCGACCCACCCCACCGCCTCCAACACCAGCGGAGCGAGCTCGGCGTCACGCACCGCATCCACGACGACACCGAGCCCGGCGGCATCGTCCAGCAGCCCGAGGACCGGATCGTCCCCGGCCCGCAGGAGGTGGGCCTCGTCCCCGGGCCGGCGAACGCCCAACACCAAGTGGAGCAGGCGCCCATCCAACGCGACAACGGTGTCGATGAGCCCCGGGCGCCCGGGACACAAGACCTCGACTTCGACGAGAGACAGGGCATCCCCGGCCGGACCAGGAACGCCACCGACGGTACCCGCCGGCTCCCCACGTGTTGCTGCTGCGCTGGGTGCTGCCGACGCCGTCGCAGCCCTTGGTACGACAGGCTCGACCAGCCCCTCCACGCTCCCGGGATCGCGCTGGGCGAGCCACACCTGCACCGCCTTGAGCAGCTCTTCGCTCGTCGGGCCACCGGACGTCGATTCGCGGATCGTCACGGAAGGCGCTCTCCCGCGGGGCCGGACTCGTCCACCAGCTCGAGCCACAGGTACCCGTAGGGTCCAAGAGTGATCGTGTACGGCTCCTCTGCGATCGCGGGGAACGGCACCCGGCCGAGCACCTCGAAAGGGACGTGCCCGGACCAGTGCGCGAGGGAGAGCTCTGCCGGCTGGGCGAACCGGCTCAAGTTATGGACGCACAAAACGGCTTGCGTCCGCTCTCGGGGCGTGGAGGGGCTGGCAGCCCCGTCGGCCGGGTCCCCGACCTGCCCGGAGCGCACGAATGCCAGGATCGAAGGGTTGGGGCACGCCAGCGGCTCCATCTGACCGATCCCCATGACCGGGAGCGAGCGCCGCTCGGCAAGCATCCCCCGAAGCCAGTGGAGGAACGAGCCCGGGTTCCTCCTCTGTGCCTCGACATTCACCGCCTCGAACCCGTACACCGGGTCCATCAGCGGCGGCAGGTAGAGCTGGGCGAAGTCCGCCCGGGAGAACCCCCCGTTGCGGTCAGGCGACCACTGCATCGGGGTCCGCACCGAGTCGCGATCACCCAGGTAGATGTTGTCCCCCATGAGGAGCTCGTCGCCGTAGTAGATGACCGGACTCCCGGGCAGCGAAAGGAGGAGGGAGTGCAGGAGCTCTGCCAGTCTGCGGTCGCCGTCGAGGAGGGGAGCCAGTCGGCGCCCGATCCCCATGTGGCGCTTCATACGAGGGTCCTTGGCGTACTCGGTGAACAGGTAGTCACGCTCCTCGTCGCTCACTTGCTCCAAGGTCAGCTCGTCGTGGTTGCGCAAGAAGATGGCCCACTGGCAATTCTCGGGAATCTCGGGCGTCTGGCTCAGGATCTCGGTGACTGGGTACCGCTGCTCGCGCCGCACTGCCATGAACAGACGGGGCATGAGGGGAAAGTGGAAGCACATGTGGCACTCGTCGCCGTCCCCGAAATAGTCCGCGACGTCCGCCGGCCAGCCATTCGCCTCGGCGAGCAGCACGCGATTCGGGTAGTCGGCCTCGATCTCCTTGCGTATGCGGCGGATAAAGGCGTGGGTCTCGGGAAGGTGCTCACCGGCGGTTCCGTCGCGCTGGTACAGGTAGGGCACCGCATCGAGACGGAACCCGTCGAGGCCCAACTCGAGCCAGAACCTGACGAGGTCGACCATGGTGTCAGCCACTTCGGGATTGTCGTAATTGAGGTCAGGCTGATGCGAGTAGAAACGGTGCCAGTAGTACTGCTGACGCGAGTCGTCCCAGGTCCAATTCGACCGTTCGACGTCCGTGAAGACAACGCGAGCTTCGGGCCAGCGCTGGTCGTCGTCGTTCCACACGTACCAATCGGCTTTGGGGTTCGTGCGGTCCATGCGAGACTCGACGAACCAGGGGTGCTGGTCGCTGGTGTGGTTCATCACGAGGTCAGCGATCACTTTGATGTCGCGCGAATGCGCGTCCTCCAGGAGCGCCACGAGGTCGCCGAGCGTCCCGTAGTCAGGGTGCACGTTGAAAAAGTCGCTGATGTCGTAGCCCCCGTCCCGCAGTGGCGACGGGTAGAAGGGGAGGAGCCACACGCAGTCCACACCGAGCCATTGCAAGTAGTCCAGCTTCTCCCGAAGCCCTCGGAGATCGCCGGTCCCGTCGTCGTCGGCGTCGAAGTAGCCTCTGATTAGAACCTCGTAGAACACCGCGCGCTGGTACCACCCTGGTGATGGATCGCGCTCGGTCGTGCCAATGCCGCTCACCGATGCCACGCCGTTCAGCTACGCGGTCCCAGAGCACCCACGCGTCGCCAACACCGTCTCAGCGCCCGCTGAACACGGCGTGCCCCGGGCCGTTCTCCCGAAACGACTGGATACCGCGCGCCGCGTCCTGAGTCCGGACGGCAGCGAGAAAATGGCTCCGCTCCACGTGCAGACCGTCTCGAAGCGAGAGCGCCAACCCGTCGTCGATAGAGGACTTCGCCAAGGCATGTGCCATGACCGCTCCGGCGGCGAGCCGACCGGCCAACGCGAGTGCCGTGGGGAGCACGTCGGAGGGAGGCACCACCTGGTTCGCCAAGCCCATCCACAATGCCTCGTCGGCCGAGACCTGCCGACCGGTGAAGATCATCTCCTTGGCCCGGGCCGCGCCGACCAGCCTCGGTAGACGCTGGGTTCCCCCTCCACCAGGGATGACACCGAGGAGCACTTCGGGCAAGCCCAGAGCGGCGTCCTGTGCGACGATCCGCAAGTCGCATGCGAGAGCCAGCTCGAGACCACCGCCGAGGGCATAGCCGTTTACAGCGGCGATCACGACGCGCGGGATCGAAGCCAAGGTCCCGAGGGAGGCCTGAAAGGCCGTGCTCACGGCCTCGGGGCTGTCCTGGCCGAGCTGGACGATGTCCGCACCAGCCGCGAAGATCCGCTCGCCCCCCCACACCACCACCGCACCGGGTGGATCATTGGACAGGGCTTCGGCGATCACCCGGAGCTGGCGCAGGAGCTCGATCGACAAGGCATTGGCCTTGGGGCGGTCGATACGCACGAGCGCCACGCCATCGTCGCGCCGTTCGACCGTGACGTATGCAGGTTCTTCGGTGCTCGGCTGGGGCTGGGCGACCCCTCCTCGGTCGTTGGCCATTGGAGAACCGTACTCCACCTGCCCGGGCACCAGCGGCCACGCCCGGACAACTCCCGTAGCACCCGCCCGGACAACTCCCGTAGCGCCCGCCCGGACAACTCCCGTAGCGCCCGCCCGGACACGGCCTCGTCGCTCAGCGAGGCGGGTCGAGCAGCCGTCCGGCGCGTTGCGCGAACCACTCGGAAGGATCTCCCAGGAAGCGCTCGGCCGCGGTGTAGGGATCGAGCAAACCGGCGTCGAGATCCTGCACGCAGCGCTCGATCTCCTCGCTGTGCATCGCATGTTCGACCGCTTGGAGTGCCAGGGCAACCAGCACCCGGCGCAGAGAGTGTGCAGAGCGCTCGCGTCGTCTCCGGCCCAGATCACCGGAACGGACCAAATACTCCCGATGCTCGGCAACCGCAGCCCACAGCGCATCGACGCCGTCACCGGAGAGGGCAACCGTCTCGATAATGGGCGGACGCCATGATCCCAGCTGGGAGAGATCCAGCATCTGCTCGAGGTCGCGACGGGCTTCGCGCGTTCCCGGTCGGTCTGCCTTGTTGATGACGAACACATCGGCGACTTCGAGCAAGCCGGCCTTGTTGGCCTGCATGGAGTCTCCCCACCCGGGCGTGACCACGACGACCGTCGAGTCGGTCGCCGCTGCGACCTCCACTTCCATCTGGCCGACGCCAACGGTCTCGACCAGTACGACGGAGAACCCCACCGACCCCAGAAGGCGCACTGCGTCGGGCACCGCGAGCGCGAGGCCCCCCAGGTGGCCCCTGGTGGCCATCGAGCGGATGAAGACCGAGGGATCGGTTGCGTGCTCCTGCATTCGCACCCGATCTCCGAGGATGGCTCCACCGCTGAACGGCGAAGAGGGGTCCACCGCGAGCACTGCGACGCGGGCCACGTTCTCGACGTCCTGGTCGCCAATCGCAGGCCATCCTGCCCGGGCAGCCGAAATGAGGCGGTTGGTGAGCGTCGACTTGCCGGCGCCGGGCGCGCCCGTCAGACCGATGCTGTACGGAGGTTCGTGACGATAGGTCGCGGCCGCCAGTTCCCGGCCATCTGGCCCTCCCCGCTCCACGACCGAGAGCAGCCGCGCGAGGGCGACCCGGTCCCCTCGTTGCGCATCGGCGAGGAGCGCGCCGGTTTGCGATGCTCCGGTCGTCACTGTCGCGTCACTCGTGCTCCGAGCGAGCAAAGCCCGTGGGCCAGATCGTCGTACCCGCGGTCGACGTGCTCCGCCCCGAGGACTTCGGTTTCACCTTCGGCGACCAGCCCGGCCAAGACGAGTGCGGCGCCGGCCCGGATGTCCATCGCTCTGACCTGAGTTCCGGAGAGACGCGGCACGCCGCGGACGACCACGTGGTGTCCCTCGGTCCGCACGTCGGCGCCCATTCGCCGCAGCTCGTCGATGTACCGGAAGCGTCCGAAAAAAAGGTTCTCCGTGACGATGCCCACACCGTCGGCCACCGTGAGCATGGTCACGAGCAACGGCTTGTAGTCGGTCGCGACACCGGGATAGGGGAGAGTAGCGACATCGACAGACCGCAGCGAGCCATCGCTCACCACCTCGAGCCCCAACGGTCCTTGGTTGATCCGGACTCCCATGGACGACAGCTTTCGGATGAGCATCTCCATGTGATCAGAGCGCGCGTCCTCCACCAGGATCTCGCCCCCGGCCAAGCCGGCGGCGGCAGCGTAGGTGGCTGCCACCACCCGGTCGGGGATCACGGTGTGTGCGGCGGGCGCGAGCTCTTCGACGCCCTCGACCTCGATCCGGGAGGTCCCAGCACCCCGTATGCACGCTCCCATCGCGCCGAGGAACGCGGCCAGGTCGATGATCTCCGGCTCGCGTGCAGCATTCTCGATGACAGTCGTACCTTTGGCCAAGACGGCGGCCATCAGAGCATTGTCCGTCGCCGTGTGGCTCGGGTACTCGAGCACCACCTTCCCCCCGACCAGCCTCCCGCGACCGTCGTCGCCGACCCTGCCGAGCACGTAGCCGTGTGACGTCTCGAACTCGGCGCCCATCGCGCCGAGCGCGCTCAAGTGAAAATCGATGGGGCGATGACCGAAGTCGTCACCACCGGGGAGAGACACAGTGGCATGCCCGCAACGCGCGAGGAGCGGTCCCAACACCACGATCGATGCCCGCATGCGCTCGACGAGCTCGTAGGGAGCCTCCGGGACGAGTGTGGAAGCCGATGGCGAACGCACGAGCAGATCACCGTTTGCCTCTCTCGAGACTTTCACACCGAGCGCGCTCAGCATGTCGGACATGATGTCGACGTCGGTGATCCGGGGAACGTTCCTCAGCCGATGGCAGCCTTCAGCCAGCAGGCAGGCCGCCATCAGCTTCAACGCCGAATTCTTGGCACCGCCGACCCGGATCGTGCCATGGAGAGGTCCATTGGGCTCGATGAGAAGCGACGACATGCGCCCTAGTATGGCGGGCTCGGGACGACGAGCTCTGGAATTGATTTTCCACCTGGGCATTCGTCGTTCGGTCACGCCCGCCGGAGGGAGCGCCCGCTAGAGTCACACACCGTGAACCACGCGAAACAGGCACCGGACCGGAATCTCGCTCTCGAGCTGGCGCGAGTCACCGAAGCGGCCGCAATGGCCGCCAGCCGCTGGATGGGCCGAGGGGACAAGGAGGGTGCCGACGGAGCCGCGGTGCACGCGATGAGGGTGGTGCTCCAGACCGTGTCAATGGATGGTGTCGTCGTCATCGGGGAAGGCGAGAAGGACCATGCCCCAATGCTCTTCAATGGCGAACAGCTTGGTGACGGATCCCTCCCTCAAACCGACATCGCAGTCGACCCGATCGACGGCACCACGCTCACCGCGTTGGGCCGCGGGGGAGCGCTCTCGGTCATCGCCGTCTCCGAGCGCGGGAGCATGTTCGACCCCGGTCCGTGCGTCTACATGGAGAAGATCGCTGTCGGCCCGCGCGGACGCGGTTCGGTCGACATCCACCTTCCTCCGGCCGAGAACCTCGAGCGCCTCGCGAAGACGTTCGGCCAGCCGGTGCGCGACCTCACGGCGGTGATCTTGGACCGGCCCCGCCATGCCGACCTCATCGCGGCCGTGCGGGAGACCGGAGCCCGGATACGCCTCATCACCGACGGCGACGTCGCCGGCGCCATCGCGACCGGATGGCCGGGGGCAGGCGCTGACATCCTCTTCGGCATCGGGGGGACGCCCGAAGGGGTCCTCGCGGCCGCGGCGCTCAAGTGCATGGGTGGTGAGATCCAGGGTCGCCTCTGGCCTCGCAACGACGAGGAGCGACAGGCAGCGCTCGACGGCGGCTACGACCTCGACGCAGTGCTCACCATCGACGACCTGGTGAAAGGAGACAACTGCTTCTTCGCCGCCACGGGGATCACCGACGGAGAGCTGCTCAGAGGCGTCCGGTACCACGACTTCGGCGCCACGACGCAGTCCCTCGTCATGCGGTCGAAGTCCGGCACCCTGCGGACCATCGACGCCAGCCACCCGCTGGCCAAGCTGGCCGAGTTCAGCTCGATCCCCTTCTCCTGACCTGGCTGCCGCCGCCGGCACCCACCGCCGACACGCACCGACGGCACCCGCCGCCGCCGCCGGCACCGGTACCGCCGGCACCGGTACGACCACATCGTGCTGGTGCTCCTCGACGGTCCCTCGCTCTCGACGGTCCCTCGCTCTCGCCGGTCCTCAGCCTTCGCCGGCCCTGCCGCCCCCACCGGAAGCAACTTCGAGGCGGACCTCTGCCCGCCGAAGGGCCGCTTCGGCGTCGGCCAGCTCCACCGCTACGTCCCCACCGGGCTCGTCGTCACCGCTTGGGAGCAACCCACGCGCTGCCTCCACCCGAGCCATGGCCTGGGTCTTGGCCAGCTCGGCTCGAGTTGCATCGATCTGGCCGGAGAGCTCGGCCACTCCGGCGAGAAGCGTGACGCGGGTTCCCCATTCCAAGGCAGCCAACCCTCCGGGCGAGACCGGGCTCTCCGCGACCTCGTCGCCGAGATCCTCAGCTCCGGTGCTGTGCTCGACCTGGAGATAGCCGCCGTGGACGGCGAGCCGGAGGGTCCCTTCGTCCTCCGAGACCACGCGTACCTCGCCGGGCAGCACGTCGGTCACCAGCCGGGCGTGACCATCGAGAACCGTGAGGTCCCCGTCGGAGCTCCTCGCCACCACCTCGCTCGCCATGGTGTCGACCAGCCGCTCCTCGGGAGTGACGACGACGACGCGCAGCAGCCCGCCTGCCATCACCTGGCCTCGGACTCGAGGCTGCGGGCCTTTTCGAGGACCGACTCCACTCCCCCCACGTTCAAGAACGCCTGCTCGGGAACCTCATCGAGGTCGCCTTTGACCAGTGCTTCGAACGACTCGACCGTCTCGTCCACGGGGACGGTGACGCCCTTGAGCCCGGTGAAGACCTCGCCGACGTTGAAGGGCTGGGAGAGAAAGCGCTGGATCTTGCGTGCCCGAGACACGGTGACGCGGTCCTCTTCGGAAAGCTCGTCGAGCCCCAGGATGGCGATGATGTCCTGGAGCTCCTTGTAGCGCTGGAGCACACCCTGCACTTGGCGCGCCACCGCGTAGTGGCGCTCGCCCACAACTTCGGGAGCGAGGATGTTCGACGTGGACGCCAGCGGGTCGACTGCCGGATAGATCCCGAGGGCGGCGATCTGCCGGGACAGCTCGGTGGTGGCGTCGAGGTGGGTGAACGTCGTGAACGGCGCAGGATCGGTGTAGTCGTCAGCCGGCACGTATACGGCCTGGACCGAGGTGATCGACCGACCACGGGTCGAGGTGATCCGCTCCTGGAGCTCCCCCATCTCGTCCGCCAAGGTGGGCTGGTACCCGACTGCCGACGGCATCCGCCCAAGGAGGGTGGAGACCTCGGATCCTGCCTGGACGAACCGGAAGATGTTGTCGACGAACAGCAGGACGTCCTGGTTTTGGACATCTCGGAAGTACTCGGCCATGGTGAGGGCAGCCAGCGCCACTCGAAGGCGCACGCCAGGGGGCTCGTCCATCTGCCCGTAGACGAGGGCCGCTTTCTCCATGACGCCCGACTCGCGCATCTCGAGCCACAGGTCGGTACCCTCGCGGGTGCGCTCCCCGACGCCTGCGAAGACCGAGACCCCGCCGTGGTTGGTGGCGACGCGGTTGATCATCTCGAGGATGAGGACCGTCTTTCCCACCCCGGCCCCGCCGAACAGTCCGATCTTGCCACCTTGGACGTACGGCTCGAGAAGGTCGATGACCTTGATCCCCGTCTCGAACATCTGGGCCCGTGGCTCGAGCTGGTCGAAATCCGGCGGTGGCCGGTGGATCTCCCAATGGTCGGCCGCCGGCCCGATGTCGTCGGTGTCGAGCGGTCGGCCGAGGACGTTGAACACGTGGCCCAGCACTGCGTCGCCCACGGGGACCGATATGCCTCGACCGGTATTGCGGACGGGAGCGCCGCGGACCAGACCATCGGTGGGCTGCATGCAGACACACCGGACCCTGCCTTCACCGATCTGCTGGGCCACCTCGGCAGTGACCGTGATCTTCGACCCCTCAAGCTCGAGGTCCACTTCCACGGCATGATTGATCTCGGGGAGGGCGTGCGGGGGGAACTCGACGTCGATCACCGGTCCGGCGATGGCCACGACCCTTCCGTGCTCGAGGACACCCCCGGTCGTTTCGGTGGCATCGGGCGCGATGGCAGTCATTTCGGTCAAGCTCCCTTCGATTGACGGAGCGCTTCCGCTCCGCCGACGATCTCCATGATCTCGGTCGTAATGGCGTCCTGGCGGGCGCGGTTCATGATCCGGCTGAGCGTCCGCACCAGCTCGTCGGCGTTGTCACTGGCCGCTGCCATTGCTCGCTGCTGAGCGGTGAAGAACGAGGCGGCGCCTTCGAGGAGCGCCGAGAACACCTCGGACTCGACCGCTTTGGGCGCGAGCTCGGCAAGGAGGGTCTCGACGTCGGGCTCGAACTCGGTGTAGCCCCCGAGGGCGCGCCCCGGAACAGGCGTCGCTCCGTCCTCGCTCACACGGTCGGCCGGGTCCAGCATCGGGAGGAGCTGGAGCGTCTGGACCTCCTGGCGACCGGCCGAATGGAAGCGGGTCGACACCAAGAGAACCTGGTCCACGTCCCCGGCCACGAACGGAGCGGCGACGGCAGTGGCGACGGCGCGGGCATCGGCGAACGCAGGCCGCTCGCTCATACCGACGAAGCTGTGCTCGACCGGTTGACCCCGGAAGCGGAAGTACGAGACCGCCTTCTTGCCCACGGTGTACAACCGGGCCTCGATCCCTTCAGACCCCAGCTCGCCCAACAGGCGCTCGGTGGCTCGCAGGACCGACGAGTTGTAGGGACCCGACAGCCCCCGATCGGCCACGATCGAAAGGACGGCGACCTTGCGTCTTGCTCCGGGCACGCCGAGCAGCTTGGCCGCCGCGGTGGGGTCCCCGAGGGCCGCTTCGGCCACCAGGCGTGCCATCCCGGCCCGGTACGGACGGTTGGCGGCGATCCTGCTCTGAGACCTCACGATCTGGGAGGCGGCGATGAGCTCCATCGCCTTGGTGATCTTCTTCGTCGACTGCACACTGCGGATCCGACGCCGCAGCACGCGCTCCTGCCCGCCGGCCACAGCTCAGTCGGCCTTCCCGGTGTCGAACCCGTCGAGGAAGGATTGGAGACCTTTGTCCATCTCTGACTCCTCGGGGAGCTTGCCCGTGGTCCGGATCGTCTCGAGCAGGTCGGCGTGATTGCCCCGGAAGTACTCACGCAGCTCGGTCTCGAACCGGCGAACCTCCTCGACCGGTACGCCGTCGGCCCATCCGTTGGTCCCGGCATAGATGACCAGCACCTGCTCTTCCACCGGCACCGGAGCGTTTTGTGGTTGCTTGAGCAACTCGGTCAAGCGGTACCCGCGGTCGAGCTGTGCCTGGGAGACCTTGTCGAGCTCGGAGCCGAAGGTGGCGAACGCTTCCAGCTCGCGGAACTGTGCCAGGTCCAGCTTCAGCGTCCCCGAGACCGACTTCATGGCCTTCACCTGCGCTGCACCACCCACCCGGCTGACCGAGTTCCCGACGTTGATCGCCGGCCGCACGCCGGCGTAGAAGAGGTCCGACTCCAAGAACACCTGGCCGTCGGTGATCGAGATCACGTTCGTCGGGATGTAGGCCGAGATGTCCCCGGCCTTGGTCTCGATGATCGGCAACGCGGTGAGCGAGCCGCCACCGCGCTCGTCGGACAGCTTCGCCGCCCGCTCGAGGAGCCGGCTGTGGAGATAGAAGACGTCACCTGGGTAGGCCTCGCGCCCCGGCGGCCGGCGCAGGAGCAGCGAGATCTGCCGGTAGGCCTCGGCCTGTTTGGACAAGTCGTCGTAGACGATGAGGGCAGCCTCGCCGTTCTCCATCCAATGCTGGCCCATGGCGCAACCGGCGTACGGGGCAAGGTACTTGAACGGCGCCGGATCGCCGGCCGACGCCACGACCACCACGGTGTAGTCGAGCGCGCCGTGGGCCGACAACGTGCTCACCGTCTGAGCTACCGACGAATTCTTCTGACCGATGGCCACGTAGATGCACTTCACCCCTTGGCCCTGCTGGTTGAGGATGGTGTCGATCGCCACCGTGGTCTTGCCGGTCTTGCGGTCGCCGATGATGAGCTCGCGCTGGCCGCGGCCGATGGGGGTCATTGCGTCGATGGCCTTGATACCGGTCTGCAGCGGCTCTTCGACCGGCTGGCGCCCGACGATCCCGGGTGCCTGTACCTCCATCCGCCGCTGCTCGGACGCCGCGATCGGTCCCTTGCCGTCGAGCGGCTCGCCCAACGCGCTCACCACCCGTCCCAAGAGCGCGTCGCCGACTGGCACCGAGAGGATCCGGCCGGTGGCTTTGACGATCTGCTCTTCCTCCAAAGAGTCGACGTCACCGAGCACCACTGCCCCGATCGTGTCTTCGTCGAGGTTCAGCGCCAAACCGAGCGTCCCATCCTCGAACTCCAAGAGCTCGTTCACGGCAGCACCGGGTAGCCCGGACACCCGGGCGATGCCGTCACCGACTTCGACCACCCGCCCGATCTGCTCGGTGGCCACCTCGGGCGTGTACTGCTCCACGTGGCGCTCCAGCGCCGCCGTGATCTCGCTGGCGTCGATCGTCAGCTCTGCCATCAGCTCTCTCCCTCCGGTTCCTGTGCTCCTCTTCCACTGACCGACCCGTCGGCACGACCCGCTCCTTGAGCGGCCTCACCCGCATCGGAGAGCCGGGTCCGCCCGCCGCCGAACCCCCGGTCGGCCCAGCCGGCAGCGGCCATGTGGTCCTCGAGCAGGTCCAATCTTCCCCGCGCGGTGGCATCCACCTGGAGGTCGCCGATCCGCACCCTCACGCCGGCCAGCAGCGACGGCTCGACCACCACCTGGAGCTCGACCGGGCGGCCGGTCAGCCGGTCCAGCGAGGCCACGAGCTGCTCACGCTCCTGGGAACCCATCTCTCGCGCCGACGCCACGAGGGCGACCCTCCAGCCACGAACATCGGCCACGTGCTCCACCAGCCAGTGCAGGGTGCCGACGAGGTCCCGAGGGCGCCCCGCCGCAACGGCGTAGTCCACCATGCGAGCCGTCGCCGGCTGCACTTTGCCGACGACAAGGTCCTCCACCACGCCCCGGCGCACCTTGGCAGGCAGGTCCCTGTCGGTCAGCGCGCCGCGCAGTGCCGGTGCGGTCTCCACCGTCCGGGCGAACCGGAAGAGCTCGTCCTCGATCTCGTCGAGCTGCTCGGGCACCGACTCCTCGCACAGTGCGGTCGCGAAGCCCCCTACCCGGTCCCGTGACGCCAAGTGCCCGAGCGGCCCCGGCACCACGTCCTGCCCGTCGGCCACGTGGTGTGCGTAGTGGGCTATCCAGGCGAGGGCGGCCGGCACCGCCGGTCCAGCCACCGAGCCGGCAGCGAACCGAACGACTCGTCGGACCTCGTCGTCGACCCGACCCTGGAGGAGGTCGTCGAGCAACGCCCGGCGTGCTGCCGCCGGCACCGCCGTATCGGTCATCGCCGCGCTGAGCCTGGGGTGGTTCACGATCAGGTGCTCGACTGCTGCCGCGCCGGCCGCGCGTTCGACGGCGCGCGTGTCGGGAGCCATCCCGAGGACTGCCGCCGCGTAGCCTTCGAGGCGAGCTGTCATTGCCGCGAACCGCTCCCTGCCGAGCCCCCCGAAGAGCTCCCCGCAGCCGCCGATCCGGCAGCCTCACCGCCGGCGGCCAGTGCCGCCGCCGCCTCGTCGATGAGGGTCCGGTGCGCCTCGATGTCGACCTCTCTCCCGAGGATCCGTTCCACCACGTCGACGACGAGCTGGCCCAGGCGTGCTGCCGCTTCTTCGACTGCCCGCTCGCGGGCCAAGCGCACCTCGGCCTCGGCCGCCGACAGGAGCCGCTCGTACTCGGCTTGCCCTCGGGCCTGGGCGTCGGTGCTCACCTGCTCTGCCGTGCGGTTCGCCTGGGCGACGATCTCTCGAGCCTGCTGCCGAGCCTGGTCGAGCGCCGCTCGGCGCTCCTCGTCAGCGGCAGCCGCGTCAGACTTGGCCTCCTCGGCTGCTTCCAGCTCTGCTCTGATCCTCTCGGTCCGCCGGGTCAGAGCTGCGTTCAGCGGTGGAAGGACGACCCTGGCGATGAACACCAGCACGATGACAAACGCGACCAATTCAACGATGAAGGTCGCATTGGGCACGAGGAAATCGCTGCCGATCATCATGTGCTGTCACCCCCGCGGCGGACCTCGCCAAGGCGCTGTGGAGCGCGGCCACACGACGGGCGCGACCGCACCTCAGTGGGATGCCGTCCAATCAACGTCGAGCCCTACTTCCCAAGTGAGAACACGAACAGGGCGGTGAACGCCAAATTGATGAAGTACATTGCCTCCACCAATCCGACGGTCAGGAACATGATCGTAAACAGCCGTCCCTGCGCCTCGGGCTGCCGGGCTACTCCGGCAATGGTCTGGCTTCCCGCCAGCCCGTCACCGATGGCTGCGCCGACGGCACCGCCACCCAGCGCAAGGCCACCGCCGATCATCGCGCCGGCCAGCTTGATCGCTTCGGGCGTCGTCTCTACTGCCATGTCCTACGTCTCCTTTTTCTCTGTGTTCCGCTTGGTATGGACTTTGGTATGGTCTCTTCGCTGCCCGAGCTCACCGCCTACCGGCGAGCTCGCTCTCCCCCTGGTCGGATGCCGTAGGCGACCCCGCCGCCTCCACCCGGAGCAGATCTTCCTCCCCGTCGTGCTCTGAGCTCATCGCCACGTCGAAGTAAAGGATCGTGAGCAGGGCGAAGATGAACGCCTGGATCGCCCCGACGCCGAGGTCGAACACCTTCCAGACCGGGTTGATGATGAGCACCACCACCTCGCCGATCGGGAGCGACGCGAGCTTCCAGTCGCCCAGAGCGGCGATGAGGGAGAGCATGAGGGCACCCGAGAGCAGGTTGCCGAAGAGCCGCAGCGCCAGGGTGATCGGCTTGGCGATCTCCTCGACGAGGTTGATGAAGAGGTTGAACGGCATGAGGTACACCGGGAATGGGTGCAGCAGGTAGTGCTTCACGTAGCCCACCGGCCCCCGCGACCTCACCGACGCGATGTGCACGAGCACGATCACGAAGATGGCCAGCGCGAGGGGGAGATTGATGTCCCCGGTGGGGGCCGGCAACCACTCGTAGGTGCTGCCCAATCCGACCGCCTCGAAGACGTTGCACACCAAGATGAAGACGAACAGTGCGACCGCAAGAGGAATGATGCTCGTGCCCGCCGGGCCGATCGAGCCTTCGACCTGGGCCGTGACGGCCTCGACCATCATCTCCCACGCGGCCTGCATGCGTCCGGGCACGCCACTGGTGACCTGGCGCCGCAACGCGAGACCGAGCAGTCCGACGACGACCATGGCGGCCACCGTCGCCCAGATCGTGTCCATGTTGAGGGTCAGTCCGAAGACTTTCCTCTGGATGTGGAGCCCCACTGTGATCTGTGCCGCCAGGAGCACGGGTCGAGCCACCAGGTCCATCGCTCAGGCTCCCTCGCCGCCGGGCTCTACGGGGACCGGCGGCAGCTCGGGCACCGCTCCGTCCTCGCCACCCGCGACGCCTGTGGCTCCGACGTGCCCCATCTTGAACATGGAGCGGGCCACGTTCGCCAGCAGGAGCCCTTGGAACACCGCAAGGCCCGCCATCACGCCCACCCCGAGCTCGAAGTCTGCGAACAGGAGGCCAAGGGCGATGACCGAGATGACGCTCAGACGGCCCATGGTGTTCAACGCGAGCGGACGTCGCCGATTCTCGTCCTCGCGCTCGCCGACCTTGGCCACCGATCGCTGGATGAGGCGGAAGTTGAAGATCCCGAGACCCAGGCCGATGCAGAACCCAAGCCCGATCAACGACGCCCCGAGCAGCGCGCAGCCGACGAGGCCCAGGAGCCCGACGACCACGGCACCGAGCACGGTGCGGCGTGACACGGCAGCCACGTCGGGGAGCGAAAAACTGGCGAACACGGCTCTCCTTACACCTTCGGGCTTCGGTAGCCCGGCCCTTGCAGTCGGTCCAGCCGATGACGGCCACCGCCCGCGGGGGCGATCCGGCCACGACAGCCTAGAGGAACTTGCGGACCTGGGCCACGGAGAGCAGCACCGCCGAGACGATCCCGAAGGCCAGCCCCACGAAGGTCAGCCACGGCGCAGTCCCGAGCGCAGCGTCGAGCCCGTACCCGATCGCCCCTCCTCCCACGATGCTGATGGCACAGGCAGTGCCCAGCCAGAAGAAGTCGGCCAGGCGGGGAGCCCGTCCAGGCTGCCCCCCACCAGGCGGTCCCACACCAGGCGGTCCCGCGGGGGGCTGCCCCCCACCAGGCGGTCCCGCTGGGGGCGGTCCCCCAGGGGGCGGGGCCTCGGGAGGCGGGTGACCTTCGACCATGGCCGGGCCGCGCCGTATCAGTCGCTGGAAGAGGAGGGGGCGTCAAGCCGGTATCCAGATGTCACGCGCCGTGCGCCGCGCCGACGCCGTCACCGGGGCGCAGGCGCGCCTTTCGGGGAGTGGCGAGGTGGGGATTTGACACGCTCTCATCATCGCACCCGAGCGGCCCACTCGGCAAAATCGCACGATCCCGCCCGCGATCGCCCCCGGAAGCCCCGCTCGCGTCGCCGGCCAGGAGCCCTGTCTCCGCTGCGGGGTCCGAAGCGCCGGGCGGGGCTGGGGGACCCGAGTCGTCTCCCCCGTTGCCGTCACCCCTGCGGTGGAGGCCGGGGTGGAAGAACGTGTACAGCGCGACACCCAGGGCAGCCGCGCCGAAGGGGATGACGGCGTTGAGCTGGCGGTCGAAGAGGGGGAACAGGAGGAAGCCCGAGAGCAGGGCGGTCCACGCCCACAGGATGAGGACGCTGCGCCGGTGGCCGTGCCCGAGCCGGAGCAGGCGGTGATGGAAGTGGTCGCGGTCCGGCGTGTGGAACGCGGTCCCGTGGGCCGTACGCCGGATGAAGGCGAAGACCATGTCGACCAGCGGGACGCCGAGGATGAACACGGGAATGAACAGCGGGGCGAAGAAGAAATAGGTGATGCCACTGGTGGGCGACGTGACCGGGATCCGCCCCCCGATCACCATGGTCGACGCGGACATGAGCAGTCCGAGCAGCAGCGCGCCGGCATCCCCCATGAACATCTTCGCCGGATGGAAATTGAAGGGCAGGAACCCGAGGCAGATCCCGCACGCCATCACCGCGATCAGCACCCCCACGTTGTCGGGCAGCAGCGTCCCGATCTGCATCAGGCGGATCCCGTAGATCGCCAGGGCGCCAGAGCCGATGGCGACCACCCCGGCTGCCAGCCCGTCGAGCCCGTCGATCAGGTTGATGGCGTTGGTGAGGGCGATGACCCACACGGCCATGATGAGCGGCGTCACGTCCGGCGTGAGCGAGACGAACCCGGCGAGCGGGACCTTGAACTCGTAGAGGGTGACGCCGAGGAAGTACAGGATGCTGGCAGCGAGCACCTGGCCGGCGACCTTGGCCGGAGCCGACATGTCACGAGCGTCGTCGATGAGCCCGACGGCAAAGATGGCAGCGGCCGCCAGGACCACGCCCATGGGCTCCGACGAGCTGGCGAAAACCGCTCGGAGCGCCGGGATGTTGGCAGCGGCGATCATCGCCACGAGAAAGCCGACGAACATTGCCGCTCCCCCGCCGTAGGGGGTGGGACGCTCGTGCACCCTGCGTTCGTCGGGCATTGCGACGAGCCCGGCCTTGGCCGATAGCCACCGGGCGGGTGCGCAGCACAGCGCCGTCACCCCGGCGGCCACCACCAGGACCACGACGTACCACCCGATCGGCGGCATGGTGCCAGCTCCCACCGCCGCGGCCTCGGCTCAGCCCGGGTCGCGCGACCCGGCGATCGACGGGTACGGGGGGAACTCCGAGCACAGCGCGGCAACCTCCGCCCGTACCTCTCGCACTTTGCCCTCGTCATGGCGGTGGCGCAGCACCTGGGCGAGGAGCGACGCGATCCGGCCCATCTCCGCCGACCGCATGCCTGCCGTGGTCTCGGCCGCCGTGCCGAGCCTCAGTCCTGACGTGACGAACGGCGAACGGGGATCGTCGGGGATCGTGTTGCGGTTGCAGGTGATCCCGGCGCGGTCGAGCACCTCCTGGGCGTCCTTGCCGGTGAGCTCGGGGTCGAAGGTCCGCAAGTCGACCAAGAGCATGTGGTTGTCCGTCCCGCCCGAGACCAGCCGGAACCCCTCGGCGGCGAGCCCGGTCGCCAGCGCGCGGGCGTTGTCCACCACCGCTGCCGCGTAGGCCGCGAACTCGGGGCGAGCCGCCTGGGCAAACGCCACCGCCTTGGCGGCGACCACGTGCTCGAGCGGGCCGCCCTGGAGGCCGGGGAAGACGGCGCTGTCGATCTTCTTGGCCAGCTCGGCGCGGCACAAGATGGCGGCCCCCCGAGGACCCCGCAGCGTCTTGTGCGTCGTAAAGGTCACGACGTCCGCGATGCCCACAGGGCTCGGGTGCGCCCTCCCGGCGATGAGCCCCATCGGGTGGGCAGCGTCGAACATGAACAGCGCGCCGACCGCATCGGCGATCTCCCGGAACGGCACCGGATCGATCACCCGCGAGTAGGCGGTGGAGCCCGCCACGATCAGCTTGGGCTGCTCGGACTTGGCCAGGTCTGCCACTTGGTCGAAGTCGATCACCTCGCCGGCACCGCCCGCACCCGCGGCACCGCCCGGACCCGCGGCACCGCCCGGACCCGCGGCACCGCCCGCAGCGGGGGTGACCCCGTACGCCACGAACCGCCAGATCTTGGACGTGATGGAGGCCGGCGAGCCGTGGGTCAGGTGCCCGCCGTGGTCGAGGCGCATGGCCAACACCGTGTCCCCTGGCTCCAGCAGTGCCTGGTAGGCGGCCAGGTTCGCATTCGCGCCGGCATGAGGCTGCACGTTGGCGTGCTCGGCCCCGAAGAGCGCCATCGCCCGATCCCGGGCCAAGTCCTCGACCTCGTCGATCACCTGGTTGCCCCCGTAGTACCGCCGGCCCGGATAGCCCTCGGCGTACTTGTTGGTGAGCACCGAGCCCGATGCCGCGAGGACCTCGGGCGAGGTGAAGTTCTCCGACGCGATGAGCTGGAGCGTCGTCGACTGCCGGTCCATCTCGGCCGCCAGGAGGCGGGCGATCTCGGGGTCGCCCGCCAGCCAGCCGTCGAACGGCGGTTGCCGGTCGAACTGCGACCCGTCGAGCTGCGACCCGTCGACCGGGCTCACGAGCGCCCCCCTGCGGCATCGTGCCCACCGAGTGCGTCGCGGCCGGCGAGCTCGTCGAGCGCGGCGAGCTCGTCGACCCGGCGGTCGTGACGGCCGTGCTCGGGCTCGGCCGCCAAGAACGCGTCGATGGCGTCGAACGCGGTGAGCTCCCCGGTGGTGCGCCCGCCCATGCACACGACGTTGGCGTGGTTGTGCCGGCGGGCGAGCGACGCAGTGGTGACGTCGTGGACGACCGCCGCGCGCACACCGCGCACCTTGTTGGCAGCCATCCCGATCCCGATCCCGGTGCCGCACACGCACACCCCGAGGTCGGCCTGCCCGGCAGCGACGGCGCGGCCGACCGCCGCGCCGAAGTCGGGGTAGTCCACCGAGTGCTCGGCGTCGGCGGTGCCCAGGTCCTCGACGTCGTGACCAAGCCCCGAGAGGTGCGCGACCAGGGCCTGCTTCAGCACGTACCCTGCATGGTCCGAACCCGCGGCGATCCTCATCGCCCCACTGTAGCGAGGAGCCGAACAGGCCTCCGGGCAGAAATGCCGACCGCCCGGCAGGCCCGCTACGCTCCCGGTCCGTGGCTCTCGACCCTCGCACCCCGGTGGTGGTCGGCGCCGGCCAGATCACCAACCGGCCCGATCCGTCCATCGCCGTCGGCACACGGCCCGATCCGGTGGCTCTCATGGCCCAGGCCCTGCGGGCAGCCGCCGAGGACTGCGACGGGGCTCCTCCCGGCGGGCTTGCACCGGCCGGCCGCCGGCTGCTGGAGCGGGCCGGCAGCATGCGGCTCATGGGCATCCTCACGTGGCGGATCCCCAATCCGGGGCTGGCGGTCGCCGCCGCGCTCGGCATCGAGCCGGCCGAACAGCTCCTCACGGCCGTCGGCGGGAACATGCCCCAGACGCTCCTCCACGACACGGCGAGGGCCATCGCCCGCGGCGACCTCGACGTGGCACTGATCACCGGAGCCGAATGCGCCTACACCCAGCACGCCGCCCGCCGGGCAGCCGGGGGCACCGCCTTGCACTGGCCGACCCAGGCCGAGGGCAGCACTCCGGCGCCCACGCCGTTCGGCACGGACCGCAGCCCGGTGACCGACCAAGAGGCCGCCCGCGGCATCCTGCTGCCGATCCACGCCTACCCCCTCTTGGAGAACGCCCTACGAGGAGCCAACGGCTGGACGCTCGAGGAGCACCGGGACCGCTTCGGCGGGCTGTGGTCCAGGTTCTCCGAGGTGGCGGCCAAGAACCCCTACGCCTGGTTCCGTGAGGCCCGGACCGCCGAGGAGATCACCGCGCCCGGACCGCAGAACCGTCCCGTGGCATTCCCCTACCAGAAGCTCTGCACCGCCAACCTCCAGGTGGACCAAAGTGCGGCGCTGATCTGCTGCTCGGTCGAGGCCGCCCGGGCAGCCGGGGTCCCCGAGGACCGCTGGGTCTTCCCCCTGGCCGGAGCCGACGCCCACGACCACTGGTTCCTCTCCGAGCGCGCCGAGCTCCACCGCTCTCCCGCCATCCGCCACGCCGGCCGCACCGCACTTTCCCTCGCAGGGGTGGGGATCGACGACATCGGCCCGGTGGACCTGTACTCGTGCTTCCCCTGCGCCGTCCAGATCTCTGCACCCGAGCTCGGCCTGCCGCTGGACGACCCGGGGCGCCCGCTCACCATCACGGGCGGGCTGACGTTCGCCGGGGGTCCGGGCAACAACTACACGACGCACGGGATCGCCACGATGGTCGGCCGCCTGCGCGAGGCCCCGGGCACCGTCGGGCTCGTCACCGGGCTCGGCTGGTACGCGACCAAGCACGCGGTGGGCGTCTACGCCTCGCGGCCGCCGGCCCACGACGGGCGCGACGGCTTCCGCTGGGAAGACGTCCAGGCTGCCGTCGACGCCGAGCCTTCGTGCCCGGTGGACGCCGCGGCGAGCGGCCCCGTGACGGTGGAGACCTACACCGTGGTCTACGGACGTGAGGGCGTGCCCGAACGAGGGATCGCGGCCTGCCGCACGCCGGCGGGGGCCCGGACCTGGGCCACCATCGACGACCGGGACGCCATGGGCGAGCTCACCACCACCGAGGGCATCGGCCGGTCGGGGACCCTCGACGCGGCCGGGGTCCTCACGCTCGCCTAACGCTCGCCTAACGCTCGGCCAGCGCAGCCTCGATCAGGTCCCAGGGCACTCCGCCCTCGCGCACGCAGACCGGCCGCGACGCGGTGCAGTCCACCACGGTGGACGGCACGCCGTCGCAGCGCCCGCCGTCGACGACAACGGCCACCTCGCCCGCGCCGAACGAGGCCGTGACCTCGTCGGGGGTCGTGCAGGGCGGGCGGCCGTGGAGGTTGGCACTGGTGACCGCCAGCGGACCGGCTTGGGTGCAGATCGCCCGGACGAGCTCGTGGCGGGGCAGGCGGACGCCCACGGTGCCCCCGCTGCCGAGACGCTCGCCCAGGTCCGCGACGGCCGGGACGACCACGGTGAGCGGCCCGGGCCAGAAGGCCGCTGCCAGCGTCTCGGCGGCCCGGGGCCATCCTGCGCTCACGTCGGCGACCTGGCGCCGGTGGCCCACCAGCACGGGCAGGGCGAGGTCCCGCGGCCGTCCTTTCGCGGCGAAGATCGCCGCCAGCGCGCCCGGGCGATCGATCCGGGCGGCCAGCCCGTAGACCGTGTCGGTCGGGAGCGCGACGATCCCGCCGGCGTCGAGCGCTTCGAGCGCGGCCGCCGTGTTCACGGTGTGGGCACCCGCCCGACCACGGCGCGAGAGCGCCCGGCCAGGTCCGGCGCGACCCGGACTTCGGCCAAGCCGGCCCGCCGGGCCGCCGACACCGCCGCGCCGGCCTGGTGGGGCGCGATCTCGACCACGACAGCGCCGTGCCTGGCCAGCCACGGGACGGCGCCGGTCACGACGGCTTCGACCCCGGCAAACCCCGGCGTCCCGTCGCTCCCGGGCCCCGACACGAGGGCGCCGAACGGTTCGCAACGGACCTCGGGGTCGAGCGCCCCCCACTCCTCGGGGCTCACGTAGGGCGGGTTGGACACGACCAGGTCCACCTGCCCGCGCAGCGCGTCGGGGAACGGGTCGAACCACGAGCCCGGCACGAGCCGGACCCGTGCTTCCACCCCGGGCACCGCCCGGTCGACGCGGGCGACGTTCTCGGCTGCCAGCTCCAGCGCCACCGGGTCGGCATCGCTCGCCCAGAGCACGGCGCCGGGCCGCTCCGCGGCCACCGCCAGGGCGATGGCACCCGACCCGGTGCCCACGTCCACCACGACCGGGTCGCTGCGGGCGCCGAGCACGTCCAGTGCCGCTTCGACGACCTGCTCGGTCTCCGGACGCGGGATCAGCGCCCGGCGGTCCACGGTCAGCTCCAACGTCCTGAATGACCACTCCCCGAGCACGTACTGGAGCGGCTCCCCGCGCAGCCGGGCCTCGGCGAGCTCGCGGGCCCGGGCGCAGACCCGGTCGTCGCCTCCGCCGGCGGCCAGCGCGTGGGCGACCACCCAGCGGGCCTCGGACGCCGAACCGAGCAGCGCGGCCATCGAGCGTTCGAGCTGACCGGGCGTCACGGCTCGCCGGCGAGCTGGCGGGAGCGGCGATCGGCGAGCAGCGCGTCGGTGAACTGGTCGAGGTCGCCGGCAAGCACCTGGTCCAGCTTGTAGAGGGTGAGGCCGATGCGATGATCAGTCACCCGGTTCTCCCGGTAGTTGTAGGTGCGCACCTTCTCGGACCGCCCACCCCCGCCGACCTGGCGGCGACGCTCGGCCGAGAGCTCCAGCTCCCGGCGGTCCTCCTCGGCCTTGCGGACGCGCGCCCGTAGGACGGTCATGGCTTTGGCCCGGTTCTTGATCTGGCTCTTCTCGTCCTGCATCGAGACCACGATCCCGGTGGGGAGGTGGGTGATGCGCACGGCAGAGTCGGTGGTGTTGACCGACTGGCCTCCGGGGCCGGTGGAGCGGAACACGTCGATCTTGAGGTCGGAGGGGTCGATGGACACGTCGAGCTCGTCGGCTTCGGGCAGCACGGTCACCGTGGCCGCCGAGGTGTGGACCCGTCCCTTGGCTTCGGTGACCGGCACCCGCTGGACCCGGTGGGTCCCGCCCTCGGACGCAAGGCGGCTCCAGGCGTCGGCTCCTCTCACGACGAAGACCACTTCGTTGAGCCCGTCGCGCTCCGACGGGCTCTGCGAGAGCACTTCGAGTCCCCAGCCCCGCCGGGCGGCGAACCGGGAGTACATCTCGAACAGGTCGCGGGCGAACAGATTGGCCTCCTCCCCGCCCTCGGCGCCGCGGATCTCGACGATGACGCTGCGTCCGTCACCGGGGTCCTTGGGCTGGAGGAGGCCGACCAGGCGCTCGGAGAGGCGGGCGATCGCCGCTTCAGCTGTGTCGACTTCGGCTTGGAGCACCTGGCGGTCCTCGCCCGAGGAGCCTTCGAGCATCTCTCGCCCGGTGTCCAAGTCGGACCTGGCCTGGACCAGGGAGCGCCACACCCCGACCACCTCGCTGAGCTCGTGATGGCGGCGCGAAAGGTCGCGCAGGCGCGCCGGGTCCGACGCGGCGTCGGGGTCGGCGAGGTCGTGCTCGACGACGTCGAGCTCCTGCTCGAGCACGGCCATGCGGGCATCGAGGCCGGGATCGTGATCCACAGGTCAGCTCCGGCTGACGCCGGGCGTGCCGGCCGCCGTCAGCGGCGGGCCGGCTTCTTGGCGCCGCGGGTGCCGTAGCGGCGCTGGAAGCGCTCGACGCGACCGCCGGAGTCCACGAGCTTCTGCTTTCCGGTGAAGAACGGGTGGCACTCGTTGCAGAGCTCGACGTGGAGGTCCGCCTTGGTCGAGTGGGTGGTGAACGTGTTGCCGCAGGAGCACCGCACGGTCGCTTCGACGTACTCGGGATGGATGTCAGCCTTCATCGGGTGTCGCTCTTTCTCTCGGGTGGCCGGCGGCCAGGGACCCAGTGTACGGCGGCCGGTACCGGTCTCCGCACGCGCAGGGCGGCTCAGCCGTTGGGCGTCGGGCTCTTGGCGATCTCGGCCAGGAACTCGTCGTTGCTCTTGGTGGTGCGGATCTTGTCCATGAGGAGCTCCAGGCCCGACGCGGCGTTGCCGTCGTTGGCCAGGGCGTTCAGGACGCGCCGCAGCTTCCACACCTGCTGGAGCTGTCCCCGGTCGAAGAGCAGCTCCTCGTGGCGGGTGGAGCTGGCATTCACGTCGATCGAGGGGTAGAGACGTCGCTCGGCCAGGCGTCGGTCGAGCCGGAGCTCCATGTTGCCGGTGCCCTTGAACTCCTCGAAGATGACTTCGTCCATCTTGGAGCCCGTCTCGACCAGCGCGGTCGCAAGGATCGTGAGCGAACCGCCCTCTTCGATGTTGCGGGCGGCGCCGAAGAACTTCTTGGGCGGGTAGAGGGCACCCGAGTCGACCCCACCGGACATGATCCGGCCGGTCGCCGGGGCGGCGAGGTTGTACGCACGGGCGAGGCGGGTGATGCCGTCGAGGATGATGACGACGTCGATGCCCCGCTCGACCAGGCGCTTGGCTCGTTCGATCGCCAGCTCCGCGACCATCGTGTGCTCGTCGGACGGCCGGTCGAAGGTCGACGCCACCACCTCGCCCTTCACAGAACGGCGCATGTCGGTGACCTCTTCGGGGCGCTCGTCCACCAGGAGCACCATGAGGTGGACCTCGGGGTTGTTTGCCTCGATCGAGTGGGCGATCTGCTTCATGACCGTCGTCTTGCCTGCCTTGGGCGGGGACACGATGAGCCCTCGCTGGCCCTTGCCGATCGGAGCGAGAAGGTCCACGATGCGTGCCGTGACGTTCTCCTTGGACCCGGGCATCTCCAGGTGGAGCCGCGAGTCGGGGAACAGCGGCGTCAGGTCCTCGAAACGCGGGCGGGCCTTGGCCGCGTCGGGGTCGAGGCCCGACACGGTGTCGATCCGCAAGAGCGCCGGGTACTTCTCGTTGGTGGCCGCGGGGCGGCATGCCCCTTCGACCAGGTCGCCCTTGCGGAGCGCGAACCGCCGGGCCTGGCTGATCGACACGTAGACGTCCTTGGCCGACGGCAGGTAGCCGTCGCAGCGCAAGAAGCCGTACCCCTCGTCACGCAAGTCGAGCAGTCCTTTGACCTCCACCAGCTCGCCTTGGTAGGCGGCGTCCTGGTTGGCCCCGCCCTGGAGCTCGCCGCCGCCGCCGAGGACCCGGTCCCGGCCTCGCCGCCGCCGTCCCCGGCGGTTGCCTGCTTCGATGTTCCCGGGCTGGTTGGACTGGCGGGCCGGCTGGGCCGCGGGCCGGTGGCCGTTGGACCCTCGCTCGGCCGGCGCGCTGGCCGGCGCGCCGGCCGGGGCCTCCGCCGGGGCTTGGGCAGGGGCTTGGGCAGGGGCAGGGGCAGGGGCATCGACAGGCGAGCTGACCGCGGCGGTGTCGCTCGACGCGGTGTCGCTCGACGCGGTGTCGCTCGAGTGGACCGTCCCCGTGGGAAGGGTGCCGGTGGAAGCGGCGCCGTTGGCCGGTGCGCTCCCGTTTGCCGCCTCGCCCGCGTGGACCGTGCCGGCGCGCGCCGTGCCTGGGTCGCTCTCGCCGCCGACGAGCACCCCGGTCGCCGAGAGGATGCTGTCGATGATGTCGGACTTCTTGGTGCGCGAGGTGGTCTTGATGGCCATCGCCTGGGCGATGGCGTGGAGCTCGTCACGCTCTTTGGCTTCGAGCACCGACCGTTCGAGCTGCTTCTCGGCAGTCATCGGCCTCCAATCTCGTGAGGACCGCTCCGGATGTGGGTGCACCACGAGCGAAGCGGAGGGACAAGCATCGAGAGCCGGAACAACACCGTGCCGCCCCGCTCCCGTCACCACCGGACTCGGGCAGGGCGCCGGTACCGTTCAAGGCACGCGGCGATCGCTCCGTGGCGCTGGTGGGATGGTCATATCATAGCTTGCGCCCGGACCGCGGGCAACACGGCCCGCGGGCGCCGATCACACCGAGAGCTCGGCCAGGATCGTCTTCAAGTCGGGATCGACCGCCTTGGGCACGGTGATCTGGCTGATCCCGAGGTCGGGGTCCTTCAGGCCGTGGCCGGTGAGCACGCACACCACCGTCGACCCGGGGGGCGCACCGGACTTGAGGAGGCCGGCAACCGACGCTGCCGACGCGGCCTCGCAGAACACGGCCTCCTCTTCGGCCAAGAACCGGTAGGCGGCCAGGATCTCGGCGTCGCTGACGGCGCTGATCTCCCCACCGGACTCGGCGGCCGCAGCGGTGGCCGAGTACCAGCTCGCCGGGTTCCCGATCCGGATCGCCGTCGCCACCGTCTCGGGATGCTCCACGGGGTGCCCGAGGACGATCGGTGCCGCGCCTTGCGCCTGGAACCCGAGCAGGCGCGGCAGCTTCGTTGCCCGCCCGGTTTCGTGGTACTGGAGGTAGCCGCGCCAGTAGGCGGTGATGTTGCCGGCGTTGCCCACCGGGATGCAGTGGACGTCCGGGGCGTCGCCGAGCGCGTCGACGATCTCGAATGCACCGGTCTTCTGCCCCTCGATACGGTCGGGGTTGACCGAGTTCACGATCGTCACCGGCGCTCTCGACGGCAGTTCGCGCACGATCCCGAGCGCCTGGTCGAAATTCCCGCGGATCTGCAGCACCCGGGCGCCGTGCATGAGCGCCTGGGCGAGCTTGCCGAGCGCGATGTGACCTTGGGGGATGAGGACGGCACAGGCCAGACCGGCTCGGGCGGCGTAGGCGGCGGCCGACGCCGAGGTGTTCCCGGTGGACGCGCACACCACTGCCTTGGCGCCGCGCTCGACCGCCTTGGAGATCGCGAGCGTCATGCCCCGGTCCTTGAACGATCCGGTCGGGTTCGCCCCCTCCACCTTGAGCCAGACCTGTGCCCCGACACGGTCGGACAGCCGGGGAGCGGGTACGAGAGGGGTGCCGCCTTCGCAGAGGGTGACCACGGGCGTCGATCCGCTCACGTCGAGCAGGTCCCGGTACTCCTCGATGATGCCGCGCCACCGAACGCGCTCGCCCGGAGCGCTCACCTTGTGTCCTCGGGATCGATCACCCGCAGGACACCGCCGACCCGGTCGACTGCCCCGAGCCGCTCGAGGTCGGCGATGGTGCCTTGGACGTCGCCCTCGCGTGCGGTGTGCGTGAGGAAGATGAGGCGAGCCTCCTGGCCCAGGCCCACCTGCTCCATCACCCGGATCGAGACCTTGTGCTCCCCAAACACCGCCGCCACCGCGGCCAGCACGCCGGGCTCGTCTGCCACGTCCAAGCTGAGGTAGTAGGCCGACCGGAGCTCGTCCACCGAGTGCAGCCGGACGGCACGTCGCCGCGGCGCCGGCGCCGCCACCCCGGCTCGCAGGTGGCGGGCGGCGTCGACGATGTCACCCAGCACGGCGCTCGCAGTCGGGCGTCCTCCCGCGCCACGCCCGTAGAGCATGAGCTCGCCGCTGGCCTCTCCCTCGACGAAGACGGCGTTGAAGGCACCCCTCACCGATGCAAGGGGGTGGGAGCGGGGCACCATCGCCGGGTGCACCCGCACCGAGATCTCCGGCCCTCCGCCGACCAGCTCGGCCACGGCGAGGAGCTTCACCACGTACCCCAGGCGGTCTGCGAACGCGACGTCCGCGGCGCGCACCCCGCTGATCCCCTGGCGCCAGACGTCGGCGGCGGAGACCGCGCTGCCGAACGCAAGGCCTGCGAGGATCGCGGCCTTGGCCGCGGCGTCGTGACCTTCGACGTCGGCCGCGGCATCCTCCTCGGCCATGCCCAGCCGCTGCGCTTCGGCGAGCGCGTCCGCGTAGTCCATCCCGTCCTCGCCCATCCGGGTGAGGATGTAGTTCGTCGTGCCGTTCACGATGCCCATGACCCGCACGACCCGCTCCCCGGCCAGGGACTGGCGGAGGGGTCGGATGACCGGGATCGCCCCGGCCACCGCCGCCTCGTAGAGCAGGTCCACGCCGTGAGCCTCGGCCAGCTCGGCCAGCTCGGCTCCGGCGTCGGCCAGGAGCGCCTTGTTGCCCGTGACCACCGGCCGACCGGCGCGCAGTGCCGCCTCCACCAGGGCGCGGGCCGGATCGAGCCCGCCGATCAGCTCCACGACGACGTCGATCCCCGCAGCGGCGACCAGACCGGTCGCGTCGGCGGTGAGCAGCTCGGCGGGGATCCCGGGCGGCCGCCGGCGCCCCAGGTCGCGCACGGCGATGCCGACCACTTCCAAGTCGACACCGGTGCGTTCGGCGATCTCGGCCCGCCCGGCGATCAGCAGGTCGGCCAGGGCCGCACCGACGTTCCCGCAACCGAGCAGCGCCAGGCGCACCGGTCCAACGTCGGGCGCGTCGGCGGACATGCCCTTACGGTACTGCCTCTCTGGTGCGGGTCTGGGAAGGCGGGCTGGGCCGTCCCGCTCACTCGTCGAGCCGCTGGAGGTCGTCGAGGGTCTCGGCCCGGACGACGACCCGGGCATCCCCTGTCGAGACGAAGACGACGGCCGGGCGCGGGACCTTGTTGTAATTGGAGGCCATCGAGTAGCCGTAGGCGCCGGTCACCGGGGTGGCGAGGACGTCGCCCACGGCCAGGTCGGAGGGGAGCCGGGCGTCGGACACGATGACGTCACCGCTCTCGCAGTGCTTGCCCACGATCCGCACCGCCTTCGGGCGCGAGGCCCCGGGCGAGCGGGGGAGGAACGCCTCGTACCCGCTGCCGTAGAGGACCGGCCGGGGGTTGTCGCTCATGCCCCCGTCGACCGACACGTAGGTGCGGATCCCCGGGAGGTCCTTGATGGTGCCGACCGTGTAGAGGGTCATCCCGGCCGTCGCCACGATCGACCTGCCCGGCTCGGCCGTCACCCGGGCATCCGGCGGCACACCGGCCTGCCGACAGGCCTCGGCGGTGGCTGCCGCCCACTCGGCCTGGGTGGGCGCCGTCTCGCCGTTCACGTAGGCCACACCCAACCCGCCTCCCACCACCAGCTCGGGCAAGCCGAGCGGTGCGAAGAACCTCCCGACGATCTCGGCCGCCTGCTCGAAGTGGCCGACGTCGAAGACCTGGCTCCCGATGTGCGCGTGAATACCGACCAGCTCGACGCCGGGCAGCAGCTCCAGCGCGGCGACCGCCTCGGCCGCCGCTCCCGACGCCAGCGAGAACCCGAACTTCGTGTCGGCCTGTCCGGTGCGGATGTACTCGTGGGTGTGGACCTCCACTCCCGGGGTGACGCGGACGAGGACGCGCGGGCGCCGGCCGGCAGCCGCGCCGTGTGCCCAGGGGCCGTCGGGATCGTCGACCAGGCGGCCCAGGCGGCCAATCTCGTCGAACGAGTCGACCACGATCCGACCGACGCCGACCTCGAGCGCCCTCGCGAGCTCGGCGTCGGACTTGTTGTTGCCATGCAGCACCAGGCGTTCGGCCGGCACGCCGGCCGACAGGGCGACGTGCAGCTCACCTCCGGTCGAGACATCCAAGTGGAGCCGCTCGCCGGCAGCCAGTGCCGCCATCGCCCGGCACAAGAACGCCTTGGTGGCGTACGCCACGCCCTCGCCCCATGCGTCGTAGGCGGCCCGGCAGCGGGTGTGCAGGTGGGCCTCGTCGTAGACGAACAGCGGCGTGCCCATCTCGGCCGCGAGGTCCACCAGGTCCACGCCGCCGACGGTGAGCCGGCCCGAGCGCCCTACTTCGGCCGTGTCGGGGAGCAGGTCGCGCTCGAGCGGGGCACTTCGCAGATCCGGAGGCTGTTCGAGCTGGGCGTCGGGAGGGCCGTGTGTCACGGAGCGAGGATACGGCAGGCCGCGGTCGACGAGTACGATCTGGGCCAGGTGCGCTTCGGGGTCGGCCCAGCCTTCGGTCCAGGCGGCACCCCGCCCCAGTAGCTCAGTGGATAGAGCACCGGCCTCCGGAGCCGGGAGCGCAGGTTCGAGTCCTGCCTGGGGCGCACGAGGTCTTCACGTTGCACGCGGGGACCACTTCACGTTTCACACTGTCGCCAGTGTGGCAGAGGGGTGTGGCTCTCGATCAGTGTCGCGCCTCGCGCAGGACCGCACCTCATGCTTGCGAGCAGGAGCGTGGCGCCGTCGAACCTCGGGTCGACTACTCGTCCAAGTCTGCTGACTTGCCGTCCGAGTCTGCTGACTTGCCGTCCGAGCATGCAGACGTGGTATCCACCCGACAGGCCGGGGTTCCGCCCGGTAGGCGATAGCGCCACCGTACGACGAGCCGGTAAGAGGCGGCTGCGAACCAGCTCGACGGTGGCACGAGCACGAGCCACCCGATGATCCGCCACTTCCCTCCGAACGCATCGAATGCCCTTCCGACAGCCCGATGGCCTCGCTCCCGTTTGCCGTCGCCGTCGACCCACCACGCCGCCGCCTCGACGTCGCGACGATTGAGCCTCAGCTCTTCGAGGCCGTCGTCACCGAGCAGCTGCCATGCTCGAACGTGCTCTCCGTGGCGAAAGTGGCGCTGGGCCCAGTCGGCGGCAGTCGTACAGAACCCGCAATCGCCGTCGAAGATGAGGAGGGCCGTTGGGCTTTCGAATCGGGGCGAAGCGGTTGGTCCGTCATGCATCGTGCCCACCTCCTCCGGTGGGGGTCTCCCTCGCGTGTCGATGCCCCGAGAACCAACGCAAGTCCTCACAGCCGAAGCGGCCCGGTTTGGGCAAGCCTGCACGGATCTCTGATGCGACGAATTCGGTCGTCGGGGTCAGCTCAGCCGGTACCTCGTCGGGTGCCATCAGGGCCGCGACAACTTCCTCCCGAAGGATCCGGACCTGGGCAAGTGAGATCAAAGGAACCGTCATCAGGCGCTCGGCGAAGAAGGCCATGAGGTAGTGGAAAGCGATCGGCATGCGGACAAAGGGCCGTTTCTTCCCGATGACGCTGGAGACCAGGCGGGCGGCATCATCGAAGGCGATCTCAGTCGGACCGACAAGTCCGATGGTCTGTGATCGAAGGCTCCCTTCGACGAGAGCGGCTTCCAGCAGCATCACCAGGTCGTTTACTGCAAGTGGGCGCACTCGCCGAGATCCGATCCCCAAGAATACGGGGAACGTGTACAGCGCATGGCTCAGGTGGTCAAGCATGTGATCTCCGCGCCCGAACATCATTCCGGGCTTCAAGACGGTCCACTCGCAGATCGACGAGCGAATGATCTCCTCGGCGGCCCACTTCGACTCGTGATAGGGCGATCCGCAGTCGGGGCGAGCGCGCAAGAAGCTGACGAAGGCGATGCGTCGCACGCCGGCCTCTTCGGCGGCCTTGACCACGTTGGCCGACCCTTGAATGTGGACAGTCTCGTAGGTCTGGAGGCCCACCTCGCGGTTGATGCCGGCGCAGTGAGCGACCGCGTCACAACCATCGAATGCTTTGCGCATGGCCGAAACGTCCCTGATCCCGGTAGGCACGAAAGTGACGCCGGGAAGGCCGAGGATCTCCTTTGCCCAGGGTCGATTGTCAACGCCGCGTGCCAGGACAAGCACCTCGTGACCGCCTGCCGCGAGGGATTCTGCAAGGTGGCCGCCGACGAACCCGGTCCCACCCGTGACGGCTATTCGCACTGGGGTGCCTCGGACATCGGCCTCGCCGGGGTGGGAATGCCAATTGGCCTACTCTGCAGATCTTCTCGGGCACGCCAGACCACCGGGATGTCGTGCATGAGGAGCGCGGAGTCGAGCTCGATCGAGCCCGGCGGGAACGTTGCCGTGTCGGCGAAAAAACTCGACTCGACCCGCTCGACTTCGAGTGGTTCGACGTGCCACGCGGAGGTATGAAGCTCCAGGCCCTCGAAACACCCCGCGTGACCAGTGGGCGAATAGCCCAGTGGCGAGCCTTCGAAGAACGACGAGGCCTCTTCGAGGGAGTTGAAGACCGATCCAGCGCCGAAATCGCTGACCCGCTTTGCGCTGGCCGCGACACCGACCATGCCGTCGAGGCTCCTGTAAGCCACCTCGACGCGCTCTGTGGTCTCGCCGACTTGGAAGCGGGCACGATGGTGCGCGCCCGGGAAGAGCCGACCCCCGAGCAAGACGGTGAGAAGCGAGGAGGTATCCCTCCGTGGGATATAGACGCCTCGACAGGGACGACCGGGCCCATCCCATTCCACCGCGATCCGGTGAGCCGCGTTCTCCGTCGTCACACCGAAGGACGCGGGCATGCCAAACGGACGGAGCTTGCCGAGGCGGATGAGGCAGATCCCAGCGATACCTACGCCGTCGACCAACTGGGGACGGAACGGCGAGGGGACGATCGCTTCGAGGACCCTCGGGTCGATTCGGTAGTTGATCAGGAGTCGCCGGTCGATCGTGCCCGTCATTGCTGGTGCTCGCGTCATCGGTCGACACCTGGCGCCGGTACCTTCTTGCGCTTGTGGCGCATGACGGCCTGTTCGGGGCACACCACTGACAAGAAATTTCCCACCGACGTCGCGAGGCGCTCCCCGACCAGGGAGTAGTAGATCCGGTTGCCCTCTCGGCGTTCCTGCACGAGCCCGGCACTCTTGAGAACGGTCAGGTGCCGGGAGATTGACGGCCCGCTGACGGGGAATGCCGAGGCAATCTCGCCGGCCGAGAGCTCTCCTGCTCGCAGGTCCTGGAGGATCTGGCGCCTGGTCGGATCGGCCAACGCACGGAACACGCCTGATTCCATATCTTCCATAGTAGCTATTTAGTCATATATCTAGATAATTTGCAAGGCCGGGGGAGGACGGCTGTGGACGCCGCTCCAATCTGCACACGCGGTCCGGTCGAAAAAGGGCTTTTCAAGAGGAGGAGTGGGGTGGTTCCGCACAGCTGGCACGCCGAATAATCGGCGTATGAGTCCCCTCACGTGGTGGGAATTCGGAGCAGGTCCACCACCAGGTGAGCCATCGGCGTGATGCTCGGTGTGTACATCACAAGTGCACAGCGAGGAGGTCACACCGATGGCTCTATCCGATTCTGCCCTGTCCGAGCTGCTCGACGCGCTCCGCG
>JAJYWG010000152.1 GCA_021791615.1 Actinomycetes bacterium
CGTGATCGCGGCGGTGTTCAAGGAGACCCACAACCGGATGCTCTCGGGCTACCTGCTCCGAGACGTCGTCAACAAGGTCAACGAGGTCAACTTCACCTCGAGCGACGACATCCACACGATGGCCCATCTCTACGAATCGATGCTCCGTGAGATGCGCGACGCCGCCGGTGACTCCGGCGAGTTCTACACGCCGAGGCCCGTCATCCGGTTCATGGTGCAGCAGGTCGATCCGCACCTCGGCGAGACGGTGCTCGACCCGGCCTGCGGGACCGGGGGCTTCCTCGTCGAGGCGCTTGGGCACATGCAGCCCGAGGTCAGCAGCGTCGAGGAACTGCGCGCCCTCGACGGCGACATCCGGGGAGTCGAGAAGAAGCCGCTCCCGTACCTGCTCGGCATGATGAACCTGCTGCTCCACGAGGTCCAGCAACCCCACATCATCCGTGACAACGCGCTCGCTCGCCCCGTGACCGACATCCGCAACGCCGACCGGGTCGACGTGGTGCTCACCAACCCGCCGTTCGGCGGGGAGGAGGAGAAGGGCATCCAAGCGAACTTCCCCGAGGCCACCCGCACGGCGGAGACGGCGTGGCTCTTCCTCCAGCTGGTTCAGCGCATCCTCCGACCGGGCGGTCGGTGCGGCATCGTCGTGCCGAACGGGGTGCTCTTCGGCGACGGGGTCGGGGCCCGTATCAAGGAGCGTCTCCTGGACGACTGCAACCTGCACACGATCGTCCGCCTCCCACCGGGAGTCTTCGCTCCATACACCAGCATCCCGGCCAACTTGCTCTTCTTCGAGAAGACCGGGCGGACCAAGGAGATCTGGTATTACGAGCTGCCCTTGCCGGAGGGTAGGAAGAACTACACGAAGACGAAGCCGCTGCGCTTCGAGGAGTTCGCCGACTGCCAGACGTGGTGGGGCGGACCAGCTCGGAAAGGCCGGAAGGAGACCGAGCAGGCTTGGCGCGTGCCCATCGGCGAGATCGAGGCCAACGGGTTCAATCTCGATCTTCGCAATCCGAACCGCCCAGACGACCTCGCTCACCGCCCCCCGCAGGAGCTCGTGGCGGAACTGCTCAAGACGGAGGAGGAGATCCTCAGCCTTCTCCACGAGATCGAGTCTGAACTGGCGAAGGGATGAAAAGCCGCTACCCGCTCCGGCCGCTCGGGGACGTGCTGACGCTCGACCTCGACCAAGTGCCCGTCGAGCCATCGTGCTCCTACGACATTGCTGGCGTCTATAGCTTCGGCCGCGGCCTCTTTGCACGAGGACCGTTGCCGGGAAGTGATACGAGCTACCACGTACTGAACCGCCTACATGCGGGAGCGCTTGTTCTTAGCCGTCTCAAGGCATTCGAAGGCGCGGTGGCAGTGGTTCCGGAAAGCTTAGACGGACACTTTCTCTCGCAGGAATTCCCAACGTTTTCGTCCGTTTCGGATGAGGTGGATCCGACCTACCTTGGGTACCTATGCAGGTGGCCGACCTTCTGGGAAGCACTCGCAGGGACGTCCAAAGGAGTGGGAGCGCGCCGTGAGCGGGTGCACGCCGAGGCCCTCTTGGCGATGGAAGTACCGCTACCCGACCTCAATGAACAGCACCGGGTCGCACAGCGAATCGCCGCCCTCCTGCAGAACGACAACATCGTGGGTCGGCTGTACGCGGCATCCGAGCCCTACCCACAAGCCATATTGCATGCCGCCCGCAGTGACATGGCGAGCCCCGATGGCTTGAAAGCCAGCAAGGATCGCTCTTCAACGTGTAAGGAAGCTCGTCTTGGCGAGGTTGCCGAGTTCGTGAACGGTACGAGTTACGACGCGTCCCAGCTTAGCGATAACGGGCTGCCTATTATCCGTATCAGTAATATATCTGATCCGGCCTCGGAGTTCCTGACTACCACCCAAGAATTTGACGGGCGCTTTATGATTCAGGCAGGCGACCTACTCGTGTCTTGGTCAGCCTCATTCAAATCGATAATGTGGCCGGGTCCAATTGGCGTCCTCAACCAGCACATCTTCCGTGTAACGGAAATAGGAGGCAATAATCGTAGGTTCATTCGGCATCTAATCGAGGCTATATTTCGTAGCATGCGGGCACAAGCCGTCGGAATAGGAATGATGCATCTCAGGCGTAATGCCTTTCTTGATTATCCAGTTCTTATACCAGATCCGCATACTCAGCGGAGCATCGCGGCTCGGCTAGATCGAATTGAGGAATGGGTCGCAGAGATCGAAAAGAAGCGACATCGCGCTGAAACGCTCGTATCGGCACTAAGGATATCGGTGCTCAATTACGCGTTCGAAGGCCTGCTGTGAGAGCTATACGCTCCCAGTGATCACCGGCGACGACGATATGATCGAGAAAGCGGAGACCGACGACTTTGGCTGCGGCGGCGAGGGCGCGCGTGGCAAGCACATCAGCTTCGCTGGGAGTTGGATCTCCTGAAGGGTGGTTGTGAGCGACAGCGAAGGCGCGGCCATCGTGCCGAAGAACGCAGTTGAGGACCTCCCGTACCGGAAGCGCCGAGCGGTCGATGGAGCCCTCTGCCACTGCTTCCGTCCTTCGAAGATGGTTGCCGGCATCGCAGACGAGCACCAGGACGTGCTCGCGGCGCCGTCCGGCCAGTTCCAGCCGGCTAGCCGTGAACACGTCGTGCGGGCCCTGAAGTTGGACATCCACGGTCCCCTCGTTGGCCACGAGACGACCCAACCGAAACGCAGCGACCAGTGCCGTGGCCTTCGCGTCCCCGACCCCCTGGCGCCGTGCCAGCTCTTCAGGTCTCGCGGCAGCGAGGCGAGCAAGGCCGCCATACTCGGCGAGGAGCGCCGCGGCCAGGCCGAGGGCACTCTCACCCCGGCTCCCGTGTCGGAGCACCAGGGCAAGGAGTTCTCGTTCCGACAACGCCTCCGCTCCGTGGGCAAGCAGCCGTTCACGCGGCCGTTCATGGATCGGCAGTTCTGCCATCAAGACAGCCATGGTCACCTCCTTTGGAGGAGATGCTACGGACGACCTGTGACGCAGGAAGGTTCGGGCACCCGGAGGGCCACGACTCTCGGTGGCCGGGAGGAGCGGCGAGCAGGACCGACGTGATAATCTCACAGGTGTAGTTTGCGAGCCGGAGGCTCATACGGTATGGCGTCAAACGGATACCCAAAGATCCCGATCAAGGCATGGACCACCCTCCGGTCGCGGGCGGCCTCAGCGCCGTCTACGAAGTTCACGCCTTCGGTGGTTGCTGCCTTGATGGGGATGTCGAGCCCCAAAAGCGCGGCCAACAACACCGTCTCTCCCATGCGTCGTGTCGGTCTGATCGACGACGAGGGTGCTCTGACGCCACGGGGGAACAAGTGGCGCGTCGACGCGTCCTACGCCGATGCATGTCAGGAGATCCTCGATGACGTGTATCCCTCCGACCTGGTACCGCTGACGGACGACTCAGGGACGCCGGATGCTCAGAAGGTGCGAACTTGGTTCGATCACAAGGGTTTCGGCGAGTCGAACGCTCGCCAGATGGCCTCGACGTATCTGATGATCGCCAAGAAGTCGCCGCCAATGACTACCGGCCCTGAAGCGGCGAATTCGTCGACGCGGGGCGCGTCACCTAGCAGGACGCGCCAGCCACGCATGTCGAGGCATTCGGGAGAACCCGCTGCGTCGGGAACAGAACCGGAAACCGCCGCGGCTCGATCAATGGGCAGCAGTCCAAACGTGCACCTCGACATCCAGATCCACATACCTGCTGCCGCCTCGCCCGAGCAGATAGATCATATCTTCGAGAGCATGGCGAGGCACCTCTACAGGCAGTGAGTTCCCTGGCCAGTGGTAGGGAGTATGCCAAGGTTGGCCGCCGCCTCGCGAACGATCTGGCAGAGTTCGCCCAGCCGGTGTCGCCGCCGCACAGCGACTCGTCAGCCGACGTGCTATCTCCTGAGGACAGCCTCTTGGCAGAGTACGATCGGCGAATCTCGGATCCAGACCTTCGAGAAGCGACTCGATCACGGTTCGTTTCGACGCACTACGCCGACGCGGTTGAAGCCGGCGTGAAGGCTCTCAACGAGTGCGTCCGAACTCGTACCGGCCGGCCCGAGGACGGTGACGCACTCATGACCATTGCCTTCTCACCGAATGCTCCTCTGCTCCGGATCAACGCGGGGAGAACGAAGAGCGACGAGAGCGAGCAACGCGGCCACATGCACCTTTGTCAAGGTGTCGTGGGAGCATGGCGGAATCCACGAGCACATTCGATCGTGGACGATGTAGCACGAAGAGCCCTGATGATGCTTGAGACCATTGACGACCTTATGGCAACGACGAAGGATGCAACGAGAACGAGGAGACGGAAAAAGCCTTGAGAGAGCCTCCGTAACATCAGAGCATTACTCTCGGTTCACTCGGGTCTACCGGGTGAGCGCCAATTCCGTGCGCAACACCGCCGTGGGCGTCGAGTACGGATCCCCCCTCCGACACCACCAACCGGGAACGTTCCCCGGAATCGCCGCCCTTCGCTGACGCGCACACCCCCGAGGACGGCGCTGCCCCCAGTGGCGGCCCACCGGACACGACGAACGCCGCGATTGCGCCGGCTGGCGAGCCCCGGACGAGTCCGTCGGTGACCTACGCCACCCACATCCGAGTCAGCCACCGCGTGGCCCGGCTGCGGCCCGCCGTCCCCGACGAGCACCCGGCGATGCCCATCGCGCCCGCGCCCCTCCACGAGCACTCGCATACCCCGAGCGGCCCGGCCCCAGGCTCGGTCGTGCGCTTCGAGACCCGTTAGAACTGCGAGGTAACTATCCGCGATTTGGCCAGCGTGTCGAGGTCGTCTTGGTGTGTGGAGCTGAGCGAGGAAGGCCTGGAGTCCTTCTTCTCGTTCATGAAGCCGCTCCTCGACGAGCGCCAGCGGCGGTTGATGGCCGGTGCGATGGCACGAGCGCTCGGACGCGGTGGCCAAAGAGCGGTCGTCGCTGCGTCGAAGATGAGCTCACGCACGGTGCTCGACGGGACGAAGGAGGTGGACGCCGGGGCGGGACCATCCGATCGGGTGCGCCGTGAAGGTGGTGGACGGCCCCGGCTCATCGACACCGACCCGAACCTCCTCTCCAACCTCGACGACCTGGTCTCCCCAGAGGCCCGCGGCGACCCCACGTCGACGTTGCGCTGGACGCTCAAGTCCACCCGCCAGCTGGCCAAGGCATTGACCGACATGGGCCTTCAGGTCTCCTCGTGGACCGTCGGCCAGCTCCTCCACCAGATGGGCTACTCCCTCCAGTCAACGGCCAAGCAGGTAGCGAGCGAGCCTCATACCGCCAAGTAGTCCCCGCGCGCTGAGGGCGCCCCGCTGGGCGACCCCGGTGCATCGGTCATGGCGTCCTTGGTTGCTCAAGACCAGGGAGGTGGCCATGACCGACTACGCGACCCTACTGCGGCACCACGTATCGCTGACCTGCCGCTGCGTCGACCGGTTCTTCCTCCAGGCGTATGTCCCGCAGCTCCAATCGGTGGGGCAGGTCTGCCGCTTCTTACGCTGGGAGCGCCAGTTCCCGATCCCCTCGTCGGCGACCTTCGGCACGATCGGCGACGCCTACGTGAAGGACATCCACCGCTTCGCCGAGGCCAACGGGGTTCCCGTCGTGCACTTCAAGAAGGGCGAGTCCAAAGGGGCGCTCGCCCGCCCCCTGATCGACGCGGCGGCGGCCGAAGGCGGCGACGCCAAGGTGGTGCTCATCGGGATCGCCCAGGAGAAGGCGTCGGTCTGGCGATCGTGGCCGACCAAGGGCAAGGAAAAGTTCCGCCACCCGCACATGGAGTGGTGGCGCCAGATGGCCTTCGTGAACCACTTCTACATCTACCAGTGGGACCCGGACTTCGGACCGGCATTCTGGAAGACCGGGGGTGCTTCATACGGGCCGGTCCTACGCCGACGACCTATCCGATGACTGGTTGCCGGGAACGTTCCCCGAAGTGCGCGCCCCCGATCTGACTTCCGGCTGACCAAGCCGAAGGGGTCGAGGACGGCCCCGAGGACCGCCGGGTGGCTGCCCGACGCCAAGGGGCGTTTCGTCGTGCGCGGTGCGGCGGTCGTGACCGTGCCGACCGGTACTCGAGGCGCAGATGCTGCTCGAGCGCTGGAAGCCGCCGGGCTCTGGCAGTCGCGATCTGCGATCAGCGGAATTCGCGCTGGTGACCTGATCCAGTAGCGCTCCTCCACGGGCATCCACCACTGGCCGTGGCGGCCCCTCGAGCCTCGGAAGCGTCACGCAACCGTGAACCCGGAGGGACCACCGCCATGTCGACCCCAAAGGAGTACGTGCAACGAGTGCTGGAGCTGAAGCACCAGGCCGTGACGGGGGTAAGCGGTAACATCCGGACGTGCCTCGTCGCCCTGTTGACCTGCCGCCCGGCTCGGCTGTGGTGGTCACCAACCCTGACGAGGACTGCTCGCCCGAGGCGTTCCGTGCCTTCTTCGATGAGCTGCTGGCCGGCCCCGAGCCCGAGCTGGACAGCCTCGACGCCGCCCAGGCGGTGCGGGAGCTTCGCGACGACGCCACAGCGTGACCGCCGTCGTCATCGACGCGTCTGCCGGAGTCGAGTTGGTCGCTGACACCCGCCGAGGCCAAGCCCTGGCCCGGCTCATACCCGCTGGGTCGGACGGCTGGGTCCCCGAGCACTTCTACGCCGAAGTCCTTGCCGTCCTGCGGCGACGCTGGCTTCTCGAAGGCAAGCTCACCGAGTCACAAGCCACCGCGGCTGTGAGCAGGCTGACCTCGTGGCACCTCCACCGGGCCTCGATAGCGCCGCTGACCGCCGCTGCATGGCGGTACCGTCACAACCTCACGGCTGCCGACGCCCTCTACATCGCCCTGGCCGAAGACCTCGATGCCGACTTCCTCACCGACGACCACCGCCTGGCCGAAGCCCCGATCCTCTCGCCACGGCTGAACATCCTCCGGCTGTCAGTACGACCAGGACCAGGGGTCAGTCCTGCCTGACGGTCGTTCTCCCCTGTCAAGCGGCCGGAGGCCACAGATCGGTGATCCCGACCTCTTAGGACAGGTCGTCGCGAGCCCCCTCGCGGACACGACCAACCAGGAACGTTCGGGTGGCGCCCGGCCGACTCGCTCAGCGTCACGACGGGGTCGGGGCACTGGGCGACCCTGCGCTCGGCGGGCCGACCCGGTCCTGGGACGTTCTCGTTGAACGCTCGTTGAACGTTCTGGGACGGTCAGCTTCGCGATCAGCTGGCGTGGCGGCGGATGGCGGATGTACTTCTCGAAGGCTTCTCGGCTCACGTCGGCGAGCGGCGACCTTGGGCGGTCGCGATCTGTTCAAAAGCTGCTCGGGTGGTCGGGTTGACACGTACGGTCAGGCTCGTGCTCGAGGTCGACGTCGGGACAACCGCGCGGATGCTCTCGCATGCACGGCCTGGTCCGACAACTGGCTCCAGGGATATCGATACCGATCGTTCCAGCGGCGGTTCACACCGCGACGATCCGGCAGCGCCTGGTCTGAGCGCAACGTCCAGATCCCTCGCCGGTTGACCGAAGAGGGTCGCATGCGTCCTCCGGGCTGTCAGAGGCGTGATCGTCTGACCACCGGCGAGGGCGTTTCGGCAACGCGCTGCCGCCCAGGCGATGTTCGAGCGACTGAGGAGCGCGGGTCGCTACGCGGTCCTTTACCGGGTGACTGCTACCGGGTGACTGCCGCCAAACGCAGAGAGGCGCGCCGTAGCCGGATCGAGCAGTTCGTCACCATGCTGGCCCGCGGCGAGACGATCCACCCCCCAACGTGACAACGCGCGCAATGCCAAGCAGTAGGTCCCTCTCAGCGAACAGCTGGTGTCGGCGATCCGGCCCGGCGTACCGGGATGCTCGGCCGCGGCGGATGGGGGACGCGTCCGCCCGTGGTCTGGGCGAGGCCTCCTGGTAGGCGGCGAGCGGGCCCGGTTGCCGGGTCAAGACGCGAGCGACTCGCTCACTCGGCACTCCGCCGGGCCAGCCTGTCGTCGCCTGCGAGCGCGTTCTAACCTTTGGGCTCGAAGATGCAGAATCGGGCGCCAGAGGGGTCGGCCACCCTGGCCACTCGGCCGAGGCCGCCGTCTGCAGGCTCGATGATCACGCTGCCGCCGATCGCGCGTAGCTTGGCGACCGACGCGTCAACGTCGTCGCTCTGCCAGAACACCGACCATTGCGGTGACTCTCCAGGGGCCAGTGACTCCGCTTCGTCACCGATCCCGGCGATCGGTCGGTTGCTGACAGGGTCCATGTAGCCGGCGTAGTGATGGCCATCGACCTCCTCTTCGAGTGGATGCCAGCCGAACACCTGGCGATAGAACGCGATCTCTGCGTCGTAGTCGCAGACGTCGATGGCGATGAAGCTCGGGGTGGCATCTTCATAGATCACGGTGAAGCCAGGAAAGGTGCCAGGCTGCCAGATTCCGGTAACCGCCCCTGCTGGGTCGACGATGACTGCTTGGTGGCCGAGATCGCCGATCGCCGTACCGGCCTGCCGCACTTCTGCTCGGCGCGCGACGGCCAGCTCGAGGGTGCGCTCAACGTTCTCGCTGGCGAAGTACGGCTTCCACGTATCGTCGGCGGGCGTGTCACCCATGTCGCCCATCGCCCCGGCCACCGGTGCCCCGGCGCGGGTGAACATGAAGTAGCCGCCATGGTCGGAGCTCGGCTCACCTGCCTGCCAACCAAACAGGTCACAGTAGAAGTGGCGACTTCCCTCGACGTCGGAGGTCCACAGGTCGACCCAACACGGAGCGCCGTTCGGGACGACGGGACGATAGACCATCGCTGCTCCTCTCGAGCCAGTGGTTGCTTTGCCCTGTAGACGGGAAACGCCTCTCGAACTCATCGCACCTCGCGCGACGCTCGGTACGGGTGTCCGGGTGGAACACCGCCAAGTCGAGCGCAGCGAGCGGCGGAGCAGCCATCACGGAAAGTGGGTTGCCGAACACGACGAGGGTCGTCGGGCGCAGGGTGCGCCCGACCGCACGTGCCTCGGCGGCCTGGTCGACGACGTCGAAGTCCTTCATTCCCCGAGCGATGACGAGATCGACGCGGCGGGTCACCGTGTCGGCAAACGGGCGGGGACTGTCCTTGGTGGTGATGTCCGCAGCCGAGTGTTCGATAGCAGCCATGGTGCTCGCTCTGGGATCGCGGTCCGGATGTCGGTTCGGGCTCTTGCGTCACCTCACACACGGCGGCCGTGATCAGCTCGAGCCGGCAGACAGGTTGGGTCTGGGGAACAGTCGGACTCGAAGGGGGGAAGAACTGGCCGCGCCAGATCGCGACGCGGATCGCGCCGCGATGGCGAGGATGAAGACGGAGAGTGCCGCGACGATGTGGCCGGCGTAGATGGCGGCGCCGGCAGGCTGGTCGAGGGGGATCCACTCGACGGCGTCGGTCCCCACCACGGCGAACGAGAATGTGAACGCCCAGGACCCCGGACCACTGGATGGCTAGTGTGACCGGGGGCCGTGTCGCGCCCCGAGCCCGGCTCCGTCCGCTCCATCCGCTCCGTCCGCTCCGTCCGCTCCATCCGCTCCATCCGCTCCATCCGCTCCGTCCGCTCCATCCGCTCCGTCCGCTCCGTCCGCTCCATCCGCTCCGTCGCAAGGACAATGTGACTCATGACCCCGCCCATGATCGAGGTGAAGGGCATCACCAAGGCATTCGGCGCCACCCTGGCGCTGGATCATGTCGACCTCGAGGTCGAGGCCGGCACGGTGCTGGGGCTGCTCGGGCCGAATGGCGCTGGGAAGACCACCTTGGTGCGGATCCTCACGACGTTGCTCCGAGCAGACGCCGGGTCGGCGAGCGTGGCCGGGCTCGACGTGACGCGCGATGCCGTCGCGCTTCGTTCGGTGATCGGATTGGCCGGCCAGTACGCGGCGGTCGACGAGCTGTTGACCGGGCGGGAAAACCTGGAGCTGGTCGGCCTCTTGTACCACCTCGGCAAGGCGGAGCGCCGCCGACGGGCGGCCGAGACCCTCGAGCGCATGGCGCTGACCGAGGCTGCGGATCGCCAGGTGAAGACGTACTCGGGCGGCATGCGCCGCCGGCTGGACGTGGGTGCGAGCCTTGTCGGACGCCCCAAGGTCCTCATCTTGGACGAGCCGACGACCGGCCTCGACCCGGCCACCAGGATCGACCTGTGGCGCTTCATCGAGATGCTGGTGGGAGAGGGTGCGACCGTGCTGCTCACGACCCAGTACCTCGAGGAGGCGGACCGTCTCGCCAACCGGATCGTGGTGATCGACCACGGCCGGGTGATCGCCGAGGGGACGAGCAA
>JAJYWG010000215.1 GCA_021791615.1 Actinomycetes bacterium
ACAGCGTCGTCTTCTCCATTGGTATATGGTACCACCGGTGGCGCCAGCGGACGAGGGTCCCGTCGCGGAGGCGACCGCATCCACCAGTACCGGAGTTGCCTGAGCTGGCGGACGGGTTCCCGGCACCTACAGGTGGGGGTCGAGCGTTCGTGGGCTGGCACGGTCGTGCCGTCCTGCCGTCGGTAGGGGTGGACGTAGACGACCTTCTTACCCCGCTCCGTCTCCGCCATGATGTCGCTACACCTCCGTTGGTTCCCATCCGATGTTATGGGAAGTATACTGGGAAGGTGATGACAATGACGACGCCGTTCGGACCGTCGGTTCAGGAAGTGCCGCTGAGTAGGGCTCCGCTGGTCAACGTGATCGCCCAGGTGCGCTTTCCTGCGGTGATGCGGATCCAGGCGGACGGCGGCTTCGTGGCGACGTTCCAGGAGGCGATCCGGAGCGACTACCCAATCCTCCGGCCCGAGCGGCAGCTTGGGGTGATGATCGGGCCGGGAGGTATCCAGCCCCAGGACGCGGGCACCGTCTGGCGGTTCGAGACCAAGGACCCCGACGCCTGGCAAGTCACGCTCGCTCCGACCTTCGTGTCGCTGTCGGCCAAGCGGTACACGCGGCGCAGCGACCTCCTTGCTCGGCTGACTGTCGTCCTCCACGCGCTCGAAGGCTGGCTGCACCCGAACGTGTGCGACCGGATTGGCGTCCGGTATGTGGACAGGGTGACAGGAGACCAGCTGGCGCAGCTAGGCAAGCTCGTCCGTCCCGAGGTGCTGGGCGTGGCCGGTGACGAGACGGTTCTCGGGAACGTGGAAGTGGTGCATGCGCTGTCGGACACGCTCTTCGACTTGGACGATGCGTCGCAACTGCGCGGACGGTGGGGCCGACTTCCCGCTGGCGCCACGTACGACCCTGGGATCGAACCGGCACGGGCGCCGTCGTGGGTGCTCGACTTGGATCACTACACGTCAGGACCCGAGGACTTCGACCTCGCAGCCATTGGCGGCAAGGTTGCCGAGTTCTGCGACCGCATCTACACGTTCTTCCGGTGGGCAGTCACCGACGCGTTCCTCGACGAGTTCGGAGCTGAGCGATGAGCCCGCACGCTAATGCAAGACCGGCGCACCGACACGACGATCCCGACCCCTCGGGACCGTGGTCGATCCTGCCGCTAGCTGACCCGCTCTTCGAACGGAGGTCGACGACGACGCGGCTCGGCATGCCGTTCGTCGTCCGAGACCTTGACGACTTCTTGCTCGGGGCAGAGCGGATGACTGGGGCATCCGTCAGCTGGGGCGGCCAGTTCTGGCGGATGTACGTCAGCTCGACGGAGACGGGCATCACGTACTCCGATCTTGCTCGTCCAGTGCGCGAGGACGTGCAGAGACTGCGGGACGACGTCGCGCGAAGGACGCGCCTTACTCGTGAGCAGATCGCTCGGGCCATCGGCGTGGACCGCCGATCTCTGAGCGCCTGGGTCAGAGGCGTGGCGACGCCAGGCATCGACAAGCTGGAGCGCCTCCAGCTGCTAGCAGACGTTGTCCGAGACATCGACGCGACCGAGTCAGGCCGGGCCACCGAGGTGCTGTTGAGCCGCTCCGGCGGACAGGACCTCCTCGACCACATCGCCGCCGGTCACCTCAGCCGCGCTCAGGATTGGAAGGCATTCCAGGGCACGGCTCCATCCGTGACGATCCAGCACCGGCCTCCGAAGAAGCGCCCACTGCATCAGAGGGCGCTTGACGCCTATCTGCGAGGAGAGCTTCACCCGATCGGACGGGCTTCCACGCTCCGGCCGGAGTCCGACTATGAGCAGGATCTCGCCCAGGCGGAGCGCTTGATGCTCGACGAGCCGATTCGGAGGAGTCGCCGAGGTTACCGATGATGGACCCGGCGGACTTCTACGAGTGGCACGAGCAGCCACGGCAGGGGGACATCGTCCTCTGCGGCGTCTCCCGCATCGTTGCCGGGGACCGGCATAGTCCGCCTCAGTGGGAGCCGCTCGACGCACACTTCGTGGAGGTCGACGGTGCCTGGGACGGCGACAGGCCGCTCGGGATCGCGGCGGGGGTCGGGCTCGCGATGGTCGTCACCCATGACTGTCAGCTCGACAAGGAGTGGAACCAACGGGTGCGCGACCTCGAAAGGGGCGGTGTGGCCACGGAGGCGGCCCAGGCTGAGGCGACCGCCGACACCACGCTCGACCGTACGCTCATCGTCAGTCCCCTGGTCGATCCGAGCGAGCTCCGGGGCGGACGCGGCAACCTCCTCGCAGGTCGGGTCATCGGGTACCTCCCCGTGCCAACGCACCCGGACCAGCTCGTCGGCGAGTGCGTGGTCGACCTCACGTACCAGTGCACCGTCGATCGCCTCGACGTCGTCAAGGTCGCCTCGATCAGCGAGAGAGCTCGGAAGCAACTCCGCTACGCGCTCATCCAGCTCGACGCGCTCCGCACCGCTGACCTTGGGTTCGAGGTTGAGGCCGTGGTCGGCAGGGCGATCGACAGGGTAGAAATCCCCGCTCGCGACCCGCTCACGGTGCGCATCCACCTCGACGACGGACAGGTGATCCAGCTCCTCCAGCAGCCTGGTACCCCGGATGAGGAATCCGGTCGCTCCGGCGAGTTCTTCTCGGCGGGAGGACCCACCTGATGGCGGGCCAGGCTTGTCAGCGAGCTGCTCAATGCGGCGGTCCACAACCGTGGAGGCCCTTGTGAGCACCTCCGATCGGTTCACGCAGTTCCTGAGGAACCTCACTCTGACGTGAGATCAAGGGACCGACGCGCGCACGAAGTACGACGGTGTAGCCAGGAAGCTCCATGGCCACTACTTCACGACGGCGTTCACGGGTGCCACCCGAATGCTCATAGGGTCCTACGGAAAGGGGACGGCAGTTCGCCCTCCGCGCGATGTTGACATCCTGTGCGTGCCGAGAATGTCATCCATCGGCTGTGAGCTGGACTTTGACGGCTGGTGCCGGGCGCGGCGAGCATCCGGCCGTGACCCTCTCGTTCCTCTACCGGGCGTACTGCCGCGTCATCCAGCTCATCCGCCTCATCGCTCGCAAAGATACGGACCTCGCGATCGAGGTCGTCGTGCTGCGCCACGAGGTGGCGGTCCTCCGACGCCAGGTCAACCGACCCGCGCTCGAGCCTGCAGATCGAGCGCTGCTGGCGGGACTGGCACGACTGCTCACCCGCCCACGACGCGGACGCTTCTTCGTTCAGCCGGCGACCCTGCTGCGCTGGCACCGGGACCTTGTCGCCAAGCGCTGGACCTATGCCTATGGCCGACCCGGTCGACCACCCATCCCGAAAGGAACCACCGCCGTGGTGCTCCGGTTGGCGAAGGAGAACCCGACTTGGGGCTACCGCCGCATCCACGGCGAACTGGCCACCATGGGGATCGTCATCGCCCCTCGAGCCTCTGGGCGATCCTGAAGCGCCACGGCATCGACCCATCACCGCGAAGGTCGGGACCCACCTGGACCGAGTTCCTCACCACCCAGGCCAAAGGGCTGATGGCGTGCGACTTGCGACGTCGACACCGTCCTTCTCCGCAGGCTCTACGTCCTCGTGCTCATCCACCACGACAGCCGCTTCGTGCGGATCGCCGGCATCACTTCGAACCCCGTCACCAGCTGGGTCACCCAGCAGGCCCGCAACATCTCGATGGAACTCGCCGCCCAGACGAACCCCGTCAAGTTCCTCATCCGCGATCGCGACACCAAGTTCACGGCTTCCTTCGACGCCCTCTTCGCCGCAGAGGGCACCAGAGTCATCACCACCCCCGTCCGGGCACCCCCGGCCAACGCCATCTGCGAGCGCGTCATCGGCACCATCCGGCGCGAGTGCCTCGACCGGATGATCATCCTCGGCCGCCGTCACCTCCAAGCAGTCCTCGCCGAGTACGTCGAGCACTACAACGTCCACCACCCCACCGCTCCCTCAGCCAACGACCGCCCACCGGTTCCGATGCGACCCCTCCCACCATCGGCGACGCCGACGCCGCCAGGCTACGAAGAGCCGATGGTCTGGGTGGCCTCATCCACAAGTACCGGATGGTCGCCTGAGCTGGGCGGACGGGGTTCTCGGCACCCACACGGTCCGCCGAGGTTGTGCAGGTCGTCGCTCTGGAGCAGGTGGTGTACGGCCCTGGCGTCGTGCTCGTCGACGATCCCGTCGGTGACGAGCTGCCTGAGTAGGTCCCGGGTTCGCCGTCCGGGTGCACCGGTCAGCGCTTCCCAGAGGGTGAGTGCGTCTTCGTCGTCGCTGGCGAAGCCGAGAGACCTGGTCGCGGCGATGGCGATGGACGCGGACTCGCCCGCGTCGAGACGGCGAGCCTTGGCGCCAAGTGAATGACGCCACTCCCGGTCCTCCAGCCGGCGAGACTGGAGGCGTACAGCGAGCTTCAGCTAGTCGTCGTTGAGCGTCAGCACACTGAGCTGGTCTGGACCGAGAGCCAGAAGCTGATCGAGACCCTGTATGGCTGCGAGCGCACGGCTGGCAATCCCCGAACCGAACCCTGCTTGGTCGGCCTGCCGCAGGAGTGCTCTCCGGATGCGACGCAGCTCGCTCGGATCGTCGGGCTCCGCCCCGTGGACGCCGTCGGCGATGAGGACCGAGCCGCCGCACACCTGGAGCAGGTGATGGGACCAGCCGACGACGGCGAAGCTGCGGGCAACCGAGGCGTCGACCAGCATGACCACCAGCGCTCATCGCTCACGATTGGCGAACGCAGCATCCTCCAGGTCCTTTTGGACTCGTCGCTCGCCTTCCTCCGGCCCGGGCCGGGCCAGGAGCTGACGGATCTCCTCGGTGCTCGTGCCGAGCACCTCCGCCGCGTCGCCTAGCGTGATGACCCCACGTTCCAGCGCGGCGCGCACGAGCAACAGGACGCGGGCCGGCTGAGCTTGTAGGGGATGGAGGTCGTAGCTGCCCATGTCCGCAGGATGCACGCGGTAGCCGAGGGCCAGTGCCAGCCGGCTGGGGGATGCCTCGGCCAAGACATCGAAGTCGCTCCGCGTGATCAGCTTCTCCTGGAGGAGTCGCACCCGTAGCGTGGCGAAGCTCACGCCGAAGTGCCGCTGGAGGTGCACGACGAGCGTCGGGTTGGCCAGGTCGTCAAACGGTGCCAGCTCGCCGACCACCCGTCGCAGCTCGTCGCTCGGCACGAGGAACTCGCCAGCGAAGGCATCCGCGAACCGCTCGCGGCCGTGGTCCTCCCCGGGCATCGAGACCACGACGTCTGCTGCCTGGGAGTGGAAGTAGGCGTGGGCGAGCTCGTGAGCCAGGGTGAAGACCTGTCGGCCAAGGGTCATCTGGGAGTTGACAGCGATGCAGAAGCCCGCCTGGGGGTGGTTGTAGAAGAACCCCGAGGGTGCCTCGCCCAGGTCGGCGCCAAGAGGGAGCCGCCAGGTGAGCACGTGCTCATCGAGCACCTGGAACGGATCACCGAGCGCTCCGCCGCCCAGATTGAGCTGGCGGCGGAGCTGGCGGGCTGCCCAGGCGCCCTCCTTACCACTTGCACCGCGCGCCGCAGCAAACGAGCTGCGACCCGGCCCCGGCAACACTGTGCCCATCTCCCCAGCCAGCTCGACGTACTCAGAAACACGCTGCTCGAACAGCCGGAGCCCACCCTGCGCGCTCTCGCCGAGATCCCTCGGCGCAGCCCGGAAGAGCATCCCGCTCACGTCCACCCCGGCCCCAGCCAGCTCCTCACCTGCCAGCAAGGACTCCAGCGACGTCCCATAGAGGCGCGAAAGCGCCGCCGCGACAGCAAGCGGGACCTGGCGGCGTCCCGCCTCGTAGTAGTTGAGCAGGACCCGGTTGATCCCCACCACCTCGGCCGCCGCCTCCTGCGACAGCCCAGCCCGCTCTCTGCCCGTACGCAACATCCCACCGATCGAGTCCAGCGCACACCCCCATCTGTTACACTCAGGCCCTACTTATTGTTCAGTGTAACACTGGTAGGCGAATGTAGTCGATCATCGATGAGGAGGGTCCGACCACCGGTCGCCCCTCATTCGTCCCAGCAGTAGGAGGTTCACGTGTCGAACAGCAACTCGTCCACCAACGGCGCTCTCCATGTCGTGGTAGCCCTCTCTGTCGGCATCTCGCCGCCGGCTGTCCCGTATGGCCATCCCCTACCGGAACCGAGAGGGTGATCGCGTCGGCGTGTCATGGAGCTGAGCGCCACGATCGGCGGGACTGCCCCGCCGATCGTGTTGGGTCAAGCCGGAGAATCGGGTTGTTGGACGTCGCGCTCAGCGTTGGCGCGGCTCCGTTCGCCGTGGTCGCACCAGTTCACCAGTTCGAGCCCGCGAGCTCAAGGATCTATCCCCGCTCGCGAAGCAGCGAGCGCAGGTCAGCGACCGGCCCGAGGTGCCCCAGCTTGTCAGGATTGTTGATCGAGCTCACGCTCTGGATCTGACCGTCGGCGATGTCGAGGATCACCACGCCGCCCACCCTGCCCTCGGGGTCGAAGAACAGCGCGCCCGGTTGGCCGTTGACCTCCTCGCGGTACAAGGTGAAGCTGCCAACGCGGGCGGCGGTGCGCAGGCCCGCGATGAGCGTCCTCGCCACCCTGGCGCGGCCGTTGATCGCACGTGCGATGGCGGGCGCCTTGCCGCCGCCGTCGCCGTGGAGCAACACGTCGTGTGCCAGCAGCTTCTCGAGCGCTTCGAGATCGCCGGCTTCTGCGGCCATGAAGAAGCGGGCCGCGAGCTGTTCGTGTTGCTCGCGCGAGACCTCGAACCGAGGGCGCCGCTCCTGCAGGTAGCGGCGGGCCCGGGAGGCGAGCTGGCGGGCGTTCTGGCCGCTCGTGCCGATGATCTCCGCGACCCGATCGTAGGACTCGTCGAACACCTCGTGCAGCAAGAACGCGGCGCGCTGTTCGGGCGAGAGGCTCTCGAGCAGGACGAGGAACGCGAGCGACAGCGACTCTGCCATTTCGACGTTGCGCGCGGGATCGTCGGTGCTCGCCAGGAGTGGCTCGGGCAGCCATTCGCCCACGTAGGTCTCGCGCCGGACCCGCGCCGAGCGGAGATGGTCGAGTGAGAGCCGTGCGACCACCGTCGACAGGTAGGCACGCGGCGACTCGATCCGCTCGCCGCCCTCGCGCACCCGGTGCAGGCGGAGGAACCCCTCTTGCAGCACGTCCTCCGCCTCGCTCACGCTGCCGAGCATCCGGTAGGCGATGGCGAAGGCCGACCGGCGAAGCTCGTCGAGCTCGTCGTTGGTCACCGCTCAGCCGAGTCCTTGCACGTAGCCCTGCCGCCAGCTCGCATAGTGCGGCTGCCAGTCGAGCTCGCGCTTGGCCTTCTCGTTCGAGGCGCCGCGGGCGTCGGTCATCATGAGCGTTGCCGCCTCACCGGCCACCAGCCGTCCGAGCCAGCGCGGCACATGCCTCGGCGCCTTGGCACCCAGCGCACTCGCCAGCACCGGCAACCACTCTCGAACCGGGGCGGGATCGTCGTCGACGATGTTGTAAATGCCCGGCCCGCCATGGCCGACCGCGGCGAGGGTCGCGGCAGCGGCGTCGTCGACGTGGACCTGGGACCAGACGCCAGCCCCTCCGCCGACGATCGGGAACAGACGTCTGCGGACCGCCACTGCCACCGCCGCGTCCGGGGCCCGGCTGACCGCGGTCCCCAGACCGTAGAGGCCTCCGTAGCGCAACACGAGACCCTCACCCCATTCGATCCCCAGCACCGCCTGCTCCAAGTGGAGCAGGCCCTCGAGTGGCGCCCGCAGCGCGGCCGGCGGGTCCGGGTCGAGGGGATCGTCCTCGGTCAGCACCGGCCCGCCGGTGCGAGCCCATCGAAACGCCGCGAAGCTCTGCGCCACGAAGCGCCGGGCCCCCACGGCACGGCCCGCCGCGAGGAGATGGTCCGTCGCCTCGGTGCGCAACCGGTTGGTCATCATCGCCGAGGCTGACCGCTCGGGGTGTCGCGTGTCCCTGACCGACATCTTCCCCGAGAGCGCCGTGAGCTCGTGCACGATCACCTCGGGCTCGGCGGACGCCACCGCCTGGGCGAGCGCGTCGGGGTCGAGAGCGTCGGCCACGACCGGGCGCGCTCCCAGGCTGAACACCAGGTCCCGCTTCGATGCGCTCCTCGTCATCCCGACCACCTCGTGACCCTGCGCCACGAGCAGGGGGACGAGCGCCCTGCCGAGAACGCCGGTAGCGCCCGCTACGAAGACCCTCATGCCTGCTCCTCCCGACTCATCATCTCTCTCTATAAAGACGAGGGAGTGGAGTCGGCTGTGACAGTGCGCACCGAGACTGCTCCGTCGGGCGCGTTGCGCGAGCCTGTCAGGGTGCGATTCGTCGTCTACGGCGCCGGCGCCGTCGGCGGGGTCAACGAGGGCACCGCCCTGATCATCATCGCCAACGGGCGGCGGCTGCTCCTACCAGTCCACCAACAGCAGACCGAGATTTCGGACTACACGACCGCCGTTCCGTATGACGAACCCTCTGCGGTGATGGGGCACCCCAGCACTGCGGCGACACTGGGCCGTCCCGCAAGACCCGCCCGGTGATCTTTCCTGAACAGGTCCCCTATTCGGGGCAGGTGTCGCGGGCAGTTCCGAAGGCAACCGGCCGAAGATCTACGCATACCGGTTGATCAGGGCAGTGCGTACGCATGCCCTGTGCAGCCCTATGCACCAGCAGCGCCTACGAGAAGCCCGCCGCGGAATCGCTGCTCAGCGGCCGCACGCGCCGCGCCACCCTGCACACGCGTGCCCTATGCAGCGTTGATAAGGCCCCGAGAAAAATACCCGAGAAATCCGCATCTTCGACGAGCGGCCGAACGAGAAACCGCTGGTCAGGCGCCTCTACCCCTGCACGAGGTGCGCGCCTGACCAGCGGTCGTGGTGGCGGGGGTTCACGACCATCGCGCGACCGTCGGATTCAGATCCGACGAACCTGCTGGTCAGGGCGCTTGCCCTATGCAGCCGCCTGGGCGGTTGCCCCAATCAAGGTTCGCCCGGACGAGCCCAGGTCCCGAGAAACTCCGTGACGAGGACGCAGCTTCGGAATCGTGGCCCGAAGATCCGCTCCCCGGAGCGGCCCCACGTTGGCCAGTCAACTCCTCGTCGCCGCCCACCCGGGAGACGGCCGAGCCACCGAGCGTTCCCGGAAGAACATGAGATGTGGATCCCTCCTTCGCGATGTTTCTGGGTGTCGCGCAGTCGCCGCTCTCAGCTGCGGTAGGCGTCGCGACGGTGGTCGATGTCGAGCACGTAAACGGTTCGTGTCTCCTCGTCGATGCGGTAACGAACCCGGTACTCGCCGCGGCGAGCCCGCCGTTGCCCTTCGAAGGGTTTTCGCAGCGGTGCTCCTACTCGGCGGGGGTCCTCCGCGAGCGGGCCGAAGATGAACTCGATGCATGCCGCAGAGACCGCTTCGGGCAGGTCATCAGCCAGGCGTCGCGCCGCGCTACGGGCCACAACGACCCGGTGGCTCACCGTGACTGCTGGTGGCGGTGGCGGGAAACGAGATCTCGGACTGCTCGCTCATCGAGCACCTGGCCCGCGGCGATGTCCGCGTCTGCTGCCCGCAGGCGGTCCTGGGCCTCAGGGTCGGCGAGCAGATCGAGAGTGGCCTCGATCGACTCGAGGTCCTCGGCGGCGAGGAGCACCACGTACTCTCGCCCGTTCTTGGTGATCTGGACCCGCTCATGGGTGGTCGCCACTTCTTCGGCGATCTCGGACAGCCGGGCTTTCACCTCGGACAGGGGCAACATTGTCATCGACCAGAATTATAGTCTGTATGGTGATGCCGCACGCCACCGGCGAGGTTGCCACTGGTGCGCAGACCGGCGGAGGCGTGAAGAGTCCAAGAACGCGATCGGCGCCTTGACCAGGCAGGACCCGAACGGCGAGCCTGCACGCCCATGGCGTTCAGCTTCCTCTACCGTCTATTCCGCCGCCTCGTCGAGGCGCTGTCGCTCCACCGCATGGAGGTCGTCGCCAAAGAAGCGGAGATCCTGGTGCTCCGTCATCAACTGGCGGTCCTTCGCCGGCAGGTCGCCAGGCCCCGGTTCTCCTGCTCGGACCGGGCGTTCATCGCCACTGTGGCGAAACTCGTGCCGCGGGAGCGTCGTTCCTCGTCACACCCGAGACGATCCTGCGATGGCATCGGGCCCTCGTCCGGCGGCACTGGTCCTACCCACACCGCAGTCCGGGGCGACCGCAGCTCCCAGAGGAGACCATCGAGCTCATCGTGCGCCTGGCGCGGGAG
>JAJYWG010000307.1 GCA_021791615.1 Actinomycetes bacterium
GCCGCGATGTCGTACTCGTCGATAGTGCCGCCGAGAACGTCACGGCGGGTGATCTTGCGGGCCGTGGCCGGCCGCACTGACCTGGGGACTGGCTGGTCGAGGTTAAGCGATCGGCGGGACCTGGCCTGGTTGTAGTGGCGGAGGTACTCGACGAGGACCGGTCGTTGTGTCCCGGTGGGCGTCGACGAAGGCGACTATTTCTTCTGTGGGCGGTCGAGCTCCGCGCCGAAGAAAGAAGAAAGTTGCAGCCGCGCGAGGGATGTCGTTCGCCCGGCGCAGCTCCTTGTTCTCCCTGCGCAACGTGCGTAGCTCCTCGTGCTCGGTCGTGCTCAGCCCGCCGCGGGTGCCGGCATCGACCTCTGCCTGCTTCAGCCACTGACGCAACGACTCGGTGCCGATGCCGAGCTGGCGTGCGACCCGGCTGACCACCGAGGTGTCCCCGGGATCCTCGCGTCGGAGCTCTGCGACCATACGCACGGCGCGGTCCTTCAGCTCCTTTGGGTAGCGCTTCTGTGACGGGTTCTTCCCCGCTCGCTTGTCCATGACGTGAGGACCCTCGTGCCCGTGCCTACGGTTGCAGGTTCTTCCCCGCTCGCTTGTCCATGACTCCAGCCTCGCTTCCAAGGTATGGAGTCTCCGCGGATCCAGCGCCAAATCAATCCGCTGCGACGGGACGACCGCCTGATCCTCCACGCGGCGAACTGCTCCGATCAACGACTGGACGCTCATGAGCGGCGCGCCGTCCACAACTTCCGGGATTCTCGAAACGTGGACGGACGCCGACAGCCCTGTCGGCTCCAGTCCTGGACGCGCCAACTGGGGCGTTGTCGGTGATCACCCCCTTCAAGGTGGCGACGAGCCGGACGGCACCCTCGGCACTGAGGACCCCACTGTCCTGTGTGGAAGGTTCGGGACTGCCGGCTTTTGGCCACTGTGGGGTCAGACAGTTGCCACGCTGCTCCGGTGAATGGCCTTTGGAACCCGTCCGGTTCCCTGGTCGTCGCCGTTGGCAGCGGCATGAGCGTTGTCTTCGGGGAAGCCATGGCTGGCGCGCCAGGAATCGCGATCGCGGCCGTGCCCTGCGCCGGCGTTGTCGCAGCAACGCTGCCGCAGCGCAGCATCAGGACCGCGACGGCTGTAAAGCTGAACTACCGAGCCCCGAGGCAAAGGGCCGGCACCGGCCGAAGCATGGCCGGCCGGGGCGGGGTCCAGCGTGGCGGTTGGGACCACCGGCCCTGGACGCAGACCCAGGCCCGGGAGACCATTGGCGTGTGAGCCTGGGCGAGCCTGCTGGTAGGACGCGGCAGGTCGTTGCAACCCCAGCGACGGGGTGGTCGAGCGCTGGCCCGACGACCGCCGAAGTCACGGCTCGCATCGCCGCGGGCAAGGTCAACACCACGAGCAGAGCTGAGGGCCGCACGTTGTCACAGATCGTGCGGGCCAACGTCTTCACCAGGTTCAACGCCATCCTCGGAGGCCTTTTTGTCGTGGTGCTGATCGTCGGACCGATCCAGGACGCGCTCTTCGGTGTCGTCCTGGCCGTCAACACGGCCATCGGCCTCGTCCAGGAGGTGCGGGCGAAGCGCCTCCTGGACCGCCTCGCCGTGCTCACCGCCCCGGCCGCCCGCGCCCGCCGGGACGCGGTTCTGCAGGACGTCCCCATCGATGCCGTTGTCGTCGACGACGTGCTCGAGGTCCGAGCCGGAGACCAGGTCGTCGCTGACGGAGTATTGGTCGAGGCGGCCGGTCTCGAGGTTGACGAGTCGCTCCTCTCCGGAGAGTCTCTCGCCGTCGCCAAGGTCGCGGGCGACGAGGTGTGGTCCGGAAGCGTCGTGGTGGCCGGGTCCGGAACGATGAGAGCCACCCGGGTTGGATACGAGGCGACCGCCCAGCGGATCCAGCGCGAGGGCCGGCGGTTCAGCCTGGTGCGCTCCGAGCTCGTGCGGGGCAACAACCGGCTGCTGCAGTTGGTCACCTGGGTGATGGTCCCCGCGGGTGTGTTGCTCGTGACCAGCCACGTGGTCCGGTCCGGGCTGGCCCTCGACGAGGCCGTCCGCGGCACGGTGGCCGGCGTGGGGGCGATGGTCCCCGAGGGCCTCGTCCTGCTCACCTCGATCGCCTTCGCGGTCGGCGCCACGCGGTTGGCCCATCGGCGGGTTCTCGTCCAAGAGCTGGCAGCGATCGAGGGGCTTGCCCGGGTCGACGTGTTGTGCATCGACAAGACCGGCACGCTCACCGAACCGGGGATGCGATTGCTGGCGGTGGAGCCGCTCGACGGCGCCCCGGCCGCCGAGGCCCTGGGAGCGATGGCCGCCGCCGACCCGGCCCCCAACTCCACCATGCTGGCTGCCCGCGCTCTGCCCGCTCCTCAGGGTTGGCAGGCAGGCCGGTCGGTTCCCTTTTCGTCTGCACGCAAATGGAGCGCCATGGACCTCGGCGACGCGGGGACCTGGGTGCTCGGGGCGCCCGAGGCGGTGCTCCCCCGATTGGCTGGGCCAGTCGCCGCCCGGGTCTCGATGCATGCTGCCGAGGGCCGCCGGGTCCTCCTTCTCGCACGCTCGGCGGCACCGCTCCTGGACGACGACCTGCCGGCCGGGCTCGCCGCGGCCGGCCTCGTGGTGCTGGAGGAGCGGTTGCGACCCGAAGCCGCCCGCACCCTCGGCTACCTCCGTCAGCAAGGAGTGGCCGTCAAGATCTTGTCGGGCGACAGCCCGGCCACGGTGGCCGCGGTCGCCTCCCGGGTCGGAGTGGGGGAGCCCGGGCGCGGGGTGGACACCCGCACCCTGCCGTCTGACCTCGACGCGCTGGCCGAGGCGCTGGAAGGGTCGTCGGTGTTCGGCCGGGTGCAGCCGCAGCAAAAGCGCGATGCCGTGCTCGCCCTCCAGGCACGCGGTCACGTGGTGGCGATGACCGGGGACGGCGTCAACGACATTCCCGCGCTCAAGGCCGCCGACATCTCCATGGCGATGGGCACAGGCAGTCCGGCGACCCGGGCTGTCGGCCGCCTCGTGCTCCTCGACAGCGAGTTCGGCGTGGTTCCCCACGTCCTCGGTGAGGGTCGCCGGGTCATCGCCAACGTGCAGCGAGTGGCCAACCTTTTCGTGACGAAGACCGTCTATGCCGCCTCGCGGTTGTGGTCGGGCTCTCCGGGCTCGCCTACCCGTTCTATCCCCGTCACCTGACCATCGTCAGCACCCTCACCATCGGCATTCCGGGTTTCTACCTGGCCCTGGCGCCTGGAGCCCCCCGAGCCCGGAGGGGCTACCTGAAGCGCGTGCTCCACTTCGCCGTGCCGGCGGGGTCGTGGCTGGGGCGGCCACCCTCGGGGCCTTCGTCTGTGCTCGGAACGTCGGCGGTGGGACCCTGGCCGAGTCCCGCACCGTGGCGACCTGGGCCCTCCTCGTGCTGGGCCTCGTGGTGCTGCTAATGGTCGCCCGCCCGCTCCGCCCATTGCGGCTGCTGGTGGTGGCCGTCATGGCCGGCGGCGCGGTTGTCGTGAGCGGCGTCCCGTGGTTCCGCGAGGTTTTCGCCCTCGCCCTACCGCCGCCGACCCATCTGGTGTGGTCGCTGGTCGCGGTGGCGGTCGGCGTCCCCCTCCTCCTGGCCGCCGTCGTGGCGGGGTCACGCCTGGCGCGTGGCGAAGGAGCGCCCCGGACCACACCATCCCCTCGCCCACCTCCGCGTCCGCAGCGACCATGAGCTTGGGCGGTGGCCGAATTGAAGAGTCACCCTTGTGAACCTGCATGCCAGAAGCTCGGCACCCAGCCCCCTGGCAGCGCCACGGTATCTGACGAGCAGATTGCGGCGATGGGCGGAAGACACAGCCTCGTCGGTCACAGGCAACGAGGGTGGGTCCACCCCCGGAGCTCGTCGTCTGGTCCACAGGAGAAGTCGTTGCCGGCCTACGGACGGCGCATCGCGGCCGTTGCGGCCGGCGCTGGCGCCGATTGTCGACCAGACGTCCATGCGACGCGTGGGCACGCTCGGCACCGGCACAGGGTGGCCCAGCTCACCGAGCCGTGGAGGGCTGGGGCCGCCCCCCGGCGAGCGGTCTGGAGTGCTCCGGCGTCGTCGCCTTCCGTGTCCTCGTAGAGTCCGAGCTCACCGGGCGTTCTCGGTGAGCTGGTCCAAGACAGCTCAACGCTCTCTCCACTCCGGCGACGAAGCTGGAAGTCGATGAGATCTCGGAGGCGCACGCGGCGGTGGCGGTTCGGCATGTTGAGAGGGATGACGCCACCTTCGAGGAGCTTCGCGAGGGTGGGGCGGCGCACCCTGAGGAAGTCGGCCGCCTCCTGGGTCGTGAGCAGCAGGCCTTGGGGAGTGGTGGAAGGATCCACAAGGTCGACGTCGAAGGTCTAGACGACCATGACGTGGAGCGGATGGTCGGAGGAGAGCGGGGCCTCACTCACGCCGAACGAGCTCTTCCGGGACCCTTCGCGTTACCGCCGGCACCCTTCTTCTCGGTGACGCAAGTGCACATCGCCTCTTCTCGGTGGCGCAGGTGCACGTCGCCCAGCGTCCTGGCACCTGGAGGTGAACGAACCCGGAATCAGGATCAGGCTTCCTGAGATTCCGAAGTGAGGATGTATGCTCGGCGACAGCGCGGGCGCAGCACCATGCCACCACGCCGGAGCAAGGAGCCAAGCGATGGACACGAACGCACACCCGGCCGTTCTCGAGGTGGGGGGCATGACCTGTGACGACTGCGCGCACCACGTGACCGCCGCCCTGGAGGGTGCGGGCGCCCAGGACGTCTCGGTCACCTGGCGGGCCGGCGAGGCGCGCTTCTCCTGGCCCGGAGGGGTTGCCGAGGACGCCCTTCGGTCAGCGGTCCAAAGTGCCGGCTACCGCCCCGGGACGCTCCGCCTCCTCGGCCCGGGGATTCCGAAGCAGGGCACCGACGGGAGCTTCGACTACGACCTGGTCGTCGTGGGCGCCGGTTCGGCCGCCTTCGCCGCGGCGATCAAGGCCAGCGAGGCCGGCTCTCGCGTCGCCCTGGTCGAGCACGCCACCCTCGGGGGGACCTGTGTGAACGTCGGCTGTGTGCCCTCAAAGGCCCTCCTTCGGGCCGGCGAGCTCGCCTGGGCAGCCGGGCACCACCATTTCGCAGGGCTCACGACGAGCTCGGGTCCGGTCGACCTGCGGGCTCTCGTCGCCCAGAAGGACGAGCTGGTGGACGACCTGCGCCAGATGAAGTACGCCGACTTGGTCGACGACTATGGCTTCACGGTGATCCCGGGCCACGGCCGCTTCTCCGGCCCAGAGGTGCTCGAGGTCGACGGCCGCAGCCTCCGGGGCCGGAGGTACCTCGTGGCGACCGGTGCCTCCCCCGCCGCGCCCCCGATCCCCGGCCTGGCCGAAGCGGGCTACCTCTCCTCCACGAGCGCTCTCGAGCTCACCGAGGTCCCCAAGCACCTCGTCGTCATCGGGGCGAACGCGATCGGCCTCGAGCTCGGCCAGTTCTTCCTCCACGTGGGGGCCGAGGTCAGCTTCCTCGAGGTGGCCGAGCGCATCGCCCCCTTCGAGGAGCCCGAGGTCTCAGAGGCCCTGGCCTCGGTGCTCGCCGCCCAGGGGGCGGCCATCCACACGGGTGCCCAGGTGCTTTGCGTCGACCGGCACGACGGTCACGTCGAGGTCCGTGTGCAGGTGGGGGCGCGCGAGGTCGTCCTCGCCTGCGACGAGGTCCTCGTCGCCACCGGCAGGCGCCCCAACACCGAGGGGCTCGGCCTCGAAGAAGCCGGCGTCGAGGTGGACGGTCGTGGGGCGCTCGTCGTCGACGAGGAGCTCCGCACCACGAACCCCCGCATCTACGGCGCAGGGGACGTGACCGGGGCGCCCCAGTTCGTCTACGTCTCGGCCTACGAAGGCGCGCTCGCCGTCGACAACGCGCTGCTCGGGGCCCAGCGCAAGCTCGACTTCACCGGCCTTCCCCGGGTGACCTTCACCACCCCGCAGGTGGCCGGAGCAGGGCTCACCGAGGCCCAGGCCCAAGCTGCCGGCTACGAGGTGGAGACCTCGGTCCTGCCCCTCTCAGCGGTCCCCCGGGCCCTCGTCAACCACGACACCCATGGCCTCGTGAAGCTCGTCGCAGAGGCCGGCACCGGCCGGCTGCTGGGTGCCTCGGTCCTCGCCGAGGGCGCGGGCGACGTGATCCAGACGGCAGTCCTCGCCATCCGCCACGGCATCACCACCGCCGAGCTGGCCGGGACCTTCCACCCCTACCTGACCATGGCCGAGGGCCTCAAGCTCGCGGCCCAGACCTTCACTCGTGACGTGGAGAAGCTCTCGTGCTGCGCAGCGTAGAGGGGAGCCGACCCGCCCGCTGCGCCCGGGGCGGCTGGCGGATCGCGCCGTGTGCACTCCGCACGAAGCCCTCGTCGCCACAGCTGCAGACCTCTCCTCCCAGGTCGAGGGCGTGCGGACCGGCGCAGCTCGAGGCGCTCGAGCCTGACGGCGGGACCGACGCGTCTCTGCAGAAGGTCGTCTTCGCCGGCGAGCGGGGACACGACCCGAGCGCTGGCACGGGAACCTGCTCGTTCGAAGCACTCCGCAGCGGCGAGACCGTCGACGTGCGCTCTGCTCGCAGGCAGAAGGCGGCTCGTCGGCCATGTCCGTGACAGCGCCCCAGTGGCTGCTGTCGTGCACATCGGGAGCCTTGCGGCCACGCTGCTCGGTGGCCGTCGGGTGACGACGTCGGCCCTGACGTCCGCCACGCTGGGGCGCCTCGTCGGCTTGTCGGTGGCCTACACTACGGACCCGTAGGAGGTGGTCGTCGGTGCCGAGACGGCTGGTCGCGGGGCGCAGGGTTGGCGACCTCGAGAGCGAGGTCCTCGAGGTGCTGTGGTCGGCTTCCGGCTGGCTCTCCGGACGCGAGGTTTGGGAGCGGCTCGGAGACGGCACTGACGGCACCAGGGCGTACACGACGGTGATGACCGTGCTCGGCCGCCTCGTCGACAAGTACCTCGTCGAGCGCGTCGAGGAGGGAAAGGGCCATCTGTATCGCGCGGCGGGCGACCCCGACGAGCTGACCGCCCAAGCGATCCGCTCCCTGCTCTCGGCGACCGCGCACCCCCGTGTGGCCCTCGCGCACTTCGTCGACGACCTCGACGACCCAGAGCTCGTCGCGGAGCTCGCTTCGGCACTCAAGCGGGCGCGCCGACGGTGAGCGCCGTAGCCGCCGGGCTCGGTTTCTTCGCCGTCCTCGCCGTGCTCTCGCTGCTCGCGGGGCGCCACGGCAGGATCTCGCCTCGGGTTGCGGCGGGTGCGCACCTGGTCGGCCTGCTCGGCTGGGCCCTTGTGCCAGCAGTGTGGCTGACGTGTCTCGGCAGCGCGCTCGGGTCGTGGCTCGGGGGGATCCACACCTCGGGCGGGGGCTGCCTTCTCGGGCTCGACCGCAGCCAGTGGCAGCTCCTCGGCGAGGTGCCCGGGGCGTTCGTGGCTGGCGCGCTCGTCGTCCAGGGGCTCCGCCAGGCCGCTGCCGCCAGGCGTGCCGAGATGCGCGGGATCGTTCTTTCGCGGTCCGTCCGGCGTCCGACGAGCGCGGGCGTGGTGTGGGTGGTGCCCTCGGTGCACCCGGCGGCGTTCTCCTCGGGTCTGTGGCGCTGCCGGGCGGTGGTGACCTCGGGCATGCTCGCTCCCTTGGGGAGCGCTGAGCGCCAGGCGGTGTGTGAGCACGAGGCGGCCCACGTGCGCCTCGGGCACCCCCGGCTGCTCACCATCGGCGGGGCGATCGCCGCGGCCTACGGACGCTTCCCACCGGTGCGCCGGGCTTGGGAGGGGCTCCGCCGCGAGCTCGAGGCCGCCGCCGACGACGAGGCGGCGCGTGTCGTGGGGACCGAGTCCGTCCTGTCCGCGCTCATTCAGGCGGCTGTGCTCGTGAGCCACAAGACCCCGCCGATGGCACCAGGGTTCATGGGCGCCGAGCATCTGCGTTGGCGGATCAGCCGCCTCGAGCATCCCGGCTCGGCCGAGCCGTGGCCGACGGCGGTCGTCGCCATGGCCGCAGCCGCCAGTGCCAGCGCGATGGCGCTCGTCGCCTGCGTGCTCGCGGGCGCCCCGGCGAGCCTCGCGGGAGTGTTCGCCTGCCTCGTCGTCGTCGCCGCCATCGGTCTTCGCCCCACGTGGGCGTGGGGACGCCACCGCGGGCCAGGCCGAGCTTCCTGCACGCCAGCGGTGCCAGGCACGGTTGCCGAGGTACCTCCTGCGGGCTGAAGCCGGCAAGCCCTCGGCAAGCCCAACCTTCCTCACACTGAGCGGCGCGGCATGGCGGCGTGGCGTTCGTCGCGAGCCTGCTGGCGAGCTTTCTGTGCTGCACTCCGATCGTCCCCTCACTGCTCGCGTTCGTCGGGATCTCGGGGATGGGCCTGTACACGACGACGGGCACCTTGCAGCACGTCTTCGCCGTCCGCCAGAGCGAGTTCCTCGCAGCGAGCCTCGTGCTCCTCGCCGCCATGTGCTGGTGGGGGCTCCGCAAGCTGGCCCGCTCGCAGTGCTTCGCGGCGTACCCGGGCGCTGAAGAAGTCCGAGCCCGAGGATCCAGGGCCAGACAAGGAGCCCTTTGATGAGCAGGGCGTCGACGCGCCGGCGACCGCTGCGACCGACCGGTGCCGCCGGGAGTCGGGCAGCGGCGCAGCGGCGGCGCAGCCGGCTCCTCCCCGCCAGCGGTGTGACCTTGGTCGCTGCGCTGGTCGGGCTGGTCATCGGATCGCACGTGGTGAACGGCCGCTCGCCATCTCCTGGCGCGCCTTCGTTCTCGCCGCCGGTCTCGGTGCCTACGCGGTCGCGGGGACCGGGGGTGGGGAGGCGAGCGCCAAGGTCCCGCGCGCGGTGCCGGAGCGCCAGGTCACGACCGCGTCCCTGTCCGCGCTGGCGTTCCTGTCCGCGTCGGCGTCCCTGTCCGCGTCGGAGGCACCGGCGCCCAACGGCACCTTCGCCACTCCTGCGGGGACGGTCGCGACGATCGCGTCCCTTCGCAACAAGCCCACCATGGTGTGGTTCGTGGCGGGAGGGTGCGCGAGTTGCGCGGCGAGCATCCAGGCGGTCGCCTCGCATCTTCACCAGCTGACCCGTGCCCGGCTTCGGGTGGTCACCTTGGGCCTCTACGGCGACTTCAGCGTGCGGGCTGCGAGCTCCTAGACGAGTAAGTCCAAGGGGTGGTCGCAGAGCGACGGTCCACCACTGACGCGGCGAAGGCGTCCAGGATTGGCGTTGCAAACCGACGATCGACCTTGGAGGTCACCGTGGACGCCGACCTGGACACCCTCGCCACCGCACTGTACGTGAAGATCGACGACGCACTGAAGATGTGTCCTGAGCTGCGACGACCTCGGCCCGAGATCGGCCTGTGCCCGAAGCTCTCCGACGCCGAGCTGCTCACGCTGTGCGTCATCCAGGCACTCCTCGGCTTCAGCTCGGAGACCCGGTTCCTCGGCCACGCCTCGGAGCACCTGCGCCACCTGTTCCCCTACGTGCCCGGCCAGTCCGGCTACAACAAGCGGCTCCGACGCGCCGCACCCCAACTGCGTGCGGTCATCCGCCTGCTCTCGATCCAGACCGAGAGCTGGTTCGACGACACCTGGCTCGTCGACTCGACGCCGGTCGAGTGCGGCCGGTCCAGAGAGACCGCCAAGCGCTCCGACCTCGTCGGGTTCGCCGGGTATGGCTACTGCGCCAGCCATTCGCGCTACTTCTGGGGCCTTCGTCTCCATCTCGTCTGCACCCCGGCCGGTCTGCCCGTCGCCTTCGCCTTGGCCAACCCCAAAGACGACGAGCGCGAGGTGCTGCGTGACCTCTTGGAGGCAGAGCCCGACCTGCTCGGGCAGCGCCCGGGCCAGGTCATCGTGGCCGACAAGGGCTACCGCAGCGCCGAGCTCGAGGCGTTTTTGACCGCGCACCGCGCGACGCTCATCCGCCCGACGATGGCCGGTGAGGCGCCCCGCCCGGGTGGCCGCTACTTGAAGCCGTTGCGTCAGATCATCGAGTCGGTGAACGACACCTTGAAGGGCCAGCTCGACTTGGAGCGCCACGGGGGACGCACCTGGGGAGGTGTCGTCACCCGCGTCCTCCAGCGCCTCTTGGCCCTGACGGCTGCGATCTGGCACAACGGCCAGCTTGGTCGGCACCCGGTCCGTTCGCTCCTTGCCTACGACCACTGATGACCCCTTGGAATTGATCATCTAGCGCAACCTTCCT
>JAJYWG010000085.1 GCA_021791615.1 Actinomycetes bacterium
ACCTGCATCACCGTGACCTCCCTGAACGCCATGGGGCCTCCTCCGCGTCGGCTTCGGAGGCCCAGCCGAGTGATTCCTCGGCCGGCGTTGGTGGATGGTCAGGGTGGTCCCATAACTGGCAACGAAGGTGGTCCCATGCCGCTGGCAAAACTGCCCGTCAGCTGGTCCCATGTGGCTGGCAAACGACACGATCTGCCTCACTGGAGGTTGACACAGAGGGAGTTGAAGCCGGGGGCATGTGGCCCGACGGGATCGAGTGGGCCTGTCACGATCATGTTGGCCCCGGCCACTGTCGACCAGCGAGAGGGAAAGGGTCTTGGTCGCGTAGCGTCCCTATAACGCGCCCCCGAAATGCGTCGCCATACGGGGTGGGAACTGCGGCATACCGCCAGCACTGGGTGATCGCGACGGCGTTGAATCAACCGTACGCTCGCGATGTGCGACGGGTGCGCTCATTGCTGATTGCGGTTCTCGTGCTGGCAGCCCTGATCGCGATCGCACTCGGTGTAGAGGCGCTGGCGGGTTGGCACTTGGGCTGACAGCGTCGACCGGCCATGTTTCCACCCGCCCCCAATCGCTCAAGCCATGCGACGTCGCGGTAGACCCCGATCGCCGGGACTGGGCGCGGTCGGGCTTGAGCGGAGGTTGGCGGGAAGCGCCAACTCTGGTCGAGTAGACCTCTCCCGGAGGACCCCGCGCGGGGACTCAGCGGTCGAGCGTTGAACTCGAGAGCTCTTGCGTTTGTCGTTATCGGACTGACGCGCCCACCTGGTTGTCGATTGCACCGCCGCAGCTCGAGAACGAGTGGGCTGTGTAGTTCCGGACTTCCGCAGCAAGTAGGCAAATCACGGGCCTGAGAGTGCGCTGACCAGGAAGGAGATCGTCAGAACTTCGAGAGGCTGTAGACACACGACCTACCGACGAAATCCACGGTTCAGCTGGGTGAAGCTTGTAATGTCGTAGGCAGGATGTACCTGCGAGAGACCCGACGGCGCAACGCAGACGGCAGCGAGGTTGCCTACCTGGCGCTCGCCCACAACGTGCGCGACGAGCAGACCGGGGTGCCCAAGGCGCAGATCGTCTACAACTTCGGCCGCGCAGACCTCGTCGACCGTGACGCGCTCAAGCGTCTCGTGCGCTCGATCAGCCGCTTCCTCGATCCCACCGACGCGCTGGCCGCGACGCTCTCGCCCGGGTTGAAGGTCCTCGACAGCCGCTCGATGGGGTCGGCGTGGGTGGCCGACCAGCTGTGGCGACGCCTCGGCATCGACAGGGCGATCGCCCAGGTTGCCCAGCGCCGGCGCGTCGACGCCGCGCTCATGGAGCGGGTCATCTTCGCCATGGTCGCCAACCGCCTCTCGGTAAAGCCCCTCTCCAAGCTCGCCGGCTGCACCTGGGTCAAACGGCGCGTCTACATCGAAGGGCTCGAGTCCGTCTCCGACGACGCCTGCTACCGGGCGATGGACTTCCTGCTCGACGCGATCAGTGAGCTCCAAGAACAGGTCTTCTTCTCCGTGGCGAACCTGTGCAACCTCGAGGTGGACCTTCTCTTCTTCGACACGTCGTCGACCTACTTCGAGACCGACCGCCTCGAAGAAGAAGAACAAGAAGAGCTCGACGACGAAGAGGCCGGAGGAGAAGAAGGGATCGTCGAGTCGGGCATCCGGCGATGGTCGAAGAACAGCAAAGATCACCGCCCTGATCTGCCCCAGGTGGTGGTCGGCATGGCCGTGACTCGAGAGGGCATCCCCGTGCGAGTCTGGACCTTCGAGGGAACCGCCTCGGACCAGGTGATCATCAAGAAGGTGAAGGACGACCTCGGTTCTTGGGGGCTCCACCGGGTGATCTGGTGTCTGGACCGCGGCTTCAACTCCGAGGACAACCGCCGCTACCTCCAGCGCGCAGGCGGCCACTACATCGTCGGCGAGAAGCTCCGGTCCACCTCTTTGGAGGCCAAAGAGGCCCTCGGCCGCCAGGGGCGCTACAAGGTCGTGAAGGGCAACCTGCGCGTGAAGGAGGTGCACGTGGGCGATGACCGCTTCGTCGTCTGCCACAACCCCGAGCGCGCCCTTTTCGACAAGGCGACGCGCGAGAACATCGTCGCCCACTTGGAGACCCGCATCGCAGAGTCCGACTCTCTCTCCAAGACCAAGCGCCACGAGCTCTACGGCGCGTTGTGCACGAAGGTCGGCTTCAAGCGCTTCCTGCGACTCACCAAAGACGCCAAGCTCCGCATCGACCGCGCTGCAGTGCGGCGCGAGGCACACTTCGACGGCAAGTACCTCTTGCGCAGCTCCACAGCGCGCCTGTCGGCAGAGGACATCGCCCTCGGCTACAAGGCGCTCTACGAGGCCGAGCGCGGCTGGCGGGACATGAAGTCCACCATCGACCTGCGCCCGGTCTTCCACCGACGCGAGGACCGCATCCGCGCGCACGTCCAGCTGTGCTGGCTCGGGCTGCTCGTGCTGCGCGTCGCAGAGGTAGAGACCGCCGACACCTGGCGCAACGTGCGCAACGAGCTCGACCGGATGCACCTCGTCACGTTCGCTGCGGCCGAGGGCACCGTCTCCCAGCGCTCGGAGACCACGTCCCGCCAGCGCAGCATCCTCGCCGCGTTGAAGCTCGCCGAACCGCCGCTCTTCTTCGACTTCGCCCCAGCTCCCGAGCTCGACGAGACCGGTTGAGGCCTCGCTCCGCGTAGTAACACGCGCTCGCGGCCGTTAGCAGTCGTATTCCCTGCTCAGCGCCACATTTCCGCCGATCCTCTGCCTACGTGCTGCGGAACTCCGGTAGTTGGGTGTGCCAGAGGGCGGATGTGTCGCCGTGGTGCGTGTCCCGTTGGTTGCCGTGAGCGAGAAGCCTTCCGGGAAGGTGAGGCGCCAGGTCGCGGGGGCTACGTGCTTGACCGAGCTGCCCGGAAGGTCGGGTGTGCAGGTGTTGGAGGGACCGGAGAAACCCACGTACAACCAGAAGACGTCGACCGGGTAGTCGGTGCCGGTGCCTGCACCTGTCCACGACGTTGTCTTGGGGAGGGGCGGAGTGCTGGGCGAAAGCACGTCGATGGTCGGGTTCGACAGCGGAAGGCTTGCCGTGTTGGTCACTCGGACGCCTGTCTTCGATAGACCTGCCAGTTCGAAGGAGCCGGCAATCGAACACCAGGCAGGCGAGAGGTTCCGGACGTCAAGGCCGGCGAAGAGGCTCCCCAGGCTGCCCTGGTTGAACTGGTAGGTGGCCGCAAGTTGTGTCTGCCTACAGGGCGTGTCGGCGGGGACGGCCACGGTGAGGTGAGTACCACTTTGCGAGATGATGGTCTCGGGCGGAACGGTCGGGTCGACGACGATGGACGAGGCGCGTACCCGTGTGAGGAGCTTCGTGGCGTCGACTGCCCACTGAGCCTCCTCGAGGGTGTCGCCGACCACGTGAGGGAACAGCGCGTTCGGTGTGGGCAGCGTGCCCGACCGTGTGAAGCTCGATCCCTCGGTGGGGCTCTCTTCCACTGCGCTCACCGAGATCACTCCACAACGAAACGTGAGAGCATCGCCGCCGTAGCCGTTGATGTTGGCGCCTTTGTCTCCGTACATGACGGTGCCGCTTTGCTCGGGTGGGGTGATGCGTAGCGACGACGATGTGGGACAGCTGTCACCTGTGAAGCCGGTGCCGTCCTCGAACTGGATTGTGAAGTCCGCGCTCGTTCCGCTGTGAAGCACGACGTCCGGCTCGGTTGACTTCGGGGTAGTTCGGGCGGTCTCGGTGGTGGGCAAGTCCGCGCTGGCTGCCGTGACCAACTGCACACTGGGAACGCCTTTCATCCGGCAGGTCGCGCCACTGTTCACCAAGGAGAGCTTCTCGGTGTAACTGCCCATCGCTACGCCGCTTTGAACGAACTCCACTGAAAGCTGGCTCGCCTCGCAGATGGGATGTGGTGACACCGCCGGGGAGAGAGGTCCCGACGAAGTCGGCGCTGACTCGACCGCGGCCAGAGACGCACCCAGACCGCACAGCGCTACGAGCCCGGTCACAACCAGTGCAGCGACGCTGTAGCGCATGGCGGAACTGTAGAGAGGAGATGCGCTTGTCCAGGTGTCGCCCCGTAAAACCGAGCCGGAAGCGTGCTGGGAGGCAGACCGCCGGGTCACGGCGAAGACTGGGCTGTCGTCTGACAGAACCGCTTGGCGACTGTGGACAGAGGAACGATGCGGATCCCTGGCCCTTCTGAACCCACGACGAAGGTGCCGATGACGGTCGTCCCGTTGCTTGTGTAGGCGGGAATGGCCACGCTTCGGCCCTGCGATGCCTTGGTCCAGGTAACAGCTTCAGACGGATCGTGGACGTAGTCTGTGCCCGAGGCGCAGGCGAGGTCGCTCGACTTCACGTAGCCCCTGCCCTTAGAGCCTCAGCGGATAGGCACGCACCCGGGTGACCACCGGTTGCGCCAGTCGATGAGCTTGGCGGTGATGATGAAGACCACCGCAAGGGCGAACTGGGCGAGGCGATGGGTGGTCTTTCGGTCGGTGTTGCGGCGCAGCTGTCCGAAATTCGTGAGCCATGAGTTCGTCCGCTCGACTGGCCAGCGCATGCCCATCGGCACCTTGATCGCCGTCGTGGCAGTCCCTTGCTTGCGACGCTTGGCGATGACGGCGTCGGTGATGCCGACAGAAGCCAACTGAGACCTCACGACGTCGTTGTCGTAGCCCCGGTCGAGCCAGATGGTCTCTATGTCGGCGACAAGTCCGCTCGACACGGCACCGGTCAGGGTCGGGGCGAGGAGCACGCAGTCGTGACGGTTCGCGCCCTGTGCCGCCCACGACAGCGGGATGCCGTTTCGCTCGGTGAGCACCGACCACTTCCAGCCCAGCTTCGCCCGGTCGGTCGGGTTCTTGCCCGTTCCCGCCCCACCAGCTGGGCTTTTCTGCTGCGAGCCGTCGACGGCGACCTCGGAGAGGTCGAGGCCGACGATCTTGTCGTAGGCCTCGATCGCCTCGGTGGCCAGCACCTCGAAGATGCCGGCTTCGACCCACTCGTCCCTGCGTGCGCGCGCCGTCGTGTCGGACACCTTGTTGCCGCACAGGCGCTCGGCGTCCTCCCATGAGCAGCCCGTGACCATCCGCACGAGCATCACCTCGAAGCAGTCCCGATCCTCTGCTCGAGACCGGTGACAACCGAGCGGATGGTTTGTCGGATGTGGCGGGAGCAGGGGCGCGACTGCCGCCCAGACGGTATCGACCACTTCGGGATCGAACGCGCGCATGATGGTGGGGCACCTCCACTCGGTCGACGGTGATGTTGGTAAGCACCCCGATCATCTCGGGCCAACCACCTCGACCGGTGGATGGTCACCGGCCCTCATCAGGAAATACTTGACAGGGCCGCGCGCTGATGCCTATTCGCGCGGCCTCTTATTCCCTTCGAGCTCCACCAAAACAAGGTCGGGCGTGCCCTTTGTGTTGATGGCGCCGTACGTCTCGCCGTTGGCATTCGTCGCCCAGGGCGTCACCACGCTGTTCACGTAGACCGCTTTGAGCGACCAAGAGGCCGTCGGGGAGGTCGTGATCGTGATGGACGTCTGGCCCGGGTGCAGAGGCTGGACGTAGCTCGACTTCGAGCCAGCCTCAGCGGCACCGCAGCTCACGCGTGACCCGCCTGTGAAGGTGAAGGTGCCAGCGCTGAGGCAGACGAATGTCCAAGAGATGCCGGTCGTGCCCTGCGGTGCGGAGCCGAGCTCGACGGTGGCAGTCCCCGTCCGGGTGACTGTGGCAACGTTCCCGAGCGGCGTGTTCACCGTCCCTCCGGGTTCGGTGAGCAACGAGGACGCCACCGCCGCACCGCCTGCGAGCACCGCGCCCCCTGCGAACACCCCGATCCCCAGACGCCAGCGCCAGCGGCGACGGCGCCCGGAGGTGCCCTCGACGTGAGCGACGAGCGCGTCACGTAGCGCCGAGGCGAAGACGGGGTCCAACTCGGTCGTGCTCATCTCGTCTCCTCTTGGGTGCCAGCGGCGAGGATCTCCTCGGGGGGATGCCCGAGCGTGGAGGCGATGCGGGCTCGTGCCCGATGGAGCCGAGTTCGAGCGGCGCCCTCGGAGATGCCCAGAGCCGAAGCTGCCTCTCTGGCAGACATGCCTTCGAAGGCCGTCATCGCGATGAGCGCGGCGTCTGACGCAGACAATGATCGGAGCGCCTCCCGCACCCGATGTTGCGCATGTGACGCCTCCATGCGCTCTTGGGCGACCTCTCCAGCTCCTCTCGACGCCTCCAAGCGAGGAAGGGACCTGATGAGCGAGCGATAGCGCCTGAGGCTGCGGGCGGCGTTACGCGAGAGGTTCGACGTCGTGACGAGGAGCCACGGAAGGACGGAGCCCTCCACGAGCGTCACGGCGTTGCGGCGACGCCAGAGCTCCAGGAAGACCCCTGCGGTCACGTCCTCGGCGTCGTGAACGTTGGCGAGCAACCGGAGGGCGCAGCCGTACACGCGGTCCCCGTGCTGGTCGAACAAGGTCGCGAACGCTTCACTGCTCCCAGCCAGGGCGGCCGACCATCGCTCCGCCTCCTCGGAGGAGTACGCCACGGTCTCCAATGTCCGCATCCGCTCCAGCGTTACAGCGCCGCGGAAGTTGCGCGGCGCGCCTGCCGCGTGTCCCCTACCGTCACCAATTCAGCATGCCGCTCCCGCCCCGAACGCCGTACGGCACGCGCCTTGGATGCCACGTGAAGTGAGGAGATCGCCGACCGTTGCAGTGACCGTGGCCGGCTAACTCCGCTGCCTGACGCGTCACTACCGAACGGCGCGAAGCTTGTCACGTGAGCTTCTTTGACGACTTTCCCCCGCCTCCGCCACCACCTGAGCTCCAACCTCGCAGGCGCCAACCCTGGGAAGGCCCGCCGCGAGGGGTCATCGGGGGCTGGGTCCCTTGGCACATCGTGCTCGCACGGTCCGACCGTGCGTACGCCGTGCTCCGCGATTTCGAGGCGTTTCCCTCGGGCCTCCACTTCGAGCTGGTCATGTACTACGAAGACGACGACCCGACATGGCCGATGGGCAGGCGCCACCGGATGCGCGACCCCGAGGCGTTTCGGCTCGGCGTCCGCTTCTCGGACGGCCGCAAGACCGCGTCGACGCAATGGCCAAGCCCTGAAGACGAGGCTCACCCGACCGTCCCGATCCTTCATCCCGGTGGCGGAGGCGGGGGTGGCGGCAAGTGGGAGATGTCCTACTGGCTCTGGCCCCTTCCGCCGGCTGGGCCCTTGACGTGGGTGGCCTCGTGGCCCGAAGTCGGCGCCAACGAGACGACCGTTGAGGTGGACGCGACGGTGTTGGAGGAAGCGGCCGCCTCCGCCGAGCAACTGTGGGAAGAGGACGATTCTGAGGGCGGGAGCGGCTACAGACGGATGTCCCGGAGTGTCTCGGCACGCTCGGCCGCAAGAAAGCCGCCTCTCTCGGACTGAATCCCCGCCGCCGTCCCCGACAGTCGCTGCTCGCGCCCTATCCCCGAACGTTCTCTGCCGCGGCTACAGACTGCGTCACCGATCGCCGGGAGTGGGGCGCGGTCCCGCGGCCGATCCCCTGCTGCGGCGCGCGTGCTCCGTTGCGACGACTCGGCATCCTTTTCGCCCGAGTCGTCTCGGTCATCGTGGTGCCTCGAACCCGAGTTCAGCGACGAGGGTCGATCCGCGCAGCCGGAGCCACACGACGCCATCGACGTCCGCGGCCGGCTCACCTCTGCGCATCATCTGATGGAGTCCACCCGTTGCGAGCTCTTCGGCCAGCCACACCCCGTCGTGAGGATCGGTACCCGTGGCCAGCACCGGCCGGTAGGCGAAGAACACGTCGGGGAAGTCATCGTGGCGGAAGAACACCGCCACTGCGCGGGAGGTGGCCCTCCCCACGATTCGCACCATCACGACCCGAATGTCGGCGCGCATCGCATCGGCCAGCGTCGCGAATCGCTCGAACTCGGCCAGCTGACGTTCGAGGGCTGAGTCGTCTGAGGCGTGCCGCTCATCGCCGAGTGGCACCCTCCGAGTGTCATGGCGGCCGCGCATCGCCCCGGAATCGTTACTTGCGGTGTCGGCGTGCAGCTGCTCGGCGATCAGCGCGGTTCTGATGCCGTTCTGCAGGCAGGTCGGCACGACGCTGCTCCCACTCGCCTGGCAGGGCTGCGAGGGCCTGCCGCACCCGTTCGATGTCGTGGGGCTGCTCGTGGCGCATGATTTCGAACACCTCGCCGGCAACCACCGAGGCGAGCATGTGCAGCACTTCATGGCGCTCATAGCCGTCGGCGAGAAGCCGTTGGGCGGTCGCCCACACCTCGGGCGGGTCGTCGGCCCACAGCTGGTTCGCGACGATCTCGTGCATGGTGATGTGGAGTACCGGGTTCATGATGTCCCGGCCGATGCGGATCTCGTGTCGCCCCTCCTGGAGCGCGCGTCGAAGCTCGGGGTGTTCGGCTCCGATCAGCAGGCGCCGCTCGTTCTCGTCGGCGGGGTCCAGCAGGGCGAGGTCGATGCCATCCACCTCACCTTCGGCAGGCAGAACAGCAAACCGCTGCCGCTCTTCGTCGCTCACCACATCGAACCTACCCGCCGTGTCGGAGAGGCCGGCTGAGGGCGGATGATGATGTTCAGCTACCTTGAGCCCCAGGGAGGCAACGAAGACGGCGGCCTGGCCGTCGGTAGGGTGCCCCCCACCGGCATACGCTGGTTGCAGTTATTGCTGATGATGCTACTCTGCTCACATGGGCACGAGTGCTGACGCAGTGAGCGTGTTGGTGGCGTCTGACGCGGATGCCCGGGCGAGCGCGGCCCGAATGGCAGCCGAAGCCGACCCGACGAGCGAATTTGGTGCCGCGGTCCGAGAAGTGTTCGAGGACGTGGCCAAGGGCGAGCAGTTGATCGTGCTTCGTCCAGACCGGGAGGTCACGCCGGCTGGTGCTGCCGACCTGCTGGGCGTGACCCGCCAGTTCGTTGACCGACTGTTGACCGATGGCACGTTGGCGTGTCGTCGTCTACCGGGAAGCAAACATCGCCGGATCAAGGTGGGCGACGTCCTGGCGCTGGCCGCCGAACGGGATCGACGCCAGCGGGGGGCAAATGCGATCCGCTCGACGCTGCGATAGCCGGCCGGCCAGCCAGGGGTGAGCGGACGGGATCGGGTCTTCGTCGACGCCAACGAGCTGTTCCCCTTCAGCGTCATGGACCTGGTGCTGGCGCTGGCCGAGGACCTGCTCATCGACTTCACCTGGACCGACGAGCTGCTCGACGAGTGGGAACGGGTCATTGTCCGGGAGGGAAGGCGCACCCCGGAGACGGCGAGGTCGGTATCGGAGGCGGTACGTCGCTTCTTCACGACGACCCGGATCGACCCCACGAGCTACCGGCACCGGATCACCGATGTTCCGGGCCGGGACCCCGCCGACCGGGTTCACACGGCGGCGTGCGCGTTCGGGGGTGCCACCGTGTTGTTGACGCGGAACCGGGGTGACTTCCCCGAGGACTTTCTCAGCGAGCACGGTGTGACCGTCTCGTCGGCCGACGACTTCCTGGTAGGCCTGTTGCGTCGGCGGCCCGCCGCGTTCGTCGATGTCGTTGTGCGTCTCGCCTCCGAGAAGCACCGTCCGCCGGTGACTCCCTGCGACCTGGTGGCCGGCCTCCGTAGGGGCGGCGCGGAACGGCTGGGGGCAAGCCTGCGGCGCCGGCTCGGATGCCCCTGACGATCATGCAGCCACCTTGGGAGTGCCTCGTTGCGTTGAGCTTCAGAAGTGAACCGGCGGCCATCCGGAAGTTGCGCGCCCGATCGAACAGTGCATCAGCCCGGCGATGCTGGGCAGGCGCCCTGGTATCCAAACTGGTATCCAAACCGCCGCAGAGACGTGACGACTGGCGACGACGACAGAGGGCTCGCACCGCAGTCTACCTGCGGAAATGCGGACCCCAGGCGATTCCTGACGATTGCTGGCAGGTACGGTTCATGACTGGCAGTCAAGAGGTCCGTGGGTTCGAGTCCCATCGCCTCCACCAAATCGCCGTAGAGAAGGCCAGGACAGGACCGCCCGACGACGACACGGGGGGGGGACGCCAACCCGGACACAAGCCCACGACCAGGGCAAACGACGACGGAGAGCACCCG
>JAJYWG010000210.1 GCA_021791615.1 Actinomycetes bacterium
TTTGGTACCGCTAGGCACGAGCTCGGTATGCCGTCTGGGCTGCGGAGCTGCAATTGGCGGCTTCCCCGAGGCGGCTTTGAGTATGGTGGTTGCCGTGGGAATCTACTTCAGAGTCGCTCCGGGTGTGAGGGTGAGGCTTACAAGCTCGGGAGTCAGGACGTCAATCGGCCCGCGCGAAGCGCGCGTTCACATCGGCGGCGGGTACCGGCCGGGAGTCTCCACCGGCGCCGGTCCCTTCACTCTTTATCACAGCATTGGCAGCACCCGTAGGAAGCCGAGCGCTCGCCACGTCGAGGTGTCATCAGTCGCGGCCGCTGCCACGTCTGCCGGCCCTACTCAACGGCCGGCGCAGCGGCAGACGGTCTCCGCCAAGGCTGCTGAGGCGGGCCAGATGGCAGCCGCTTTCGAGGCGATAGAGGGACTGCATCGGCACGCCGTTGACCCGGTGACTCCACCTGTGGCGCCACCGGCCCCGGCGGTGGACGAGGCGGCGATACGCGAGCGGCATCGAGCCGAGGCGCTGCGCGGAATCGGGTTCTGGAAGCACTCTGAGCGCGTTACGGCGGAGAAGCAGGCGGCGGCCGATGCGGACGCCGAGATTGCGGCTGAGCATGCCGAACTCGAGCGCCAGCACCAGGCGACGCAGGCCGAGCTGGACGCGCGCTGGAATGAACTGCTCGCAAATGATTCCGACGTGGTTCTGGCAACGCTGAACGAGGCCTTCGAAAGCGGTGGCATGCATGCCGCGGCCGTCTCGGTTGAGGGAGCCGAAGCAAGCATCGCGGTGATCCTCCCCGGCGAGGACGTGATTCCGGAGCGGCTTCCCTCGACCACGGCTGCCGGGAACATCTCGCTGCGCAAGACGACCAAGATCGAGGCCGCAGGCATCTATCTGGCCGCGATATGCGGCCATTCCCTTGCCGCGGTGCGCGAGGCACTTGCAGTCGCTCCGGGCTTGGCGGCAGTGCGCGTGGTGGCGGTGCGCCATGGCGCCTCAGACGTCTACGGTCATCCGCGATTGGAGTGCATGCTGGTGGCGACGTTCAGCCGGGACTCCTTGAACGGTATCGACTGGGCCCACGCGGGCTCGATCGACATCATGGACCAATGCGCCACCGACGTGAGCAAGAACTTAGGGAGCCGCACCAAGTCCATCGAGCCGATCGACCTCTCGGAGGAGCCGGATCTTACGAACCTGGTCAGTTCCATCGACGTCGAGGTGTAGCCGAGCTATCCGGCCCTAGGGCTCCCCAAGCCCCTTTTCTCGCCCGGCCGCCGCAGTCGCCGGTCTCGCCGATGCCCAAGTCGAGCGCGAGAAGCTTTACCGGTGAGGATGCTCATATCCCAGGGGTCTTGTGCAGGCGACTAGCGTTTGGCCGATGGAGTTGGGCTCCGGACTATTGCACCTGGCCGGATACCCGTTTGAGGTGCGATACAGCGACGGGTCGCTGGCGCGCGCGCGCGTGGCCGCGGACATCGCCGCCGACGCCTTTGGCTATTTCCGTCACCTGTTCTCCTGCGTCGAGCCTGACATCGCCATTATCGTTGCCGCCGAGGGTGATTGGCGGAGCAGGCAACCTTACGGACTGCCGTTCTTCAACGATGCCGCTGGCCAGATCCGTCCCGGGATCGTGGTGATACCGGCCGGCGCCGGAGATTTTTGGACCGCAATTGTCCGTGACTTGCGATATGAGTCGCCGCGCGGCTATGCGAGATTGCTTGCGACCTACCCCGATGGCGCCGGTGGCCTGGATCTGCAGTCCTTTTTTGACCTGGTCACGATACATGAGCTCGCCCATGCCTTCGAGGTTCTCGGGGATCTCAGGTTGCCGACCTTTTGGCTGAGCGAGATCTTCGCCAACCTGGCACTCCATGCCTTCATCGCAGCCAGACAGCCCGGGAGTCTCGGGACGCTCGAAGTGCTCTCGACCGTAGGAGCCGGGAGTCGCCGGCTCAGCGGCCGGATGCGCGCGGAAGGATTCAGCACGCTCGAGGAGCTCGAGGAGCATTACACGGGTGGTGATCACCCGATGAGCCCCTTGAACTACGTCTGGTACCAGTACCGCTGGCAGCGCCTTGCGGCCAGGGTGTTCGACGTGGATGGCGAGGAAGGTCTGGTTCGCTTATGGGACTGCTTCCACGGCGCCGATCGTTTCGTCCCCGGAGATGTTACGACGGCGTCTTTGGCCGCGCTACTGAGGGTCGAGGTAAGTGGGACTCTGGGCCGTGCGGTCCGGCGCTGGCGCTGAAGCCTGTTCTGCGGAGGAAGGCGGGAATCCCAACTACGAGTGTGGGCTCATGTAGCCATGCGAGCGATGCCCAAAGGTGAACGGTGCCGCTCGGTCATGGCCCCAAGCCGATGACTCCCTGAGGGGCTTCGGTCCCTCGCGGGCACGCTGCCACAAGAGCTAAACGGTAAGCGAACAGCGAATACCGCACACTGCACGGGTCAAGTGCGCCCGACTCGGGTGCTGTGCGACCCAGCGGAAGAGCTTGGCACCCGACTGCATTTGAGAACAGATGACGCCATCACACGGCTCCGCATGGCAAGGCCGATACCGGCCCTGAGGGCATGGGAGTGGATGGATGTTCTCACGTTGCCAGGACGAGAATGGCCGGGAAGCTGGGCTCTTGGTCGTCCGAGATTGGCCGGGCCGGACCCGCCATTATTCTCTGGCAGCGGAGGCTCGTTCGTATCAGCAGCCAGTTAAAACGGGGCTCCCTAGCCAGCGGCGGGACGCGGCCGGCACAGTCGTTGTGGTTCGGCCTCAGTTTGTCGGGCTGGTCAGGGTCCAGACAATTGGCTGGAACGTCTGGAACGTGAGGATCCCACGCGATGCCGTGCTCGGCAAGAGCTTGGGATATGCCTGTGCCGTGGTACTGAAATTGGGGTTGTAGATGTACACAGCGGTGGCACCCGTGGCGATGGTGAAGCTCACGAGCTTGTTTGTAGCAGTTCCGAAGTTGACTCCGCTCTGGGGTCCGGTGTATGAGATGGCCTGCCCTTTGATTCGCTCGGTTCCTCCGGCACTGGGGGAGTTGGGGTAGTTGCCGAACTCGCTGGTGCAATTGACGGGTGTGCCGGTCGCGTCGTTGCAGATCTGCAGGCCGAAGGTCTTGACCGCCTGGCCGCTCGGTGGGGCTACGTCCAGGCCGTTGGGCCAGCTGCTAATGATGGCCAGGACGGTGTGGTTGACCGCCCCCGGGGCGAAGGTAGCCCTGATTCCGAAGCCGCTTATGCTGCCCCCGGCGGGGGTAATCACTGCGGTGGCGAATGCGGATGCGGTGCCTGGTGCACCACTGGCGAACGCGGTTGCCGCCGGTACCGCGGTAAGTGCGCCGACGCTGATGGCTCCGAGCGCCAGCTTTGATCCAAGGTGTCGCATGAGATTCCTCCGTAAGGTTCGAAGCGTTTCCACCTACAGGAACGCAGTGACGGGCCGGAGGGTTCAAGCGAGTTCGTGATGAACGGCTGCGCCCGAGCTTGCGTTGTAGAAGTAATGACCGCATCTTTCGACGAGGATGTTCGTGGGCCGTGGTGAGGCCGACAGTTGCTCGGCCGTTCCTCCGCTGGCCGAGCGCCTCCTCGTGGCGCTCCACGACGAGTATGCCGGTGCACTGTTTGCCTTTGCATTGCGGCTGTCGGGGGATCGCGAGAGGGCGGAGGAAGCTGTCGCAGCAGCACTCCTTAGGGCCTGGCAGAACCCCGAAGGAGTCGACGGTAGCCGCGGATCTCCCCGGGCGTGGCTCTTCACTGTGGTGCGTAACTACTTGACCGACGGTTGGCGGCGGGATGCGGCGCGGCCCCGCACCTCTGGTCCTGAGCCTCTCGATGGCATTGCCGCCTCGGATGAGGTGGAGCGCGTCGTGGAGACCTGGGCTTTGGCGGACGCCATTGCACGTCTCAGCAACGAGCACCGCGAGGCCCTGTATTACTCCAGTTATCTTGGGCTCTCCGTGGAGGAGACCGCTGCGGAACTTCGGATCCCGACAGGCACGGTCAAGTCGAGGACCTACTATGCCCTCCGGGCCCTGCGGTCGGTACTTGAAGAGATGGGTTACGTTCGATGACGAGCCACGACGAAATGCGGCTGTCGCTCGGTTCCTACCTGACCGGTGGCCTCGGGCCTGCGGCACGCGCCGAGGTCGACGACCATCTCCGCCATTGCGACGTTTGCAGGGCCGAACTGGTGGAGCTCGCTGCATTACCCGGCCTGCTGGGACGCCTCGGTCATGAACAAATAGCCACTCAGCCATTCGATTACAGCTTGTTGGGCGCCGGCCCGTCCCGTTCCAATCCGGCCGAAGCGGCGTTTGCCGGTCCCGGAGACGAGTTGCTCCCCGGGCTGCTGGCCCAGGCCCGGCGGATCGAGGCCCGGTCTCGCCGGCGTTTGCGCCGCGTGCGCGCCGCGACCGTCGCTTTCGCCGTAGCAGCGGTCGTCGCGGCGGCCTTTGCCGTGGCGCCAAGCGCGGCTCCGGTGTCGGGAACCAGCTACCGGCTGCGTGCCCAGGCTGTGTCGGCTCGCCTGGCCGGACGCGTGACGCTGGTACGCAAGCCGTGGGGCACCGAGCTGGCGCTTTATTTGCAGGGCTTGCCGGCCGGGCAGGACTGCGAGGCCGTGGTAACCGGGGTGCACGGGCAACGCGCGGCTATTGGCAACTGGTCGGCGACACCGGATCACGTCGCGCAGGTTACGCTCGCCAGCGACATGCAACCGTCCGAGCTGGCTTCGCTGACTGTCCGCACGGTTGCGGGGGTGCCGCTTCTCAGTGCCACCCTTAGCAAACCTGGCTCGTGAATACCGGGCAGATCCATAAGTCGCTTGAATGAGGTGGTGGCGCGCACGGTCGCACTCCCTGGTTCGTCGGTTCTTTTCGCAAACTCCAAACCTAGGGACCACCCGTGCGTGCCAGATGAGTGGCCGAAGTTGACCGCGAATTTGCGGGCTTGTCCGGGTCACCGCAAGACGAGTACGAATCACTGGGCCGTCCAGCCCCACCAAAGGCCCTTGCCCTCAAGGCGTACCGCGCGGTTGATCTCGTAAACTCGCGAAATTCATGCCGGAATTCCCAGTTTCCCCTGCTCCAAGCCGTGAGAAACCGCGGGAGTTGCTGGGCGCCACTCTCAGTGGTGTGATCGGCCTCGCGGGCCCGCATTTCGACGAGCACGGTCTGGGCGAAGCTTGTCCACCCGCTCCAGTCGCAGCTGCCGACCTCGGCCGCAGAGCGCGAGCGGGTGTTGCGAGCCTGGCCGCAGGCCGCCACCATGGCCGGCTGCACCACCTCGGTGCTGCTGCGTTCGCTGCAGTTCACGGCGACCGATGCCATTCGCGAGCGTAATGGGGGCACAATGGGAGGAGCGCCGTTGCATTTCGGCGGCGTCGGAGCATGGCAGCTCGACCGCCCCAGGAGGTCATTCTGAGCACGTTCCAGAAGTACAAGGTGCGACGGGGGCGCAACGGTCATATCGCCATCTGGCTGGAGGTCGTCGCCGCCGTCGTGGCCATAGTCGGAGTTACCACCGCCTGGCAGGTCGGCGTAGGACCCTTCGCCAAGGCGCCGCCGGCTGCGGCTGCCTCTCCCCGTCCCGCCGTGACGGTGACGCCCATGCAGGTGGTGTCCGTGACGCCTGCGCCCGGCTCGTCGACGGCCCCGGGGACGTCGCCCATCACCGTGACGTTCTCCGACCGGCTGGCACCCGGCGCAGCCGACCCCGTGCTGATCCCTTCGACTCCCGGAAACTGGGTGCAGTCGGGAACCCACAGCCTGACGTTCACGCCTACCGGGGCATACCTGCCGGGCACTCAGGTCACCGTGCGCATCCCTGGCGGCGCCCGCCACGGCGAGCTGGCGGTGGACGGTGCTCGGCTGGCCAGCCCGGTCACCGATACCTTCACCGTCGGCCCCGGCTCCACCGAGCGGCTGCAGCAGCTGCTGTCGCTGCTCGACTACTCGCCGCTCACGTGGACGCCGTCCGGCCCGGCTATCGTCGCCAACGACCTGGCGGCACAGCAACAGGCGATCTTCTCGCCGCCGGGCGGTAGCTTCGCCTGGACGAACGCAGGCTGGCCGGCGACGCTGACGAGCCAGTGGCAGGAGGGTGCCTACAACGTGTTCACCAAGGGCTTGGTCATGGAGTTCCAGGCCGATCACGAGCTGACCGTCAACGGGGTCCCCACGATCGGCTTGTGGAATGACCTGCTCCTGGCGCTGGCCTCCAACCAGGTGAACACCGGTGGCTACAACTATGCGCTGGCCTCCAAGACCCCCCTGCCGGAGACCCTCACCATCTGGCACGACGGGCAGCAGGTGTTACATTCGCTGGCCAACACGGGCATTTCGGTGCGGCCAACCGGCGACGGGACGTTCCCCGTGTACGAGCGGCTGCGCAACCAGACCATGACCGGGACTAACCCCAACGGCACCCACTACTCCGACCCGGTGCAGTTCGTGGCTTACTTTAACGGTGGTGACGCCGTGCACTACTTCCCCCGTGCCGCCTACGGGTGGCCGCAGAGCCTGGGATGCGTGGAGCTGCCGCTGGCCCAGGCTGCCCAGGCATGGTCGTACCTGGCCTACGGGACCCTGGTGACGGTCACCGGCTGAAGGTTGCCGGAGCGGGGGTTTCGAGCCGGGCTGCGCCCGGGTGGCAGCGTCGGAATCGGGGATGCGGCCGCGCGCAACCATCCTGTGGGCGAGCAGCTAACCCTCGACCGGATGCAGCACCGCACACAGGAAGGCCCGCTGGCGGCGGAGGTTGTCCCTGGCAGGAACGACCGGGCATCAGTCCTTGGCCAGGTGGTACGGGACTCGTCCGACCGCGGCGGTGCTCCGGCGGCGGAGCACGTCGGCGAGGATCGAGCCGCGCTGGTTCTGTAGGAGCCGGTGCCGCCACTTGCGGGGCTCCACCTCGGGGATGAGGACCATCACCTTACGATCTCGGACCTCGGGCGAGGCGAGGTACTCGAGCACGGGCGTGGCGATGGACCGGGTGTGCGGGCGCAGGACGACCAGAGGGACCCCGGGCTGCCAGCGGTCCCACGCGACCTGCAGGGTTGCGGCGCGCTCGTCGTCGAACTGGACGCTGAGCGCCACCACCTCCTGACCGAGCGAGAGCGCCGTGGCGAGCGCGAACTCCGACATGCGCGACACGGTGGCGACCATCACGACGATCAGGCGACCCTCCGGCTGCGGTACCCCCGGCGTCGACCCGAGCCCGAGCTCGGCGCCGACGTCGTCGTAGTAGCGGGCGATACGGGAGAACAAGAAAATGAGGGCGGGGATTGCGATTACCACCACCCATGCTCCGCCGGTGAACTTGGTCACCAAGAAGATGACCGTGGCCACCGCGGTCATCGCCGCGCCGGTCCCATTCAGCGCCGACCGCGCCCACCAATACGGAGGTCGCTCCCGGTGCCAGTGCCGCACCAGGCCGGTCTGGGAAAGGGTGAAACCGGTGAACACCCCGATCGCGAACAGCGGGATGAGCGAGTTCGTGTTGGCGTTCACCGCGATCAGCAGCACACCCGCCAGCACGGCGAGGACGACCACGCCGTATCGGTAGACCGGACGGTCGGCCCGAAGCCCGAACACGTGAGGCACCAGGTTGTCGCGCGCCAGAAGGCTTGCCAGCACGGGCAGCCCGCCGAAGGAGGTGTTGGCGGCGAGCGCCAGGATGAGCGTGGTCGACAGGTCGACGACGTAGTAGATCGCCCCCCGTCCGACCGACGCGCCGGTGATCTGGCTGAGCACGGTCTGGCTGGCCTCGGGGGCGATGTGGAAGCGGACCGTGAGCAGTGCAAGGCCGAGCAGCATGGTGCCGAGGATGCCCCCGAGCAGCACCTCGGTGCGCATCGCCCGCCGAGCCTGCGGGGCCCGGAAGGCCGGCACGTCATTCGCGATGGCCTCCACGCCGGTGAGCGCGCTGCACCCCGCCGCGAACGCCTTGAGCAACAGCAGCACCCCGACGGCTGCGGCGACCTTGGGGACGACAGCCTGGTGGATGCCGGCGCCCGCCGCCGGGTGGGAGCGGAACAGCCCGGCGACGATGACGACGTAGATCCCCGCGATGAACACCGCCGTCGGAAGAAGGAACGTCCGGGCGCTCGTGGCGATGCCGCGCAGATTGAGCGCCGTCAAGAGCGCCAGGAACCCGAGGGAGATGGCGAGGCTGTCCGGACCAAGGGTCGGGAAGGCCGACACGAGGGCGGCGACCCCCGCAGAGATCGAGACGGCAACGGTCAAGACGTAGTCGACCACGAGCGACGCGCCGGCAAGACGGCTCGCCCGGGCGCCCAGGTTGGCCTTGGAGACGGCGTAGCAGCCGCCACCCTCGGGGAAGGCCGCGATGACCTGGCGGTAGGAGAAGACCAGGATCACGAGGAGCACGACGATGGCTATCGTGATCGGCTCGATCTTGGCCAGCGCGCCCGCACCGGCCGTCGCCAGCACCACGAGCATCGCCTCGGGCCCGTAAGCGACCGAGCTGATCGCGTCGAGCGACAGCGCCGGGATGCCCTCGATGCTCGTGATCTGCCCCTTGACGGCACCTTCCCCGCCCGCACCGGAGTGCGTTCGCTGATCCGTCATCGCTTGGCCGACGGAACATCCACCGCCAAAGCTCTGGGCACCGCGAGATTGGACTGCACCGCGCGATGATAGCATGACCCGCACGCCAACTCGGGGTCAGCGGCCTTCCCGGAGCTCTGGTCTGGTGGCCGATGGCGCATCCCGGCGGAGCGTGCCCGAGCGCGATTCCGCGCAACGCGACGAGCTGCCCGCGGCAGTGCGCTCGACCGACGGAGTGCTCCGGCGCTGCGCGGCGGTGAAGACGTTCCCATCACCGCAAGCGGCACGACAACGGCCGCCAGCACGACAGCAGAAGACACCGCGGCCACCGCCGTAAGTCGCCACCGCGACCGGCCGGTTCCGGCCAACCGCTGGCCGAAGCCGGCTTTCCTGATCCGCCAGTTCACAGGCCAATGTTACGCGTCAGCTCAGCGAAGGTGACCGCGGAGGGATCCGGGGTGATGAGGCACGCGACACACGTGCGCACCATCGAACGGCGTCCGCCGCTGCCCTCGGGTGCTTGTCAGGGGCTGATCCTGGTGAGGGTGCCCGCGCCGTCGTTGATGACCCACGCAGTGCCTGCGTAGACGCCGAGGGTGTCCGGCACGATATTCCCGGTCGCGGGGAGCTGTGCCTTGTCGCTCATGGTCCCAGCCGTGGCAGCGATCTTGGCGAGGAGGCCGGCGTCGGACCCGTATGGCGGGGCGCTGCCCAGCGCCCAGACCGATGTGCCGTCGGTGGAGACGAAGGTCATCGGGAGGCCGGTGTCGTCGAAGCCCAAGTCGAGCAGCTCTACGAGCCCATCCAGCTCCCCAAGCCCTGGCTGAAGCGGCTGCGCGAAGAGCTGAAAGCCGAGATCACCGCTCGCCAACACCGCAACGCCGCCGAGCGCGAGTTCCTCGTCCGCAAGCTCGCCAAGGCCGAGACGGAGCGGCGCAAGCTCCTCGACGCCTACTACGCGGGCGCCATCGACGTCACCACCTTGAAGGCCGAGCAGGCCCGCATCGCCACCGACGTCCGCGGTGCTGAAGAACGACTCGCCGCCGTCGCCGCCCACCTGGCCGAGTGGCAGGAGATCCTCGAGGCCGCCATGCGCTTCGCCACCAACTGCGCCAGGGGCCTACGCCCGAGCCTCCGCACCCACCCGGCGGCGGTTCAACCAAGCCGTCTCCACCCGCATCGACGTGCGCGACGGCAAGATCGCCGACGTCGGGTACCACCCGCCGTACAACATGCTCTTTTCTTCGAGCGAGTTCGAATACGGCGATCTGGTGGTCCTCGCCCGATCGTTCTCGAACTCGACCCCGTCTGCTCTTTGCCGTGCTATCAGCGCCTATCGCCGAGCGGATCTGACCAGGACAAGCTGCAAACGAGTCGGTCGACAGCGTCCTAAGCGAGCAAAACGGCTAAACGACACGCAACTCGCCCGACTGGTTGACCAATACGAATCCGGCACAACGGTATACGAGTTGGCCTCAGAGTTTGCGATTGACCGTCGTACCGT
>JAJYWG010000010.1 GCA_021791615.1 Actinomycetes bacterium
CCCGCTCCACCCGGGCCACGCACGACGCGCAGGTCATCCCCTCCACCGCCAACCTACGGGAGGTGCCCGACACGCCGTCGGCGCGACGATCGACCGTGTGCACGTCGGCGTTCACGATGCGTCCTCCACTTCGTCCCGCGACACGGGCGTGCCGGGCTCGGGCAGGCCGGCGAGGTGGCGGAAGTCGGTCAGGCTGGAGTTGAACCGCAGGGCCTCCAGCAGCTCGTCGATCTTCTCCGTGCCGCGCCCGGTCTGGATCGCCTCGGACACGCAGGTCTCCAGGTGGTTGCGCAACAGGAGACGGTTCACCCGCTCGAGCGACGCCTGCAGGGCCGCCACCTGCTTCATCAGCTCCGGGCAGTAGCGCTCTTCGTCCACCATCGAGATCACCGCCCGCAGGTGCCCCTCGACGGTACGCAACCTGGTCAACGCTTCCCGCTTGTACGACTCGATCATGATCGTTATGCTAGCCCCACCCCACCGGGGGTGGGTAGCGGGTTCAACTACCCAGATCGGCAGCCACGCGCCGGGATCGTCTACTACAGTCTGTAGGTGAGCGACGATCGTAGCTCATCGAAAGGAGCGGTTCGCGATGGCAGATGTTCTCGCAGTGATAGGCGGTGGTAGCAGTCTTCTCATCCTGTGCGTCCTGGCGTGCCCGTTGATGATGGGCGTCATGATGTGGGGGATGCGCCGGGGCGGTAACGCCTCCCAGCAGCCACCGTCGGTGCCGATGGCCGACCCAGCCAAGGCGGCCGAGCTGGCTCGCTTGCGCTCAGAGATCGACCAGCTCAAGGCGGCCAAGGCCGACACCGGCGGGCGCCCGGCGAGACAGCATCGGTGACCCTGCTCACGTCCGCCGGTCTCCTGGGGGTGGTCGCGGTCGCCGCCTACGCCTTCTGCGTCCGGCCGATGCGCCGGGGCCGCCGACCGCTCCTCCTTTCGATGCGAAGGATGTTCGGCGCCGAGCACGCTGGCGGCGCCGAGCACGCTGGCGGCGCCGTCTCGGACCTCGATGCCCACCTGGCGAGCGCTCGAGAGGAGCTGGCGCGGCTACGTGGGCGAGCACCGCTGCCCGCTCCCGTCGCCCACGAAGGGGCCACCTCGGAGCACGGGCCTAGCGTGTGGACCAGCGTGGCTGCCACCGGGCCAACGACGCTGGAGCGCAGTGCGCGGCCATCCTCGCTCGGCGGGAAGGTGACGGGCTGGCGACACCACTTCCCCGTGAACATGTCACGAGCGGAGCAGGTGGCGCGGGTCCTTGCCGGACTTGTGATCGCGGCGCTGACCGGCGCGGTCGTGCCCGGCGTGGTCGCCGGTGCGTGGGGTGTGAGCCTGGTGGTGATCGGGTGGCTCGCCGTCGCCGATCTCGTCGTGAGCGGGCTGACCGGTCACTGCCCCCTCCACCGGTTCGTGCGGTTGCCGTGGGATCCCGGTGTGAAAGCGTGAGCCTCGGCCGCTCGGTTCCGCCTTGTTGCACGACCGACCGGCGTCCTTTTCGTGTGCTCACCGTCGTGCCGACGGTTGACGTCGGACGGTGACCTGGCTCGGGAGGATGTTGGCGAGTCCGACCGGGCGGCGGCTCCTGTGGGGGCCCGCCGCCGCCTCCTGGGGGCTACTGGCAGAGGCCGCCGCGGAAGCTCACGGCCCGGTCCCACTGTGGCTGGACCGCCCGTTGCACATCGCTCCTGAACATGGTGTCGACACCGACTATGCGGCCTTCGCCCGACTCGTCGTCGAGGCGTCCGGCTGGCTGCGCGCGGCGGGACTTCGGCGGGGAGAGGTTGTGGCGATCGTCAAAGCCCACAATGTCGACGTCGTGGCGCTCGCCCAAGCGGCCGGGAGGCTCGGGGCCGTGCCCGCACTCCTTGCCCCCGAGTTCGACCCCGACACGATCACTGCCTTGCTGCACCGGCTGGGCAAGCCGTTGACCATCGCCGACGATGCCGCCATCGCCAAACACGGCCTCGCCGCTGCGGGAGTGACGGGTCGACTCGTCAACGTGGACGGCTCCGAGACCGGCGGGATCGGGATCGATGAGCTCCGAGGGGGCCACGTGCCACCGCCTTCGCCGCGAGCCGACCATGAGCTGGTGGCCGTCACCCACACCTCGGGCACCACCGGGCCGCCGAAGCTGATCTCCCACACCGGCGCCAGCCTCGCCGGCCAATCCCTCGTCCAAGTGCTCGGTGGCCGGCTCCTCCTCGGCCGGCGCGACGTCATCGCCACCTGCCTCACCACCGCCCACGCCCGCACCCTGTCGGGGTTGGCCACCATCGCCGCGCTCGGGGTGCCGCACCTGGCGATGGTCGATCCCGATCCCGCCTCGGCCGCCGAGCTGTTGGCTCGGCACCGGCCCACCCTGATCGAGACGTTTCCCAACGTCTTCGCCCACTGGGAGGGCCTCGCCGAGCACCCCGCGGCACCACTGGCGAACGTGCGGATCTTCCTGTCGACCTTCGACGCCGCCCACCCCCGGACGATCCGGACGATGTTGGCGTCCTCGCGGCGGCACCTACCGGTCTACGCCCAGGCCTACGCCCAAAGCGAGACCGGCGCCATCGCGTTGAGCTTCCGGGTCTCCCGCCGACGAAGCGGCGACGCGCGCCTCGTCGGCTGGCCGGCCTTGGCGTTCAACCGGGTGCGTGTCGTCGACCCGACGACCGACGCCGTGGTGCATCGCCGCGGCAAGCCGGGCGCCATCGAGGTGCGCGGTCCGGGGCTGTTCGCCGGATACCTGGGCGATCCCGAGCGCACCGCGCGCGGATGGCGCGACCGTTGGTGGCGCACCGGCGACGTGGGCTCGCGTCGGATCGGCGGCGCGCTGCGCCTTCAGGGCCGTGCCGTCGACGCGGTGGCCGATGCGCCGGACTACCTGGCCTGGGAGGACGTACTGCTCGCGCGCCTCGAGGAGCTGGACGAGCTGGTGATCATTCCCGATCCGACCGGCCGCCCGGCAGCCGTCGCGACCGTCAGGGGAGACGGTGCATTGGACCCGGCACGCTGGACGGCCGCGACCGCCGACATGCCCAGCCTGGGTGTGCCGCGAGTGCTCAACTGGGACGAGCTGCCAACCACGGCGACCTGGAAGGTGCGCCGAGCCGCGCTACGCGCCCAAGTCTTCCCTGACCAGATCTGCGACTGAGCGGCGATGGTGAGGCAGTGGGCGGCGACGGCGCCAGGCGAACGCCCAGACGGCAGGCGGCCCGCGGCGATAGCGTCGGGGTACCGACGCCGGCCCCAGCCGGCCAGGGGCGTGCCGTGCGGCATCGGATCTCCTCCGGTTGACGTGTGGCCTCATCCCGGCGGGATCGTCGGGGACGACCTACCGATACGGGGGTGCCCGTGGACGGGGTGATGATCGTGGCGGTCTCTTCGGCGCGGCTCGCCACCAACCGGGCGTTCGCCAGCGCCCAGATGGGCTTCTCGCTCGGCTGGCACATCGTGCTGGCCTCGTTCGGAGTGGGCTTTCCCATCCTGGTGCTCTACGCCGAGTGGAAGGCGCGCCGCAGCGGGGACCCGCTCTATCTCCTGCTCGCCCGCCGGTGGGCCAAGGTGATGGGCGTGCTCTTCGCCGTGGGGGCGGTGTCGGGGACGATCCTGTCCTTCGAGCTCGGGATCCTCTGGCCAGGGCTCATGAGCCGCTTCGGGGCGATCTTCGGGTTCCCGTTCACCTTGGAGGGCTTCGCTTTCTTCATCGAGGCCATCTTCCTCGGGATCTACCTGTACGGCTGGGACCGCCTGACGCCCCGGGCCCATCTGCTCACCGGGGTGCCGGTGGCGCTCGCCGGGATGGCCTCGGCATGGTTCGTCGTCACCGCCAACTCGTGGATGAACGACCCGACCGGCTTTCGCCTCGTCGGCGGTCGGGTCACCCACGTCGACCCCTGGGCCGGCATCTTCAACCCGGCCACCCCCACCGAGACCACCCACATGATCCTGGCCGCCTACATGGTGACCGGCTTCGGGGTGGCGGCGGTGTACGCGGCGGCCATCCTGCGCGGCAAGCGCGACCGCTACCACCGCACCGGGCTGCGGATCGGGCTCACCATGGGGGCGGTCCTCGCCCCGGTCCAAGGCATCGTCGGGGACTTCTCCGCCCGATACGTGGCCAGTCACCAGCCGATCAAGCTGGCCGCCATGGAGGGCGTGTTCCACACTGCCAAGGGGGTGCCCGAGACCCTCGGCGGCCTCGACATCGCCGGCAAGATGCGCTTCGCCGTCCACATCCCCGACGGCCTGTCGCTGCTCACGCACCTCAACCCCCACGCCGAGATCACCGGCCTCGACACCGTGCCGGCCGACCAGCGCCCTCCGGTCAACCCCGTCCACCTCTCGTTCGACCTGATGGTGGGGATCGGCTTCCTGCTGCTCTTCCTGGCGCTGTGGGCAGGGTGGTCGTGGTGGCGACACCGTGCGCTTCCGGAGCGACGCTCCTTCCTGCTGGTGGCATTGGCGGCGGGCCCTCTGGCGACCGTCGCCTTGGAGGCCGGGTGGGTCACCACCGAGGTCGGCCGTCAGCCCTGGATCGTGTACCACGTCATGCGGGTCGACCAGGCGGTCAACACCGCCCCGGGCCTGTGGGTAGGGCTCCCTGTGCTGGTCGCCATCTACGGCGTCCTCACCGCCGTGCTCGTTGTGGTGCTCCGACGCTTGGCCGCCGTCCCGTTGCCACTCGACGAGCCCACCGAGACCGACGCCGTGGCGGTCAAGGTCATATGACCGTTCCCCGACGCCCGGGGGCGGCCGGTCTGAGCGCCGCCGGAGGGAGAGGATGACGGCGGCCGACGATCTTGCCGTCGTGCTGTGGGTGGCGGTGAGCGCCTACGCGCTCCTCGGCGGAGCAGACTTCGGCGGGGGGTTCTGGGACCTGACGGCAGGCACCGCTCGAGGTGGGGCGCGCCTGCGCGACCGGGTGGAGCACTCGATCGGCCCGGTGTGGGAGGCCAACCACGTCTGGCTGATCTTCGCCCTCGTCGTGTTGTGGACGGGGTTCCCGACCGCCTTCGCCGCCGTGGCCTCGACGCTCTACATCCCGCTCACGATCGTCGCCATCGGCGTCATCCTGCGAGGCTCCGCGTTCGCCTTCCGCAAGTCGGTCCACGACCTCTCGTCGAAGCGGGTTCTCGGCGCCACCTTCGCGGCGGCATCGGTGCTCACGCCGTTCTTCCTCGGTGCAGCCGCCGGCGGGATCGCCTCGGGGCGCGTGCCGCTCGGGATCGCCCGCGGGTCGATCGTCGGATCGTGGGTCAACCCGACGTCGCTGCTCGGTGGGGTGCTCGCCGTGGGGACCTGTGCGTGGCTCGCTGCGGTGTACCTCACCGGCGATGCCGCCCGCGACGGCGAAACCGACCTGGCCGACGCCTTTCGCCGCCGAGCGCTCGGTGCCGGCGTCGTCGTCGGTGGGGTGTCGCTGTCGGGAATCGCCGTGCTGCACGCCGATGCCCATGTGCTCTTTGCCGGGCTGACCGGCCGGGCACTGCCGCTCGTCGTGGTGTCGGGAGCAGCCGGAGTGGTCTCGCTCGGTCTGCTGTGGCGCCGCCACTACGGGATCGTACGGGTGACCGGCGCCATGGCTGTGGTGGCGGTCGTCTGGGGCTGGGCGGTGGCCCAGTATCCCCAACTGCTCGTCGGTGGTCCCACCGTGGCGGCCGCCGCCGCCCCGGCGCCGACCCTTCACGCCATGCTGTGGGCGTTGCTGGTGGGCGGCATCCTCCTCGTGCCGTCGCTCGGGTACCTGTTCGTGTTGTTCAACGCACCCACCCATGGTGGCCACGGTGCGCGGACCGAGGATCCGTCATAGAACAGACCGTGTCGTCGTCCCGGGTCGTGCGCGCCGACCCGGTTGGCGCTGACGCTATGGCAGGCACGCGGGCGCTGGTCGTCATCCATCCCGGCGACCAGCGCCCCGGCATCGGCGTTGTGCCCGCCACGCCGGCGGGCAGCAGGTGGGAAGCCGGTCCGGTGTGGCGTAGCCACTCCGAGGCGCGCACGCTCGTCAGGGCCATCGGGTACTGGTAGCGACGGATCGGGCGGAGCCCGCAACCGACGAGAGGAGCGTCCATGCGCGTGCTGCACGCGGTAGTCCACGCCTTGGCCGTCGCCGGCTCCATGGGCTGGGAGATCCTCTGGGCGCTCGTCCTCGGCTTCGCCCTCTCCGCGGTGGTCCAGGCCGTCGTGCGCAAGTCCGAGGTGACCCGACTCCTGCCCGACGCCTCGCCGCGGAGCCTGGCCATCGCCTCGGGTCTGGGGGCGGCCTCGTCGTCCTGCTCCTATGCGGCGGTGGCTCTGGCCCGCTCGCTGTTTCGCAAGGGGGCCGACTTCACCGCGGCCATGGCCTTCGAGTTCGCCTCCACCAACCTCGTGGTCGAGCTCGGCATCATCCTGGCCTTGCTGCTCGCCTGGCAGTTCACGCTGGCCGAGTTCGTGGGTGGCCCGATCATGATCGTGCTGCTCGCCCTGGTGTTCCGGGTCTTGCTGTCCCCCCGGCTGGTCGAGGCCGCTCGCCGCCAGGCGGATAGAGGCCGGGCCGGTTCCATGGAGGGCCATGCCGCCATGGATATGAGCGTGGCCGAGGACGGACCGCTGTGGCGCCGGGTGACCTCGCCGGCCGGTTTCACCGCCATCAGCCACTCCTTCGTCATGGACTGGGCGGCCGTGCTGCGAGACATCGTGGGCGGTCTTCTGATGGCCGGCGCCATCGCCGCCTGGGTGCCCGAGAGCTTCTTCCGGGCCTTCTTCTTCACCGGCCATCCCATTCTGGCCAAGGTATGGGGACCCCTCATCGGCCCGCTGGTGGCCCTTGTCAGCTTCGTCTGCTCTATCGGCAACGTGCCGTTGGCCGCGGTGCTGTGGAACGGGGGGATCAGCTTCGGCGGGGTGGTGAGCTTCATCTTCGCCGACTTGATCGTCTTCCCCGTCCTCGTCATCTACCGCAAGTACTACGGCACCAAGGTGGCGCTGTTCCTGCTCGGCACCTTCTACCTCACCATGGTCGGGGCCGGCTACCTGACCGAGCTGATCTTTGGCGGGCTTGGCCTGGTGCCCTCGAGCCACAACGCCCGGGTGATCGAGCCCCACATCACCCTCAACTACGACACCATCCTCAACATCGCGTTCCTGGTACTGGCCGGGGTGCTGCTCTGGCGCTTCGTGCGCACGGGCGGCATGACCATGCTCAAGATGATGGGCGGTGCGCCCCCGGACGAAACAAGCGTGGATGCAATCGGCGACGGCGGTTGAGGGGCCGCGGCCCGCCCGCAGGGTCCAGCCTGCCTCGACTATGCCATCGACCATCACATCGACCACGGCGTGTGGGGCGGAGCGTCCGAACGGGAACGACGCCGGATCAGCGAGCCCATCTCCCGATCTGACGCGAAGGAAGGCGGCATTCGTCTGCCTGCTCGACGCGGCGTGATGCGTCACACTCCCGTCGTGGCAGTAGGCAAGAATTCAGGAGAGGGCAGTGAGCTTCTTGCGATCCAGGGGCGTCACCGGTACGTGGACGGCCAGGGTGAGCGAGGGGTGCGCGCTGACTCGAAGTTCGATGACGTCGAGCTTGATGATTCCGGCGCCAGGGTGGCGGATCGTGATGGGGCCGGTGATGGACTGACGCACCTCGTAGTGGGACCACCAGAGCCGGAACTCCGTACTGGCTTCGTTGAGCGCCTCGACGAGCTCCGCGAATCGAACGTCTCCGGCGTGCTGACCCGCGGCGGCCCGGAACTCGGCGAGGAGGATGCGGCTGCGGTCCCCCCAGTTGACCCACGTGCGTCGGTGCGCGGGGTCGGCGAAGGCCAGCCACATGACGTTCCGGCGACCTGGAGGTAGGCCAGCGGGATCCCACAACGTGGCGAAGATCTCGTTCCAGGCGATGAAGTCGAACCTCGGGCCCAGAAGACAGGCCGGTGCGGGCATCAAGGTGGCGAGAAGCCGATCGAGCTCGGGGCTAGCACCGTCGGGCATCTGGTCGGGTTCGGGAACGGGGAGGTCAGCGAGGAAGCGCAGGTGATGGTGGGCTTCTCGGTCGAGGCGAAAGGCGCGAGCCAGCGCATCGATGACGTGGGCGCTGGTGGCGACCACCCGCCCCTGCTCGAGCCACGTGTACCACGTCACCCCGACGCCCGAGATCTGGGCGACCTCCTCCCGGCGCAGGCCGGGCGTGTTGCGCCGTCCCGGCGGGGGGTGCAGCCCGACGTCCTCAGGTTTGAGGTCGGCTCGACGGGCACGAAGGAACGCCGCCAGTTCGGCATGCCTCGATGCCACCGGGTCGGATGCTGCCGTCCGCACCCCCTGATCGTACTGCTACACCTGGTAGTTCTACTACTAGCAGTAATAGCACCACCCCCACGGATAGACGTCCCGGCACCCGCGGACCTACCCTCAAACTTGGGAGGCGTGTCTCTTGGGGATAAGCCGATGCGGACCTCAAACAGTTTTGGGACGACCCCAGGATCACCACCACTCCACGCCGTAGCGGTGGCGTCCGTCGCCGACCAGCCCCGAGGAGGGAGCCTTCGATCAGAGGAGATCGTGTGAGTGCATAGCGGAAAGGTGCCTCCCGATCCGGTGACGGGCTGGGGTGGGGGCGGTGGAAAGCCAGTGGACGCAGCATCGGTAGGAGCCTGGCGACGACGAGGCCGTCAGTGGCGCCTTTGCGAAGGACACCCCGGGCGACGGCGAGCGGTACTGGCCGCCTGGCCAGTCGCAGCCGGACTGGTGCTGGCCTCGTGCGGGGGAAGCGGCGGGAGTGAAGCCTCGCATCCAACGACGACCCGTGACGAGCCGACCACGAGCGTCCCGGTGTCGTCCACGACCGCCGATCCCACCGCCACCGCGGTGCTCCAGGCCTACCGCGCCAGCTGGGCCGCGTTCGAGCACGCGTTGGCCGACGCCAACCCGGAGGACCCGCAGCTTCCGGCGACGATGGTCGACCCGCAGCTGCAGAGCGTGAAGGCCAACCTCCTGGCCGACCAGCGCGACGGGATCGTTGGACGAGGCCCGACGACGTTGCACCCGAAGATCACCGCGTTGTCGGCGACGTCGGCGACGGTGGTCGACTGCGTCTACAGCGACACCGAGCTGGTGTACCAGGCCACGGGCAAACCAGTGCCACCGGTGACGCCGCCGGAGAACGACGGGGTGACCTCGACGCTCGTGCTGTCCGGCGGCGTGTGGAAGGTCTACAAGCAGACCGTCACGGACGGGAAATGCGCGCCCGGTTCCTGATTGGCCCGGTCGCGTTGGCCGCGGTGGTCCCGGTCCTGGCCGGGACGAGTCAGGCATGGGCGGGCGACGGCGACGGGCAGAACAACTTCACCGCCGCGCAGGCCTCGGGCGGCACCCTCAGCGTGCAGGCCGGCCACACGTACTGGACCCCCCCGGCGAACACCTCGTGGGCGACTGGGGCGCAGAGCGATCCTCCGCCGGGCAAGCCCAACCCGAACCAGCCCTATGGCTGCACCTACGGCGCCGGTGGGGCGTCTGCGACCGCTGCCCTTGGTGTCGGCGGACCGCAGCCGGGACAGTGGGTGTTCCCCGACTGCCGGGGCCCGGGGGTCATCGACCCGATGCCGCCGTTTTGGGTGACCGGGGCGGTGCCGGCGTCGGGGACGGTGCAGGTGGACCCGGTGGTGGTGGCCGAGCAGGCGGCCAAGCAGCTCGGGTTCGCCTCGCCGACGATCGAGATGGCGCCTCCGGACGGTGCGCTGCAGCTGGTGGGCGTGGCGTCGTGGCTGTGGTTGGCGGCGGGCGAGTGGCGGACGTTGACGGCGTCGGCCACGGCCGGACCGGTGACCACGACGGCGACCGCCACCCCTTCCAAGGTGGTGTGGAACATGGGCGACGGTGACGCCGTGACCTGTGACGGGCCTGGCACCGTCTACAGCGCGTCCGCCCCGAACGCGACGACGAACTGCTCCTACACCTGGGGACGCGCCGGCACCTACCAGGTGACCGCCACCCTCTACTGGTCGGTCACCTGGACCGCGACTGGCGCGCCGGGGGGCGGGAACCTCG
>JAJYWG010000058.1 GCA_021791615.1 Actinomycetes bacterium
GCGGCACCTCCTCGCTCCGTTCCTGGTCAAGCGGCAGGCGGTGTGGACTGGGGACGCTTATCGCGTGGGTGATCGCTTGGACACGGCACGTTCGACCAGCTCAGACACTTCTGTGAAGACCATACCAAAGATCTGCAGTGCGTTGTGCTGTTGGGTCAGGCCCCGAGTAGGAACGATTCCGCCAGCTCGGTTGCCGGCACCGGCCGGGAGAACAGGTACCCCTGAGCGTAATCACAGCCAAGGTGGCGCAGGACGTCGAGTTGCGATTCAGACTCCACGCCCTCGGCCACGACATGCAGACCGAGTGCGTGGGCAAGGTTGATGACCGCGGCCACGATCTCCGCTCCGCGGTCGTGATCGAGCTCGTCGACGAACGACTTGTCGACTTTCAGGACATCGAGGGGGAAACGCTGCAGGTAGCTCAGCGACGAATATCCCGTGCCGAAGTCGTCGATGGCGAGCGACACTCCGATGCTCTTGAGGGCTCGCAGGACTCCAAGTGCCGCCACGGCATCGCGCATCAACGCGCTCTCGGTGATCTCGAGCGTCAAGTTCTCAGGTGGGAGACCGGTCGCGCCGAGGATGTCCTCGACCGTGCCCACGATGCCGGGGTGGTCGATCTGGCGTGCCGAGAGGTTCACCTCCATCATCCCCGAGTCGTCACTGTGCCCATGGTGACGCCAGTGCCGCAGTTGGTTGCAGGCCTCTTCCAGCACCCATGCACCGATCGGGATGATGAGACCACTCTCCTCGGCCACCGGGATGAAGCGATCCGGTGCGACGAGGCCCTGCTCGGGATGCTGCCAGCGGATCAGGGCTTCGACGCCCACCGTCGAGGAACCCGAGATGTCCACGACCGGCTGGTAGAACAGCGTGAGCTCCCGACGATCGAGCGCCCGGTGCAGGGAGTGCTCGGTCGTCATCTTCTCGATGACGAGGGCGCGCATGGCTTCGCCGAACAGACGCTTCCCCTTGCCTCCCGCCGCTTTGGCCTCGTGCATCGCCGCGTCGGCATTGGACACCAGTTGTGACGCATCGTAGAGGGCGGAATCCGTCGACGCGATGCCGACACTCGCCGTCAAGAAGATCTCGTTCCCACCGGCATCGATTGGCTCCTCAACTGCCGCGAGGGCGGCATCGGCGAAGTCTTCGGCGAACTCCCCGGCACGTGTGGCTGCGTGCTCGAAGAGCGCAAGGAATTCATCACCGCCGAGCCGGCAGAGCATGGGTCTGACCGCCCCGCCGGCCAAGCGGAGGCGCGATGCCACCGTCACCAGAACGTCGTCGCCCGCGTCATGGCCGAGCGCGTCGTTGATCGCCTTGAACCGGTCGAGATCGATCACGACCACTGCCACCGAGCCCGTCGCGTCCCCGAGATCGTCGAGAGCGACTCCGAGGCGCCGCATGAACAGCGTTCGGTTCGGAAGGCCGGTGAGCTGGTCGTGAAGCCGGTCACGATCGAGAATGTGGTGCACAGGCCCTTCGCTGCGCTCTGTCGTCTTGAAGAAGCCTCCGAGGCGCAGCTCCGTATCGACTTGGGTGGCGAACACCATGCCAGTCGTCGAGAGCATCCGTCCGTCCTTGTGCCAGACGTCTACTGCGAGAGACGGGAACACCCGGGTCATCTCGTCCGAGTCGGGTGTCTCGGTGGCCGCCATCGCCTTCAGGACCGAAACACCCTGCTCGATGACGTCGGTGGCCTGATCGCCGACGATTGCGAAGATCGAGCGGCCAATGAGCTCATCCCTCGTCCAACCGAACTGCCGCTCGGCTTCGGCATTCCATTCGGTGATGGCACACTCGCCGTCGATCTCGATGAACACGTCGGGACAACTCTCGATCACCTGCCGGAACCGCCACTGCGAAGCGTCCACGTGGACCACGTACCCCCCCTTGTCTCCACGGAGCCTCGGGACCGGCACGACGCCGAAGAGGCCTCTGCAGACCGCCAACCAAGGGCGTCCCCGCCCCACGGGGAGACACCTCAATACTACCCACGAATCTACCGGACAGTAACTGCTCTCACCTTTCTACCACAGTTCTGACACTGAAGCACCTGAAAATGCCCAGAGGCCGGTCGCTCGGCAGCTCGAGAGGCATCGAGCACCTCGTTGGTGCCTGTCGCGACCCACGTGTACCGTGCCTAACGTGACCACGATCAGCGGCACCCTGCAAAAGGACGCCTGGGATCGCCATGTCCTCCCTCCGGTGGAGCAGGTTCGCCCGGGTCTCTGGTCGATCCCCGTACCGATCCCGAACAACCCCCTGCGCTACGTCCTGGTGTACCTCTTCGAGCTCACCAATGGCGTCGCCCTCGTCGACGCCGGATGGAACACCGATGAGGCATGGGAGGCCTTGTGTCAGGGGCTGACGGTTGCGGGGGCCACGATCGGCGACGTCAAGGCCGTGGTGGTCACCCATATCCACCCGGACCATTACGGCCTGGCAGGACGGGTCCGAGAGGCATCGGGGGCGTGGGTAGCGCTCCACCCTGCTGATGCCGCCCTGTTGCGAGGCCGCTATGTCGAGACCGACGACCTGGTTGCGCGCATGACGACGCTCTTGTCGATGTCCGGGGTCCCCGACGACAAGCTGCCCGACCTTGCCCACGCGTCGATGGAGATCAGGTCGCTGGTATCGATGGCCGAGCCCGACGTACTGGTCGAGGACGACGAGAAGCTCGACTTGCCCGGCTGGGACCTCAGGACGATCTGGACCCCAGGGCACTCACCCGGTCATATCTGCCTGTTCAGCGACCGTCACAAGCTCCTGTTGTCAGGCGACCATGTCCTGCCGCGGATCACGCCGAACATCTCCTTTCACAGCCAGCAGGACGCCAATCCCTTGGGGGACTACCTCGAATCGCTCGCTCGACTGCGCTACCTGGACCCCCAAGAAGTGCTCCCGGCTCACGAGTACCGGTTCGTCGGCCTCGATTCGAGGATCAGTGAGATCGAGCTGCACCACGCCAAGCGCCTCGAAACTCTGGAGCGCTCCCTGGCATCTCATCCGGGTGCTTCGGCGTGGGAGCTCACCTTGTCGCTCGAATGGTCGCGACCTTGGAACGAGATCCCTGCGTTCATGCAGCGCGCTGCGAACGGCGAGACGCTTGCCCACCTCGTGCTCCTGGAGCGCCGAGGCCGCGTCCGTCGCGAGCCGAGCATCCCGGCTCGCTTCTTCTTGACGGTACCGAGCTGAGCGCTCTTACGGCTCGAGCGGTCCGGGGAACGCAGCTTCGGCCACTTCGGTGAGCGCCCCCAGGCGTCGATGCACCACGATCGCGGCCGCGACGATCGCGATCACGGCAGCCGCTCCGAACGCGATGTCGACGGGGGTCGTCACACGGGCAAGCGTCGATCCGGCGAAATACGCGGCGAAGCTGTAGAAGGCTGCCCATAGGATCCCTCCGGCGACGTTGAAGACGAGAAAGCGGCGGAAGCGCATGAGTGCTACCCCAGCCAAGAAGGCCGCGTAGGTCCTGAGGATCGAAATGAACCGACCGAAAAAGACGACCTTTCCTCCGTGCCGCGAGAACAGGTAACGCGCAACTTTGATCCTCGATTCGTCGAAGCGTACGTAATGCCCCCAACGTCGCAGCAATCGGTACCCACCCTTCGAACCGATGAAGTAGCCCGTGGCGTCCCCGAGGGCTGCTGCGGCAGACGCGACGACGAAGATGACCCATATCGAAAGCCGGTGCGTCGCACCTGCATAGGTGGCAGCTGCGATGAGCGCCGTTTCACCGGGTATCGGCACGCCGAAGCTCTCGACCATGACAAGACCGAACACGGCGGGGTACCCCCCGCTGTCCACGATGCCCTGGATGCTCACGGGCGCCGTACAGTGACACCTACCCACGCCCTGCGACGGCAGGCTGGGCAGGTCATCCGGTGGTCGTAGCGCCCGCGGGGCAACCACCACCCGAGCGGGAGCTGGAAGATGAGGAGGTCCAAGAGCCCGATCCGGCTCTCCGCACCGCATGTCGAGCACGAGACGATGAAGCTCCCTCGGTCGTCCACACTGCCATGCCCGGCGACGGGCTCACCTTGGGACCCTGTCCGCCCCGCTCTGCCCGCAGGCGGCGTCGACCGCGTGCTCGCCGTGAACAAGGCGCGCTTGCCATCGCTTCGAGATCCGTTGGGCGATGCCCACGTACCGGGGGCCGCCGAGGCGTCCCCCGGGTGCCAGAACAGTGCCCGTTTGCCGAATGGGTCAGTCCTGTGCCGCCGCGCCGACGCAGGTGGATCGACGGGCGGTCCACCCCGGCCTGCCGACGGGTAGTGCGTTCCTGGGCCGGCATCAGGTGCCACAGGACGGTTCTCCGTGCGTTCGCTCTCCATCGAGTCCCTACGCTTCGACCAACTCGTGGACGAGCCGAGCCGCGAGTTGGCGGTACGCGCTCGCCCCAGGCGATCCCGGGGCATGCTGGAGGATCGAGCGACCCGTGCGCGGTGCTTCGGCAAAACGCACCGATTTCGGTACTGGGGGTTCCCACACGTCGAGGCCGAACCGTTCTTCGACCTCCAGGAGCACGTCGCGCGAATGGCGGGTCCGCCGGTCGTACATCGTGGCGATCACCCCGAGCACTTTCACGTCGGCGTTGGCGAACATCCTCACGTCCTCGACGGTCTCGAGAAGCTGACCGACGCCTCGGCAGCTCAACGCCTCGCATTGCAGTGGAACGAGGATGCCCTCGGAGGCGGTAAGGCCGTTGATCGTGAGGATCCCGAGCGACGGCGGGCAGTCGATCAGCACGACATCGAAGTCGGCGAGCACATGGGACAACGCGCGGGCAAGGACGTGCTCCCTGCCGGTCATCGCTAGAAGATGGACCTCTGCACCGGCGAGGTCGATCGTTGCCGGGAGCAACGTGATGCCGGGGACTCCGGGCACTGCCACGCTCACGTCGGCGACCTTGGCCCGCCGGACGAGCACATCGTGGAGCGACTGCTCAAGTGAGTCGGGGTCGACTCCGAACGAGTACGTGAGGCACGACTGCGGGTCAAGGTCGACTGCCAGGACCCGCTGGCCCTTCTCAGCCAGCGCGACGGCGAGCGAATGGACCGTCGTGGTCTTGGCCACCCCGCCCTTCTGGTTCGCCACGGCTGCGACCTTCATCGACCTCGGAGTGTACGACCGCACGCCGGCCGGCGGGTGGCCGTTACGAAGAAGGGGAGAAGAAAGGTCTCGTGCGGGGCAAAGATTCGAAGATGGCCGACGACACGATGCTGCTCACGTCGGACCCCATCCCAGACCGCGGCACACGTGCCAACGGCACCAGTCGGGAATTTGGGACCAAAATGGCCGTCGGGGCCCCCTTCTCGAAGGAGACCCCGACGCTACCAGCCACCGGTTCCGCCGCACGCCCCCCTCTAGATCCGCCAGGTCTGGGAGCACTGCGCCTATAGAGATTGTGAACGTGATGTGCGCGCGACACAACAGGCTTGTTCGCGCGCCTCTGCTCGACGCCCGGCGCGGGGGGGAACGGAGGGGCAGGACTCGATTCTCCTGTTCAGCGACCTACATACTGCTCACGACTGCCAAGATTCCAGGCTCGGTCGGCCTGCTTCGCTAACGTGACCTTTCGTGCGAGTGGTGATCGTCGACGACGACCTGTGGGTCCGCCACGGACGCGCAACTGCGCTTGGCGAAGTGCCCGGCTTCGACGTCGTCGAGATGTCTCCCCGAGAGGCCATGGCATTCGGTGACGGCTGGGCCGGGGTCGACGTGGCGCTGGTGGACGCCCACGACGCCAGCGAACCGTTTGACCGCTTTCCTGGAGTTCGCGTCGTCGAAGCCGTGAGAGCCCACCCAGGTCCCGATCCGACGCTTGTCATCGTCATCAGCGGCCACTTCGGGAACGCGTTCTTGCGCTTGAGGATGGCCGAAGCCGGTGCGGACTACTTTTACCGCCATCAAGACGTGAAGGACCTCGACCTTTTGCTTCGAGCAATCCACTCCCCTGACCCCGCGCACCGCGTTCAGGCTCCCGCGGCCGACGTGCTGGCCCGCTTGGGGCTCGGACCCAACTCGCGTCCCAATGCCGCCCTTCACTTCCTCGAGGAAGAGGGGATGTTGGACGTGTTCGACGGGCGACGAGCGCAGAAAGCGCTCTCGGTCTCTCGCCGTTCGATCATGCGGGTGCGACGAGAGATGGCTCGCCTTGCCGGGCTCACGCCGATCAATCCCCTCAGTGCTTCGCGTCAGCTCGACGCGCCTGAATGGAGGGCTGTCGTGGAATTCGTCAACCGAGCCAGAGGCGTCGAGCGACGAGGGACGAGCGGCTACACAGCCCCCGCCGGTCCCCAGGGACCCTGAAGGACGACTTCATGCCGCCGCAACGTGGCTCGGTGCCGGGGAGCGCAGCAGCAGCAGCACCGCGATGACGAAGGCAAGCGCCGCTCCCCCCGCACCCCAGCGAAAGGCCATTTGGTACCCGTGCACACTCGCCGCCGATTGGAGCGCGTGAAGGCGGAGCGTGCGCAGGCCGCCCCCAGGTGTGCGGAGCCCGGCGACCGAGCGCTGGAGCTGGTCGCGCGTCGCGGTCGCCGCCACGGTGACAAGGGTGGCCAGTCCGAGCGACCCTCCCACCTGCTGACTCGTGTTGAGCAATGCCGACGCAAGACCCGACTGATGCCCACTCACCGAGGCGACGGCATTCAGCGTGAGAGGGACGAACGAGAGGCCCATGCCCAACCCGACGAGCACGAGGGGACCAAAGATGTGCCCGTAGCTCGACGTGGCATTCACTCCCGACAACCAGAAGAGGCCTGAGGAGACGAAGACAGGGCCAAGGACGAGGAATGGCCGCGTCCCGAATCGCCGCACGAGCCGGGACACGGCGGCACTGGTCGTGGCGACTCCCACTGGAATGGGGAGGTATGCAACCCCGGCGATGATCGGGCTGTAGTGGAGGATGTTCTGAAGAAACTGGGTGAGAAAGAAGATGAGAGACAACATTGCGGCCCCCAAGAGCAGCATCACGCCGTAGCCAGCCGCCCGGTTGCGGTTCCCGAGGAAGCCAAGGGGGATAAGGGGCTCCTTGGCGCGCCGCTCGATGACAACGAAAGCCGAGAGGAGGACACCGGCGAGAGCGAACGCGAGCACCGTCCGGAGGCTCGCCCATCCGTCAGTCGGCGCGCTCACCAGGCCGTAGACCAAAAACGCCATCCCGGCCGAGACGCTGAATGCCCCTGGGACGTCGAGGTGCTTGCGCTGCCCGCTCCCGGCTGGACCTTTGTGCAGCGAAATCGGCGTGAGGACGAGCACCGCGATGGCAATCGGAACGTTCACGAACAGCACCCAGCGCCACGATGCCACGTCCACGAGGATGCCGCCGAGAAGCAGGCCGAGCGCTCCTCCGGCAGCGGACATCCCTGCGTAGACACCCATTGCCCTGTTGCGAGCGGATCCCTCCTCGAAGGTTGTGACGATGAGAGAAAGAGCGGTAGGTGACGCGATCGCAGCGCCGATGCCCTGGATGGCGCGAGCGGTGATGAGCCATGCCTGGTCCGTGGCCAGGCCCCCGGCGAGCGACGCCCCGGCAAACGCGGCGATCCCGATTGCGAACATCCGGCGGCGGCCGTACAAGTCTCCGGTCCGCCCCCCGAGAAGGAGGAGGCCACCGAAGACCAGGACGTACGCATCGACGACCCACGTGAGGTTGGTGGCAGAGAAGTGCAGCTCGCGCTGCATCGACGGCAATGCGATATTGACAATGGTGAGGTCGAGCATCACCATCAGCTGCGCCGTTGCGATCACCACCAGGGCGAGACGATGGTGCGGGTGAGGGGTAGTCCCCCCCGGCGCGCCGACCAGATCGACAGGGGCGTCATCGACAGGGGCGTCGTCAGTTCGTGACAGGGGGTTCATCGCCCCCCTTTCAATTGCCTGGGGCACGTGCCCAGGCAACCGCGTCTACGAGGTACGAGCTGCCATCACCCACGGGGCGCTCATGACGGCGGACGTCAACTTCGAGAGGTGAGAGCATCGAACGAAGAAGCTCCTCGGTGTAGAGACGATCGGGGAAAGGCGGGCCGGCCACTCCCAGCGATTCGAGGTGATGTCCCGTGACGAAAAGGTGTCCACCCGGAGCCATCGCTGCCACAGCACGGGCGAACAAAGTCTCGCGGCCTTCGGCCGAGAAGTGCAGATTGGCGACCACCACCAGATCGAAGCCGGCCCGTGGCGGCTCGTAGCTCAGCAGGTCAGCTTGCACCAGGTGGAGCGAAAGTCCCTCTCGGAGAGCGCGCGTTCTGGCCTGACCCAACCCGACCGCCGAGGCATCCACTCCAGTCACCTGCCAGCCCCGGCGGGCAAGCCAGATCGCGTTGCGCCCAGGTCCACAGCCGAGGTCGATCGCCCGACCCGGCTCGAGAGGGCTGGCCAGAGAGACAAGCGGTCCGTCCGGCTCGGTCGGCCAGTCCATCGCCGAGTAGCGCTCGTCCCACATGGCTCCAGGCGATGTGGGCGTGCCGGGGATGCCCGGGGTGCCGGGGGTGCCCGGGGCGCCGGGGGCCGCGGAACTTTCTGAAGGAGGCGAAGGAGCACGAGGGGCATGGTGGTCATCGCCGACCGTCAACGTGGGATCGTGGCCACAACCCTGGATCGTGAGACGATCAACGTCGCGCGAGCTTGTGCTGCCCGCGCCGGTGGTCATCACAACTCCTTGTGGTCAAAGTTCTCGGGCAGGCACGAACAGCCACGGAGACCTGCGCGCGTGACCAGCGCCACATGGCAATCGAGCAGGCCCTCTGGGTCAAGCGTTGCGTCAAAGTGGTCACCTCGCTCGCGGGAGAGGGGGTGGGTCATCGCAGTGCGCACGGTGCCGGTAGGAGCGCGGGCGATGGCGCGCGACCATCGATCGGCTCCGTCACACTTGCTCACGCGCGGTCGACGTCGTGCCAGCGCGTCGACGCACCATGTCGCCTTTATGGAGTCGGACGCGGGGATCTGGTGGAGCGCCCAATCCGGGGAGCACGGTGCCCCTGCCATCCCTCGCAGCACCGCCGCCTCAGGAGGCGTCGGCTCCGGCCGGGGCATCAGCCCTCTCTACCCGAGGCGCGCGGGCACGTCGGTCCAATCTGCGCTCCGTCCCCTGCTCGCCCATCGGTGCACCTCGCCCGCGACGGCATGCTCGCTTGAAAAAACGCACGTCGAGGCGCAGCTGAATCCGAGATTGGCAACGCCATCGCTCCAGGACAACAGGATCGCATCAAACCAGCACAACAAGACCGGCTCTCGCCGTATTCCCTTACTCGATGGTCGTCTGCCGCTTCATGACGAGAGTGCTCTCACCTGCAGGTGCGGGTACCTTCAGGTGGGGGCACCTGCAGCTGCAGGTGGTGCTGCCTGGGTTTCCTCAGCACTGCCGGGCCTCCTGTCAACTCACGTCCGTCCGACCGGTCGGTGCGCGTCCGGGGAGGGAATCGAGCCGACGGATCAGCGCCACGACGCGAGGCCACCCACACACTTGGGGTCCAGACCCAGCATTTCCAAGGACCCTCTCATTATGAGAGTCACACCCCTCTGGCACGCTGGCGTCTGGCACGCTGGCGTCTGGCGCGCTGGCGTCTGGCGCGCTGGCGACGGCGTGAAACGTGAAGTGGTCCCCGCGTGAAACCTGAAAACGTGCGGCATGGTCTTCACAGAAGTGTCTGAGCTGGTCGAACGTGCCGTGTCCAAGCGATCACCCACGCGATAAGCGTCCCCAGTCCACACCGCCTGCCGCTTGACCAGGAACGGAGCGAGGAGGTGCCGCCACCAGGGAGGACCGCACCCCCTTTTCCCACATTCTCAGCTGATCCCTCCGGCCAGTACTCAGCGTTCGAAGCGGGGGTCGGCTTCGAGAGCTTCGACACCTATCGACTCGAGGCGCCCGAGGAGCTCGCGTAGGCGACGGTCCGTCTCTACCCAGCGCTTGTAGTCCGCTGCTTGGTCGGCGGAGAGCCACCTGCCGACCGTCT
>JAJYWG010000470.1 GCA_021791615.1 Actinomycetes bacterium
TGGAGCCGTGACGGCAAGTCGGGCACCTCCTACTGGGCACAGCGGGTGGAGCCGGCGGGCCGGGGCGCGAAGGAGGGGTCATGAGGACGGCGGCCCGACTCGCCGCGGCCGCCGGGTTCGTCCTCGCCGCCGTGGGCAACCCGCTCGGCGCTCTCGCCTTCGCGGCGCTGGGCGCCCTCCTGGTCCGGCTGGAGGTGGGCCGATGACCACCCAGCACACGACCACCGGCCCCCGCCTGGGCGTCCGGGTGGGCCACGCCCTCGCCCGGGTGGCCTGGGGACGCCGGCTGGAGTGTGGGCTGGCCCTCGTCGCGTTGGCGGCGAGGGCCACCCTCAACCGCCTGGCTGGCGCCCACGGCGCCGACATCATCCTGGCCTTCGGGACCGCCCTTCTCCTCTGGTCCCCGTCCGTGCGCACCTGGTTGGCGCGGACGGCCCACGACGAGCGGATCGAACGGACCGTGACCAAGGCCGTGGCCGCCTCGGGCGTGCTCGGTGGCCGGGACGTCGTCGTCGACGCCATCCGCCCCATACCGGCCGGGCACCAGCTCAACCTGTGGGTCCCGCCGGGCACATCTGTCTCCGAGCTGCAGAAGGGCGAGGAGCTCCTCGCCGTGGCTTTCGGCGCCCGCAGCGTCACCGTCGAGCGGGACCCGGCCCACGCCGGGCGCGCCGTTGTGACCGTGTCCTTCGTCGACCCGTTGGGCGGTCCGCCCCGGCCGTGGCCGTGGACGGGGGCCTCGAGGACCGACTTCTGGGCCGGGTTGCCCCTCGGGTACGACGAGGCCGGCGAGACGGTGTGGCTCAGCCTGATCGAGCGCCACCTGCTGATCGGAGGCGAGCCCGGCGGCGGCAAGTCCAATGCCCTCTCCTTGGTGACGGCGGCCGCCGCCCTCGACCCCTCCGCCGAGCTGTGGCTGTTCGACGGGAAGCTCGTCGAGCTGGCCGCCTGGCGGCTGGCGGCCACCCGGTTCGTGGGCGCCGACCTCCACGAGGCGACAGACGCCCTGGACGAGCTGCGGGCCGAGATGGTCCGTCGCTACGAGCTGCTGCTGGCCAACGAGCTGCGGAAGGTGGCCCCGGGCATGGGGCTCGGCCCGATCGTGGTGGTCGTCGACGAGCTCGCCCTCTACCTCCACGGCACCGGCAAGGCCGGCACGGGCTTCGCCGAGGCGCTCCGGGACTTGGTGGCCCGGGGCCGGGCCGCCGGCGTGGTGGTGGTGGCCGCCACCCAGAAGCCGGCCTCCGACGTCGTGCCCACCTCGCTCCGGGACCTGTTCGGCTACCGGCTCGCCATGCGGTGCGCCACCCGGGACGCATCGGACACCATCCTCGGCTCGGGCTGGGCGACCGCCGGCTACACCGCCTCCGACATCGACCCGACCACCAGGGGCACGGGACTGCTCCTCGCCGAAGGCGGCTTGCCCCGCCGGCTGCGGGCGTTCCACCTCGACGACGAGGGGCTCGCCCGCACGGCTGCCTGCGCCGCCCGCCTCCGCGACGGGGACGGTGCCCGATGAGGTCGGCCGGTCCCGACACCGGCGGCTCGCCGGTCGACGGCGTGGTGGCCCGGCTGCGTGCCCCCGGCGGCTACGAGGCCTTCGCCGAACGGGTGCGGCAAGCGGGCTGCTGCCGTCGACCCGTGCGGCTGTCCGGTCGGGTGACCACCACCGGACCGACCGGGCAGCCGGTCGTCCTCTTCGACACCGCCGCGCTGCCCGACCGGGTCCTCCTCAAGGCGTGCGGCACCCGGCGTGAGACCCTCTGCCCACCATGTGCCGCCGTCTACCGGGGAGATGCCTTCGCCCTCGTCGTCGCCGGCCTGCGGGGCGGCAAGGGGATCCCCGACGACATCACGTCCCACCCAGCCGTGCTGACCACGTTCACGGCACCCAGCTTCGGCCCGGTGCACCGGCGGCGGTCGGACGGCACGTGCCACCCGACCGGGCTGCGGTGCCCACACGGGACGGCCCTCGTCTGCGGTCGGCGGCACGCCGACGGCGACCCGCTCGTCGGCCAGCCCCTGTGTCCCGACTGCTACGACTACGAGGGCGCCGTGCTGTTCAACGCCGGGGTGTCCGAGCTGTGGCGGCGCACGACCATCTACGCCCTGCGTGAGCTCGGCCGGCTGGCCGGCCTGAGCGTGCGCCAGGCCGAGCGGACCCTCCGGCTCTCCTACGTGAAGGTGGTCGAGTTCCAGCGGCGGGGATCGGTCCACGTGCACGCCGTCGTCCGGGTCGACCACCGGGGCGACGAGCACGGGACCCCGCCGGCGGTGTCCGGCGAGCTGCTCGCCGGCGCCCTGCTCGCTGCCGCCCGACGGGTCAGTGCCCCGCCACCCGAGCCCGGATCGGCTGCCCGGCTGCGCTGGGGCAGCCAGGCCGACGTGGCCGTCATCGGCGACAGCGACGACGGTCGGCGCCGGGCCGCCGCCTACACGGCCAAGTACGCGTGCAAGGGGTCCGACGCCGACGGCGTCCTCGACCACCGGTTCCGTGGCGGCGTCCCCCACCACCTCGAGCTGCCCGCCCACCTTCGTGCCCTCGCCGAGACGGCGTGGCGGCTCGGGGACCGCCCCGACCTCGGCCACCTCCGCCTCCACCTGTGGGCCCACACGTGCGGTCACCGGGGCCACTTCCTCACGAAGAGCCGCCGCTACTCGACCACCTTCGGCCAGCTCCGGGCCGACCGGCAGCGCTGGCGGGTCGAGCACGGGCACGCCGAAGGCGACCAGGTGTCCGAGTCCCCCGCCACCGGCCAGTGGCGCTTCGAGGGCGTCGGCTACCGGAGCACCGGCGACGCCTGGCTCGCTGCCGGCATCGCCGAGGCGGAGCGGCTCGGACGACAGGCAGCGTGGGAGGACCGCCAGTGGGCATCGGCGACGACTCCCGAGCCCGAGCCCGGGCCCAGCCCGGTCGAGGAGTCGTGATGGGGACGCCGGCGCCACGACCCCCGCTCGTCGACGTGGCCGGAGCGGCCGCCATGCTCGGCATCACCGTCCGACACGTCCGCCACCTGATCGCCGAGCGACGGATCCCCTACGTCAAGGTCGGCCACTACGTCCGCTTCGACCCGAGCGAGCTGGCCGCCTGGATCGACGAGCGACGGGTGCCGGTGGGCGGGGTCGCCCGGAGAGTCGGGCGGTAGGGTGGAGGTGCTTCACCGCTGCAGCCCCGGTCGCAGCGGGCTCGCGCCGGAAGCCTCGACGGGCAGGCGCCTCGATCCACCCCTGGCCGTGGTCGACCACGGCACCGGACGGTTGAGGTAGTGCGAGCATGGCGGGACGGCGACAGTTCGGCAGCGTGCGGAAGCTCCCTTCGGGCCGGTGGCAGGCCCGCTACTTCGCCCTCGACGGACGGCGGGTCATCGCCCCCCAGACGTTCCCGACCAAGACCGACGCCACCCTGTGGCTCGACTCGGTCCGCACCGAACAGGCCATGGGGCTGCGGGTCGACCCCGGTCGCTCCAGGATCCTCCTCGGCCACTACGCCAACGAGTGGTTGGCCGACCGGGTCGGTATCTCGCCGCGCACCCGCGAGATCTACGCCGCCCAGCTGAAGCTGCACATCCTGCCCCTCATCGACCCGTCGGTCCCCGCCCTCGGCGACCTGCCGCTCCTCGCCCTCACGCCCGAGCTCCTCCGCAAGTGGTATGCGGCGCTGGCCGAGCAGCGGAGCCCGTCGGTCGCCGCCAAGGCCTACGTCCGGCTCCGCCAGATCCTGGCCCGGGCCGTCGACGACGACCGGATCGCCAAGAACCCCTGCCGCATCGAACGGGGCGGAGTCGAACGTCACGCCGAACAGCGCTTCGCCACCATGGAGGAGCTGGCCACTTTGGCCGGTGCCGTCCCCGACCGGTATCGGGCCATGGTGCTGACCGCCGGGCTGGCCGGACTGCGCCTCGGGGAGCTCCTGGCCCTCCGCCGGTCCGAGCTCGACCTCGACAGGGGCGTCGTACGCGTGGTGCGCAAGCGCCTCCGCCTGGCCTCGGGCGAGACCATCGAGGACGCCCCCAAGACCCACGCCGGCATCCGTACCGTCGCCCTGCCCGGCCCCCTCGTCGACGAGCTTCGTGTCCACCTCGAGCGGTTCGTCGCATCGGAACCGGACGCCTACGTGTTCACCTCCACCGAAGGCACGCCCATCGAGCGGAACAACTTCCGCAACCGGATCTGGCTACCGGCCTGTGCCTCGGTCGGCATGGACGGCTTCCGGTTCCACGACCTCCGCCACACGGCCGGCACGCTGGCCGCCAGGACTGGCGCCACCACCAAGGAGCTCATGGCCCGGCTCGGCCACGCCAGCGCCAACGCAGCGATGATCTACCAGCACGCGTCAGACGATCGGGACCGGCGGATCGCCGACGTGTTGGGGGAGATGGCGCGGGAGGCGGGGTTGGGACACTTCGACCACCGAAACGGAGACCTCGAGATCTGACTTGCACCGGTTGAATCCGCCGCAGTGCAGATTGAGTCATCTAGCGCACTCGGCGGAGCCTGGATCGCAAGATCGCGCGACCCGCGAGGTCATTGGCTAGGCTTGGTACTGATGCCTGGCATGGACAGCGAACGCCTATCGCAGCGAGAGAAGCAGCCTGGCCACGACCAGAGTTATCGAGAGTCCGAGGTTCGATTCATTACGGTTGCCCGGGCCGCTCTCGATCGCGACCAATATGTCGTGACGTATCAACCCAGAGAGCTGCGCGATCTATTCGGACGCCCAGGGCTGGGGATTCAGCCTGAGGCATCAATCGTCTCGAAGGCGACGAATCGACGCTTCTTCGTAGAAGTGAAGAAGCAGGGTGATCGAGGCAACGCAGAAGAACGAGCCTGCAAACATCACACTGTCCAGTTCTACAGGACGCTACACGATCGGTTTGGATATGATTATCATCCGTATGTAACCGTATTTTGCGAAGCCTTAGCTGTAAACCCTCGGTATACTGACAAGTTCATTCACTTTTTTGAACCTGATCAGTATCTCCTATGGGTCGATTATGATCAGCAAATCTTGACCGACTTCTTGCGCGCCCGCTGTACAGCTTGGCTCGACGACTAGCAGACCCTAGAAGAGGGTTGCCTGACCTACGACAGCCTTATCGTTTCCGATGTAGGGCCTAGTCGCTTGGACGACATCGTCTTTAGATCCGGCAACAATGACATACTCCAGATTACGGAGATGCGAGACCTTCCCAACCTTGTCGCCGCTCGGGTTATAGATACCAATCTGTGCTCCAACATAGCGTTTTGAGTCGAATGCCAATGACTCGACATACTCGTGATGAGCGCACATTCGCTCAAGCTCTTCACGAGTTACCCACGCCTCATCATTGTAAGACAGTATGAGCACGCGGCAGCTAACAGACTGGACAACATCGCGCAACGCTTTTGGCATCTGCGGGCGCGAATTGAAGACGCTCTTCGTGGAGTCGTCTCTGGAGTCAATCCGCTTGCATGCAACTCCATAGTGATGCGGAGCATCCCACGCAACAAGTGTTTCCCAGATGTGGTAGTTGGTGAAGTAACGGTGCTGATTGTATGGAGGGTCAAGATAGGCGACGTCGAACTCACCTAGTGACCCAGCCAAGGCACAGGCATCCCCTCGAATAGCTCGGCCATTCCCCGGGAGCAGATCTGGGACTCTCAGATCAAGATCATTAAAGGAACGTGGAGCCCACTGCTTAACATAGGCCATCTGCACGCCGGTCGTGGAATCCACTCGGTCCGCAGCCTCGATCAGACTCGTCAGTAGAATTGGATAGATAGTTGTGTTGGCATATTCCGATTCAATGGCATTCCGGATGGCATCTATGCGCTCACCATTAAATGGCTGAAAAAAGCGCGATTGATTGCAGAATGTCTCAGTAAAGTATCCCGGCTCTCCCCGAAGGCTCGAGAGATGACGTAACGCATCATTCAATACTGACATGTCGACTTCACGAGCATCGGTCTCGATATATGTCTGAGCAAAGACCTCGGAATAGCGAGCTGTGTCGACGGCTGTAGTTATGTAGCCGCGCTTCTTCAATTCCTGGGCAACTCGGGTAGTCCCAGTGAAAAGGTCAAGCGCTGTCGTGCCGCCGATTGTGGCGACCAGGTCACCGAGGATAGGGACCAGGCGGCGCTTGGAACCGATGTACTTGATCATCGCCACGAACTTACTAGGGGCGGCCGAGGGTCGGGGTCCACGTGGCAAGGCGCTCGGCAAATTTGGGACGCAGGTGTCCAGGTCCAGGATTCGTAGAGACTATGGCGGTTGGGTCTCTCATGCCGCGGTAAGCGTGTCTCACAGGGCGTTCGGGACGAGCACGCAGGCGTCGAGGAGCGCGGAGTACACGGAAGACGCCCCGCTTACGCGAGCTTCTGCCTGGCTTCGGCGAGGGCGGCCTCGTAGTCCTCGACCGTTCCTTCGTAGACCCCGAGGTCCTGGGCGTCGCCGGTCAGCTCGGACAGGGCCTGCCGGCGTTCGGTTTGCCTGTCCTGCTGGAACGTGAGCAGGTCGACCAGTCGGATCCTGCGGTGGCGGTTCGGGGTTTCGTAGGGGATCCGGCCCTCCTCCAGCAGTTTGATGAGCGTCGGCCTGCTGACGCCGAGCAGATCGGCCGCCTGCTGCGTCGTGAGCCGCATGGCCAGCGGGGCCAGCGTCACGGCCTGGCCCCGGTGCATCGACGAGACGACCGTCGTGAGGACCCGCCGCAATTCGTCCGGAAGGAGTGCCTCGTCGCCGTCGGCGGCCACGAGCCGCAGCGGTTCATCACCTGCTTTGAGGAGCGCGGCCAACGTGGCGAGCGCCTCGGCATCCCCCGGCGGGAACACCGTTTCCTCTCGGATTGCACCCATCAGCCACCTCCCCTGTATCCGTTTCAGTGTACCGAGATTCGCAAGAATCGCAATCCCTCCCGACGGACCGGGACCTTCGAGATCCACGATCAACAGCATCCGCGCCGAACCGACCCCTCGCTGCGTGCGCCGAGGAGACCGTCCGCCGCGACAGCGCCGGACGCCGGGACTCAGCCTGACCTCCGTGCCCTCCACGTGCCCTAACGGATTGGAAATCAGTGCGAATCGGCGTCAGTGACGGTCGCTGACGGTAAGTCCATTTCTTACCGTTGAGCAGGACATTCGTCGGTCCATCGAGGCCGCGAGCAATGCCCCGAAAACCTCCTCCGTGCCTCTGAAAAGCGCGAGGTCACCGGATCGACGCCGGTCCCGACCACCGAGAAGGTGCAGGTCAGCGGGGGTGTGGCCGGCGCCAAGGCGTCCGGGTCTCCGGTCCGGTGCCAGGCCCGTACCAGATCGGCTGTGACGGCGTCGGCGTATCGTCCCGCCGGCTCAATCGGTGGAGCGGATGCAGGCTCCGCAGCTCCTCGTCGTCGCAGGGGCCGAATCGCTCGCCAGGGTTCCACCGACACGCACCGGGCTGGCTCCGGGCGCGCACGCAACGGCTCCCAGCACCGCGCGGCCCGCAAAGGTCGGCTCTGGGGTGTCTCGCCGGACTCGGGCGGTAGCGTGGTCGCGTGACGACGCAGCCGGTACTGAGCGCAGAGGAGCTGATCGAGCGCGTCCGCCAGGCTCCGTCCCCCACGTCGGACGACGTCAGCGTCCTTTGGGACGGTCGTCGGCTCGACTCCCGGGAGGCCGTCCTGGCCTGGCTCGCCGAGGTGGACGCGAAGCGTGCCGCGGAGCGGACCGGCGACGATGGCGGAGCCTGACGATCCTCCGCACGATCTCGGCAGGCTCGTCGAGGTCCTGGACCGTCACCGGGTCGACTACTTGCTGGTCGGAGGCGTCGCCGCCCTCGCCTACGGGGCCAACCGCCCGACGGAGGACGCCGACTGCGTGGTCCGACGTGAGCGCTCCAACCTCGATCGGCTGGCGGCGGCACTCCGCGAGCTCGACGCCAGGCTACGGGTGGCCGGGTTGAGCGACGAGGAGGCCCGACGACTACCGGTGCAGATCGACGCCGCCGCGCTGGAGTCGGCCGGTATGACGACGTGGATGACCGACGCCGGCCCCTTCGACGTGCTGGCTGGCCTCGAGGGCGCTGACGGCAGGCTGGTCCCCTACGAGGAGCTCGTCGAGCGCGCCACGGTCGTCGAAGGGCACGGGGTCGCGATTCGGATCGCCGGGCTCGACGACGTCATCGCCGCCAAGGAGCGAGCCAGCCGGCCCAAGGACGCGGAGGCCCTCCCTGAGCTCCGGGCGCTACGTGACCACCGCGACAACGGCCGGCCATGAGGGCAGGGGGCAGGGGGCAGGGCGGCGCAGTGCTGACCTTGCCGCGCCTCGAGCCCACCACGCACCCAGGAGAACCGGCGGCCACCGGAACTGGGCGGCATCCAGCGTGCAGCGGTGGTAGCGAACCATGGGCAAGACACCGGGCTTGACCTGGTCCATCACTGCGGAGTTCCACGTAGTCGGCCAAGTACGACCCTCAGCGAGACGCAACTGAAAACGCGAGGTCCGGATCGACGCCGGTCCCGACCACCGAGAAGGTGCAGGTCAGCGGGGGTGCGGGCCTCACCGACGGCGACGCAAGCGGCTGCCGTGCCCTCCACGTGGCGGGGCTCTATCCGTGGCCCCGGCGTTGTCGATCGCTGCTCCCCACAGGGTCTCCGATCGCCCCTCGCCGGTGGTCGGTTCGGGCACGAGAGCGTCATCGATCGTCAGTGCTGAACTCGAGAGCGCCCGTTGTCCGTGGCCATGTCAGGCTTGGGTGCCACCTCTTCGTTCTGCGCCAGGCGCGACCCGGACGTGGCGTGACACGCATGGGCGGGCGGCAGGCTGCTGCGGAAGCCGATGGTGCCGTCGACGACCCCACTACCGCTCGTCTGGTTCGAGCAGTCGGACGGCGTCGGAGAACCGTGGGACCCCACAGCGCTTGAGGCGGTTCAGCACGCCGTCGACGTCACTCGGTGGGTCTCGCAGGTCCCGGGCCTGTTCGGTGAGGACCTGGAGCACCAGCGCTGGGTACAGGTCGAGCTGGTCCAGAAGGAAGTCGTCAGGGTGGGCGACTGCCACCCCGGTGGGCTCCAAGCGTTCCCCGGGAAAGTCCTTCACGTTGAACGTGACGATCACCTGGGCACCGCCTCGGATCGCTGCAGCCGGCACGTGACGATCGTCGTCGTCAGGGAGATCGAGGCCGGCGCAGACCGGTTCCCACCCCTCGACGAGCGCGTCCTCGAAGGTGGCGTTCATATTGTCGAGCCTGCACCGGATCCGGTCGTCCGGGATGTCCGGATGCACCTTCCGGACGGCCCAGCTCGTCTCGTCAAGGATGCGCGACGACCACAACGGCCGGTAGAAGCCGCGCTCGGCGAGCCTGAGGAGCGTGTCGCACAGGGCGTTCGGCACCAGCACACAGGCGTCGAGGAGCGCGGAGTACACGGATGACCCCCCGCTTACACGAGCTTGTTCCTGGCTTCGGCGAGGGCGGCCTCGTAGTCCTCGACCGTTCCTTCGTAGACCCCGAGGTCCTGGGCGTCGCCGGTCAGTTCGGACAGGGCCTGCCGGCGTTCGGTTTGCCTGGTCTGCTGGAACGTGAGCAGGTCGACCAGTCGGATCCTGCGGTGGCGGTTCGGGGTTTCGTAGGGGATCCGGCCCTCCTCCAGCAGTTTGATGAGCGTCGGCCTACTGACGCCGAGCAGATCGGCCGCCTGCTGCGTCGTGAGCCGCATGGCCAGCGGGGCCAGCGTCACGGCCTGGCCCCGGTGCATCGACGAGACGACCGTCGTGAGGACCCGCCGCAATTCGTCCGGAA
>JAJYWG010000481.1 GCA_021791615.1 Actinomycetes bacterium
GACTTAGCCTTCCCTTGGAGGTGGGAAAGGTCTTCTACGATGATTGAGCGTGGTCGCTGTGTAGAGGACCGGTGGGCTTTGCCGCTCTTCCTCGTACGGTTGCCTGTCCCGTAGACGACCTCTTTGATCGCTGCACCTGCGATGGTCATGAGTTGTGCCTGAGAGCGCCTGAGCCTGGCCCGCTGCTTCTTCGTCCCGAGGTTGTGCCGGGCCACATGTCTGGCTCGCTTGGACCCGGCGTCCTTCTTCGAGATCGCCCGGAGCTTGCCGCGTGCTTTGCCGGTGATGTTCCGGCGTTCGGTCATGGAGACGAGCGCCGGGCCATACCCAGTGCCGTGACGGGCACCCCTATCGTCGGTGCATACCTCAGTGATCCCCCAATCCGATGCCACTGGAGGGCCGGTTGCCGACCCAAGGGGGGCAATGTCGTAGGCGACGTGGATGAAGGCCCGTTTGCTGTCGTCGTCGAGCACCACTCGGATGTTTCCCGACACTCGAGAGACACCGGCCAACGGGAGCATGATGCGGCTCCTGGGGGTGGCCCCGACCACACGCACATACTGGCGGCGAGCTGGGGTGCTGCCTGGTCGTTCCACCATCGGCACCGAGTACAACGTCGAATCGAGCGTCATCGAGCGGGCCTGGGTCACGCTCGGCCAAGTGCCGTTGATGGCTGATCGGATGATCCGGTGCAAGTAGGAGGCGATGTCAGCTCTTGTCTTCGGTGTGAGGGTGACGGTCGGTACCTCTGGCACGCCCCCGCTCATGATCTCTCCCAAGGCCGAGTACCTGGACAGGCACGCATAGGCATAGTGGCGGGCGTCCTCGTCGGTGAACTTTCTCCAGACCTTGGCCTTGATGGAAGCCCGTGCGAGACACGACTCGATATGGCGGACACAGGTGTCCACGGCGTCGAAAGCCGCTTGGTCGACCAGGTGGACGTTCAACCCGGCCGGATACCAGCCCTGTTCCTTCGCGTGGTCGCGGAAGCTCCGGCCCCGGTCCAAGAGCGCCCATAAAGATGGTGAGCGGAGGTGGCCGACGAAGCGTCGCTTGGCCCCGGTGTAGGACAAGATCACCGAGGCCAGAGCGGCCTCCTTGGCGTTATTCAGAGGGAGCGTCGCTAGACGGACCGTGCGCTTCATCGTCACCACCATCCCACGATGGTGTGACACAAGGTCATGGGGACACTTCCTGGGCGATGCCTCGGAGTTGGTCCATGACCTTGCGGTTCTTGTGGCTCCTGGAACCGTAGAGCCGGGCCGAGAAGACGGTCACGATCTCTATGACGTCGCTCGCTAGGTCCTCCTCGAAAGTGGAGTCCTCGCTGGCGTTGATGATCACCACTTCACACGAGAAGTGCTCGCAGAGGCTGAAGACCACCTCTGAGCCGAAGCGCAAGAGGCGGTCCTTGTGGCTGAGCACGAGACGGCCGACGTTCCCCGAGCAGATCAGTGAGATGAGCTGGCGCAGGCCACGTTTGTTGTAGTTGAGCCCCGACCCAACGTCGGTGATGACCTCGTACGCCCACCCCTGGGCGGCACAGAAGCTCTCCAGCAGAGCGACTTGACGGATGAGATCGTCCTTCTGGTCGTTGGTCGACACTCGTGCATAGGCGACGGTCGTCCTCGATGAAGGGGTCTTGTGTGGCGCAAGGTGTCGGAGCTTGGAAAGATCGTAACGACGCCTTCCTCCCGGCGTCCGCTCGGCAGGGTCGATCCTGCCCTCAGCCTCCCACCGGCGCAGGGTATCGGGATGTACGCCCATCTCGCGGGCAGCAACACCAATCGGTACGAGCGTTGGCACATCAGCATCGTTACTACGAACTACACGGTTTTACACATATACAATCACACTGTTCCATCCCCCAACGGCGCGGGCAAGACCACCATGGTCCGCACCCTCGGCTCGCTCATCTCGCCCACCAGCGGCACCGCCACCGTCGCCGGCATCCCCCTGACCGCGGAGAACGGCGCGGCCATCCGCCGGCGCATCGCCATCATGCCCGAGGCCCCCGGTCTCTACCTGCGGCTCAGCGTGCGGGACAATCTGACCTGCTTCGCCGATCTCTACGAGGTTCCCGACCCCGGCCAGCGGATCGCCCACGTCCTCGAAAGCGTCGGGCTGACCGAGCGGATCGACGATCCCTGCGGTGCGCTCTCCAAGGGGCTGCGCCAGCGGGTGGCGCTGGCCCGGGCCTTGCTCAGCGACCCCGAGATCCTGTTCCTCGACGAGCCCACGTCCGGCCTCGACCCGGCGGCGTCCAAGGACGTGCACGATCTCATCGACGGCCTCCGACGCCGTGGCGTCACCGTGTTCCTCACCACCCACCGCCTGGAAGAGGCCGAGCGCTTGTGCGACCGCGTGGCCATCCTGAACACCTCGCTGCGCACCGTCGGGAGCCCCGACGAGCTGCGCAACCGCCTGTTCGCCCAGGCCCTGACCGTGAGGACCCAAGGCCCGCTCGCCGACCCGGCTGCGGTATTCGAGCCGTTGGCCGGGGTGCGCGGGTGGCGGTCGGACAGCCCGGGCACCTACACCCTGGACGTGGCCGACGCCGATGCCGTCGCACCCGACGCCGTCCGGTCGCTGGTCGCCGCCGGTGCCGACGTGCTCTCGGTCGGTGAGGTACACCACACCCTCGAAGACGTGTACCTCGAGCTGGTTGAGCGACCTGGGAGCGCCGGATGAAGCTCAGCCGGCGGCGAGTGTGGGCGATGTTGCGCAAGGAGCTGCGCGACATGCGCCGCAACGGCAACGTGGTCTACGCCATGGTGATCCTGCCGGTGGTGTTCCTCATCCAGCCGGTGATCCAGATCTTCACCCTCCGTGTGGGAGCGACGCCGACGCTCCACCGGGAGCAGTCGCTCGTGTACCTCCTGGCAGTCCCGGCCCTCACCCCGGCGGCGATGGCCGCGTACTCGATCGTGGGAAAGCGGGTCCAGGGGACGTTGGAGCCCCTGCTCTCGACCCCCATCCAGAAGGGCGAGCTCATCTTGGGCAAGGCGCTGGCTGTGTTCCTGCCGTCGGTCGGCGTCTCCTACGTGGTCTTCGCCCTGTTCATCGCCGTGGTCGAGCTGTTCGCCGCCCCGGGCGTCGCCGGCGCCCTCGTGCGGGCCCCCTACGTCGTGGCCCAGCTCGTGTTCACCCCCTTGCTCTGCGGCTGGTCCATCTGGCTCGGCATGGCCGTCTCGGCCCGGTCGAAGGACCTGCGGGCCGCCGGCCAGGTGTCGCTGCTGGTGAGCCTACCGTCGGTGGCGATCACGTCGCTGGTGGCCTTCGACGTCATCCCCGCCAGCCTGCGGCTCGCTCTGGGCTTCGGCATCGGCCTGCTCGTACTGAACCGCATCGGCTGGTACGCGGCTTCGGCGGCCCTCGATCGGGAACGGCTCATCACCAATACCCGTTGACCCGGCCTGCACCGCCGTTGTCACCGTAGTATCGGAGCCATGCCCAGAGCCGAGCTCACCCTCTCCTACGACATCACCGGTGAGGGGGACCCGGGGTGCCGGTACGAGGAAGTCCCCGGGTGCGGCCACCTCGGACCGCTCGAGGACCCCGGCAGCGTCGTGAGCCTGCTGGTCGACTTCTTCGCCGGGAGCTGAACGTGCGGGCGGTGGTGATCGAACCGGACGGGGACCTCGGCTGGGAGGAGCGCCCCGACCCCGAGCCCGGCGACACCGAGCTGCTGGTCGCCGTGGAGGCGGCCGGGCTCAACGCCGCCGACCTCCTCCAGCGCCGCGGGATGTACCCGGCGCCTGCTGGCCTGCCCGCGGACATCCCGGGTCTGGAGCTCGCCGGGACGGTGGTGGGGGTGGGGCGCCAGGTCACCCGGTTCGCCGCCGGTGACCGTGTGATGGCCGTGGTCGGCGGAGGGGCCCAGGCCACGCGGGCGGTGGTGGACGAGTCCCACGCCCTCCCGGTCCCAGCGTCGGTGCCCTGGCCCGAAGCCGGCGGGTTCCCCGAAGCGTTCTCGACTGCGTTCGACGCCTTGTTCACCCAGTGCCGGCTCACCGTCGGCGAGCGGGTCCTCGTCACCGGGGCCGCAGGCGGAGTGGGGACGGCCGGGGTCCAGCTGGCGGCGGCGGCAGGCGCCCGGGTGACGGCGTCGGTGCGCGACCCTGGGCGCCATGCCGACCTGGCCGATCTTGGCGCCGAGGAGGTCGTGCTCCCCGACGACGTCGCTGCACGCGGTCCCTACGACGTGGTCCTCGAGCTCGTCGGTGCCGCCAGCCTGCCCGGGGTGCTGGCCGCCCTGGCTCCGGGCGGCCGGGTGTCGGTCATCGGCGTCGGGGGCGGCGCACGCGTCGAGCTCGACCTTCTCCTCTTGATGCGAGCGCGCGGAGCGATCAGCGGCTCGACCCTGCGGGCCCGTGACCGCCTGGGCAAGGCGGCGGTGGCGTCGGCGGTGGCCGCCGGCGCAGTGCCACTCCTGGCTGCGGGGAAGGTCCGGGTGCCGGTCTGGGACACCTTCGCCATGTCCGAGGCCCGCGCCGCCTACGAGCGGTTCGAACGTGGCGGCAAGCTGGGCAAGATCGTACTGGTGCCATCGGACCCTCCCGCATAGGTGCCGTCACCCCGGAGGGACCAGCGCATCGTCGGCCCAGGTCCACCCCGTGGGGATTGAGCGATGCCGCCTCCTGGCGCTGACGGGCGGGAGCCGTTGGCAGCCCCCCACCGCCGCCACGTGACGAACTCCTCCAGCCGCGCCCGTCTCGCGTCAGCTCGTGCGCCGGTGCTGGTCGATGCGGCGCCGCTGCCCGCCGGCCATTCACCGCCGTCGAAGCGGACCTGCAGGCCCGGCACCCGGTAGAAGGCCACAGCTGCGTCCATATCCTCGACGACGAGGTTCAACTGCCTGAAAGTCGGGTCTGGCTGTACACGGCTCCCCCGGGATCGATCTCGGCTTCAGTGGGCGGTGCTCTCCGACATGACCGGGGCGTGGCGAAGGATCCTAATCAGCCGGTCCACCTGGACACGGTCCCGGAAGAGCCCCGGCCCGATGGCTGCGTAGCTCGGTCCGAGCACGGGGCCAGGACAGCCGGCGCGGTACCGCCCGGGGCCCGGACATCGCGGGTCAGGCGAGCCTGGTCGTAGTGGCCGGAGTGCACCGCGATCTCGACCTCCCACGACGCACCGGGTACGACGCAGACGCCCAGCGCGCTCTGATGCCCCTTGAACCTTCCTGGTGCCCTGTGCTCTCGGTGGCCCTCCGCGGCGAACGTCAAGAGCGAGATCCCGCCGGTGCCGGTCTCAGCTCCGCCAGCCCGCTCTGGAATACTGGGTCCAGTGAGCGACGGGAGCAATTCGCAGATCATCGAAGCCGAGCTCGGCGACTGGCGCGGAGCGACGCTCTCGAAGCTGCGCACGCTCATCTTGCAGGCCGACCCCAACGCCGTCGAGGAGCTCAAGTGGAAGAAGCCCTCGAACCCCCGGGGCGTGCCGGTGTGGTCCGACGGCGGGATGATCTGCACCGGCGAGATCTACCGTGACCACGTGAAGCTGACGTTCGCCAAGGGCGCCCGGCTCGACGATCCCCACGGTCTGTTCAACGCCAGCCTCGACGGCAATCTGCGCCGGGCCATCGACGTTCACGAAGGAGAGGAGGTCGACGGGGCGGCGTTGAAGGCCCTCGTCCGCTCGGCGCTATCCCTGAACCGGACCCCCCGGTGAACCGGGACCCCTGGCTGAACGGCGCCAGGCTGACGCGCACCGTCGTGGCCGTCGCCCTAGTGCTCGGCGTGCTGGCCGGGGCCTTCGAGACGGTCGCCGCGCTCCCCGCCGGCGCCACGGGAACCGCTCCGTCGCTGGCCGACGGGTGGGCCACGTACGTCCCGGGAGCGACGACCCCGGTCACCTTCGACGTGCTCTCGCTGGTGGCCGGCGGCCCGTCCGGTGCCGACCCCACATCGCTCACCGTCGTGGCCGCTCCGCCGTTCGCCGACGCCATGGCCGCCGTCACCTCCCCCGGATCGATCACGCTGACCCCGTCGGCCACGGCGTCGGGGAGCTTCTCACTCACCTTCGGGCTGTGCGCCCCGGGAGTGGCCACGTGGACCGAGTCGGATCCCACATGCGCCCGGGCCGAGGTGACCTACGCCGAGCCCGTCGCCCAGACCGTGGGCTACCACTTCACACTGGCGGGCACACGCTCAGGGCGCGAGAAGCTCGACTTCGCCGTCGACGCGCCGCCCTCGGTCCCGGCCACAGGGGTGATGACCGTGACAGTGGCCCTCGCCCCCATCTCCATCCAGACCACGCAGACAGGGTTCAATCTCACATACGCCGACGAGATCTCGACCATGCTCCCCGTCCCCGCCGGGCTCACCTACGTCCCCACATCGCTGGAGGCAGTGGGCGGGACAGCGAACCTCGCCCACTCCTCGACGGTGCGCTACTGCACCGCTCCAGGGACAGGTTGCACCGGCACAGACTCGGGGAACTTCGCCACGACCGCCCCGTACCTCGAGCTCCGCACCGGCGCCACACCGACAGGCAGGATCGAGGGGGGCACCACGGGGACCCTCCCGACCATCCGGGCCGAGTTCAAGGCCACCGGGTCGGTCGCGACGACCGTCTCCTTCGAGACGACCCAGTTCGAGATGACCGTCGCCACCGTCCTGTCGGTGATGATCAACGCCTTCCCGTCGACCGCCACACGCCAGCTCCCACCTCCCTACGAGCCCCCCGTCGCCCTCTCCACCACGACCATCGTCACCCCGATCCCCGCCCCCACGCTCACCGGCGTCGTGCCGGTCAGTGGGCCGCCTTCAGGTGGCACCACCGTCACCCTCAGTGGCACCAACCTGTCGGGGACCAGCGCCGTGGACTTCGGGACGGCTGCGGCCACCACAGTCACAGTCGCCCCGACAGGGAGCTCCCTCACCGCGAAGGCCCCGCCCCACCTGTCGGGTCCGGTGCCGGTGTCGGTCACGACCCCGGGAGGGACGGTCACGTCGCCCGGCGCCTTCACCTTCGTCTCGTCCACCCCGGCGTTCACGCTGAGCTGCCCGGCGCTCTCCACTGACACAGCGCCCACGTGGCCCCTCGTGGTGACCGGGCGGCTCGCACCCGACCCGGTGGACGCCGGAAGGACGGTGGCGCCGGTCACACTCGCGGTCGGGACCCGGATCCCCGTCGGGTTGGCCCAGCAGCTCGCCGGCAAGATCGTCGAGGTGACGTTGGACGAGACCGGGGCCGTCGTTGACGCCGCCCCGACAGCTGCGGGCCTTTCGTTCGCTGGCTCGGTGGCCGTCCCGGTGTCCACACAGATCCCGACGACAGGGGTCCCGGTCACCATGGCCGGGACGTCCACACCGCGGTCGGCCATCGCCGCCAGCTCGGGCACGGTGACCTTGAGCCAGGGTTCGACCGCCACCCTCGAGCTCACAGCGGGGGGCACGACCGTCGGTCCGGCTTCCTGCACCCAGCCGACCGAGACTTTGGGCACCGCCGCCATCACCCCGGCACCGGCGTCGCTGGCGATCACCACCGCAACCCTGCCCACAGGGACCGAAGGCACGGCCTACGGATCCACGCTGGTCGCCGGCGGCGGCACGACGCCCTACACATGGACGGCGACCGGCCTCCCCGCCGGGCTGAGCCTGTCCCGGACAGGCTCGATCACCGGTGTCCCCACCACCCAGGGCCACTTCACGGTCGAGGTCACGGTGACCGGCACGTCGGCGACCCCGTCGGCCACGGCGACACTGGCTCTGTTCGTGAACGGACCCCCGCCGGCGATCTCGACGGAGGTGCTTGCCGCCGGAGCCGAGGGTGCGTCGTACGAGACCACGCTGACGGCCCACGGCGGCACCACCCCCTACAGATGGACGGCGACCGGCCTCCCCGCCGGGCTGCACCTCTCCTCGACAGGATCGATCACCGGCACCCCCACCACGACCGGCGCGTCCACGGTGGTGCTCACGGTGACCAGTCCCACAGGACGGAAGGCGTCGGCCACATTCACACTGTCGGTGACCCCCGCGCTGGCCGTGGCGACGACCTCGCTCCCGGCGGGTGCCGTGGGCTACCCGTACTCGTCCACTCTCTCCGCGTCGGGGGGTCTCTACCCATTCTCCTGGACGGCGTCGGGCCTCCCCCCGGGGCTCTCCATGAGCACAGACGGTTCGATCACCGGGACCCCGACCACGACCGGGACGTCGGAGGTCACGGTGACCGTCACCGGCCACACAGGGGTGAGCGCGTCCGAGCCACTCACCCTGGACACCACCGTCACCCCAGCCCCGCCTTCCGGTGGGTACCTGATGCCCACAGCGCAGGGCGGGGTCACGCCCTTCGGACCCGCCGCCCAGCTCTCGGGCTCGATGGGCGACCGGCCGCTCGACGCCCCGGTCGTCGGGATCGCCGCCGCCCCGACAGGACAGGGCTACTGGGAGGTGGCCGCCGACGGCGGGGTGTTCGCCTTCGGGCCCGGGGCCCCGTTCTACGGTTCGATGGGGGGCCAGCACTTGAACGCCCCGGTCGTCGGGATCGCCGCCGCCCCGGCAGGGCACGGCTACTGGGAGGTGGCTGCCGACGGCGGGGTGTTCGCCTTCGGGCCCGGGGCCGCCTACGAAGGCTCGATGGGGGGCCAGCACTTGAACTCGCCGGTCGTCGGGATCGCCGCCGCCCCGACAGGGCCGGGCTACTGGGAGGTAGCTGCCGACGGCGGGGTGTTCGCCTTCGGGCCCGGGGCCGCCTACGAAGGCTCGATGGGTGGCCAGCACCTGGACGCCCCGGTCGTCGGGATCGCCGCCGCCCCGACAGGGCCGGGCTACTGGGAGGTAGCTGCCGACGGCGGGGTGTTCGCCTTCGGGCCCGGGGCCCCGTTCTACGGTTCGATGGGTGGCCTGCCCCTCGACCACCCGATCGTGGGTCTGACCGCGGTGCCGGCGACACCGGAGGCCCCCGGCCACCAGCCCATCTACCTGGCCCTGGGTGATTCGGCGCCGATGTGGGACGGCACTGCCTCGTACCCCGATCTCATCACCACCCACTACCAGACCAGCGTCCCGGGCCTACGCCTGGTGAACCTCTCCCAGTCCGGGGCCACCACCACATCGATGCTGCAGTCGTACTTCACATCGACCTCCCAGCTGCAGCGGGCCGAGCTGTACCTGCGTGCCTACCGCGGGTCGGTGGCGCTGGTGACCATCGACATCGGCGGGAACGACGTCCTGCCGTGCACGTCGGGGATCCTGAGCGGGACCGGGACAACGACCGGGTGCCTGGCCACCGTCGAGTCTCGGATGATCGCCAACCTCCACACCATCCTGACCGGCCTGCGCCAGGCGGCCGGGCCGGGGGTCCGGATCGTGGGGATGACCTACTACAACCCGTTCCTCGGCGACTGGCTGGCCGGCGGCACGGCGAGGGCCGGAGTGATCGGGAGCACTCAGGCCCTTGAGCAGTTGAACGGCCTGCTCACCCAGGCCTACACCCAGACAGGGGCGCAGGTGGCCGACGTTGAGGGAGCGGTTGACGCGACTGACCTCTCCACACTGGTGCCGTCGACGTGGGGAGACGTGCCGGTGGCGGTCACACGCGCCTGCTCGCTGCTCGACATCAGCTGCACCGCCGGTCAGTCCGGGCTCGGCGGCGACGACCCGACCGTCGCCGGCGCCGCGGTCATCGCCCAGGCGTTCGAGTCGACCATCGGGACGCTGAGCCCCCCCTGAGGGCGGTCAGGCCTCGACCAGCTCCACCGCGTCGTACTCCCAGAAGGCCCGCAGCGCCGCCAGCTTGCCGGCGCCATCGCTGCGATAGGTGTACACGCCACGCACCACGGCCACGTGCTTGCCCCCGGCGAGGGTGGTCCGGATGATCCCCACGTCGGCCACTTCGTCACCGCACAGGTAGGACCGCTCGATCTCGAAGGTGATCCGCTCGCTGGGAGCGATCACCGTGTCGTAGAAGGCGGCGATGGCCTCCCGGCCGTGGTGGCCACGGCCCTCGGGGTCGAACGGCGAGGGACCGATGGGGTCGGCCACCACGGCGTCGGGGGCGAACAGGTCCAGCCATCCCTCGCGGTCGCCGGCCTCGACCGCGGCCCGCGACCGCCGGCCGAGCTCGCGGGCATCGGGCACCGTCTCGCTGCTCATCGTGGTATCTCCCTTCGTCGGCCGGCGTTCACCGGGTGGCGTGGATCACCTGGTCGGCGAACCACCGGAGCTTGTCGATCTTGGCCGTGAGCGGCTCGATATCCGGGCCCACCTCGTAGGGCCACCGGAAGCCGACGATGACGTCGGTCACCCCCAGCTCCTCGAGCCGGCGAACGCCGTCCACGCTGAACCCGTCCATGGAGATCACGTGGACCTCGAACGGACGGCCGGCCGGCCCCGCTCCGGCCCCGCTCCGCAGCTCGCCCAGCCGGCGCAGGAGACCGGGCAGGTCCTCGGGGTCCCCGCCGCCGTGGAGCCAGCCGTCACCGCGGTGGGCCGCCCGCCGGAGCGCCGCCTCGCCGTGCCCCCCGATCAGGATCGGCAGGGGCTCGGAGGGCACCGGAGCGATCTGGACGGCCGGCACGTCGAACACCTCGCCGTGGAACTCGAAGAAGCCCCCGGCAGACAGCCCCCGCACGATCGCCAGCTCCTCGTCCATCCGCCTGCCCCGACCCTCCCACGGGACGCCCACGACGTCGTAGTCCTCCCGCCACGGGCTGGTCCCGACCCCGAGCGACAGGCGGTTCCCGGTGAGGACGGCGGTCGAGGTCGCCTGCTTGGCCACGAGGACCGGGTGGCGGACGGGGAGCTTGAGGACGAACGTGACGAAGCGCAGGCGCTCGGTGACCGCCCCCATGGCCGGGATGAGCGAGAAGGGCTCCAAGAAAGGCTTTCCCTCCAGGAACTCCCGGCTGCCGTCGGGGTTGAACGGGTACCGGCTGTCGGACTCGGCCGGGTAGCAGATGCTGTCCGGCACGACCATCGAGTCGTACCCCGCCTCCTCGGCCGCCTGGGCGAGGGGCAGGTAGAAAGTCGGGTCGATCATCGACTCGGCGTACGAGAAGCGCACGGCACCTCCGGGCGGCGGGTGGGCACGGTGCGGGCCGCCCGCCCTACCATGCGGCCCGTGAGCGTCCATCCTGCCAGCACCGGCGATCCGGCGCACCCCGATCTCGACCTCGCCGCGATGGAAGAGGAGGCGAGACGCGTCGTCGGGGAGATGGCCTACGCCTACTTCGCCGGGGCAGCGGAGGAGGAATTCCTGCTGGCCGAGAACCGCGCCGCATGGTCCCGGCGGCGGCTCCACCCCCGGATACTGGTGGACGTGGCCCAGGTCTCGCCGGCCACCCGCCTGCTCGGGGCCGCGGTCCGCTCACCGGTGGTGGTCGCGCCCACCGCCGTCCACGACCTCGCGCACCCCGACGGTGAGCTCGCCACTGCCCGGGGGGCAGCGACGGCCGGGGCGCTCCTGGTGCTCTCCTCGCTCGCGACCCGTTCGCTCGAAGACGTCGCGGCCGCGGCCGACGAGGCCGGCGGCGGTCCCCGATGGATGCAGGTGTACGTGCTGCGCGACCGGGGGCGGACGGCCGAGCTGGCGGTGCGAGCGGCCGCTGCCGGCTACGGCGCTCTCGTGCTCACCGTCGACGCCCCGGTGCCCGGGCTGCGCAGGCGCGAGCGCGAGCGCGACGTGCGGCTCCCCGACGGCCTGCACCTGCCCAACCTCTCCGACGGCAGCGCCCACGAGGCCCGCCAGGGAGGCTTCATGGCCGCGGTCAGCCGCCAGTTCGACCGGTCGCTCACCTTCGACGACATCGGCTGGCTGGCCGGGCTGTGCGGCTTGCCGGTCGTGGTGAAAGGCGTGCTCCGGGCCGACGACGCCGCCCGGTGCGTGGATGCCGGCGCGGCCGGGGTGATCGTCTCCAACCACGGGGCCCGCCAGCTCGACGACGCCCCCGCGACGGCCGACGTCCTCGCCGGCGTGGTCGACGCGGTGGCCGGCCGGGGCGAGGTGTACGTGGACGGGGGGATCCGGCGGGCGGGTGACGCGGCGAAAGCCCTCGCGCTGGGCGCCGGCGCGGTGCTCGTCGGCCGGCCGGTCCTCTGGGCTCTCGCCACCGGCGGCGCCGAGGGTGTCGCCGGGCTGCTCGCCTGGATGGAGGCCGAGCTGGGCCGGGTGATGGCCCTGTGCGGTGCCCCCACCGTGGCCGACCTGGACCGCTCGCTGGTGGAGCCGGGGCCGTGAGCACCGTCGCCTCACTGCTCGCGGCCCGGGCCGACGACGAGCACCCGGCCATCCTCGACCCGACCGGGACGTGGACCTGGCGCCAGGCGGTCGCCGCCGGCGCCACCCGCGGGGCACTCGCCGTCTCGCTGCGCCGGCCCGGCCCATTCCACATCGGGGTCCTCCTTCCCAACGTCCCCGAGTACCTGTTCTGGCTCGAAGGGGCCGCGCTCACCGGCGCGACCGTGGTCGGCATCAACCCGACCCGCCGGGGCGAGGCGCTGGCCGCCGACGTCCGGGCCACCGACTGCCAGCTCGTCGTCACCGACGCCACAGGCGCCGCGCTGCTCGACGGGTTGGACCTCGGCCCGGCGCAGGTACTGGTCACCGGCACGCCCCGCTACGAGGAGATGGTGGCGGCCGTCCCCGACGCCGTCCGGGTGGCAGTGCACGAGCAGGCCGGCTCGCTCGGGCCGAACGAACTGTTCCTCCTCCTGTTCACCTCGGGGACCACCGGCACCCCAAAAGCCGTCCGCTGCACCCAAGGGCGCCTCGCGGCAATCGCCGCCGTTGCCGCGCCGGGCTACGGCTACCGGCGCGAGAGCGTCTGCTATTGCCCGATGCCCCTGTTCCACGGCAACGCCCTCATGGCCCTCTGGGGGCCCGCGCTCTTCGCCGGGTCTGCGGTCGCCCTGCGGCCGCGCTTCAGCGCAGGTGCGTTCCTCGACGACGTCCGGCGCTACCAGGCCACCATGTTCAGCTACGTGGGCAAGGCCATCGCCTACATCCTGGCCACCCCCGAGCGCCCCGACGACGCGGACAACACCCTGGTGAGCGCGTTCGGCACGGAAGCCTCGCCCCGGGACCGGGAGCGGTTCGCCCGGCGGTTCGGCTGCGTCCTCATCGAAGGGTACGGCCAGAGCGAGGGAGGCGCGGCGCTCAACCCGGTCCGGGGGATGCCCCGGGGCGCGCTCGGACGCCCGGCGCCGGGTGTGGAACTGGCCGTGGTGGACCCGGCCACCGGTGCCGAGTGCCCGCCGGCCCGCTTCGATCCGGCCGGTCGCCTCCTCAACGCCGCCGAGGCCACCGGCGAGATCGTCAACCGCGGCGGGCGGGGGTCGTTCGAGGGCTACTACGGCGCGCCCGAGGCCGAGGGCGAGCGGGTCCGCAACGGCTGGTACTGGACCGGCGACCTCGCGTACCGGGACGCCGAAGGCTTCTTCTACTACGCCGGGCGCCGGGGCGACTGGCTGCGGGTGGACTCCGAGAACTTCGCCGCCGGGCCGGTCGAAGCGATCCTGTCCCGGCACCCCGACGTGGCAGTGGTCGCCGTCTACGGCGTGCCCGACCCGGCGGCCGGGGCCGGCGACCAGGTGATGGCCGCGCTCGAGCTGCGCCCGGGTGCCCGCTTCGACCCCGAGGAGCTCGCCGGCTGGCTGGACGCGCAGGCCGACCTCGGGACCAAGTGGGCGCCGCGCTTCGTGCGGGTGACGCCCTCGCTCCCCCAGACCGCCACCGGCAAGGTGACCAAGACGATCCTCAAAGAGGAGGGTTGGCACACCACCGACCCGGTGTGGTGGCGCCCGGTGGGGGGTGCCTACCGCCGGCTCACCTCCGAGGACCGCCAGTCCCTGGACACAGCGCTGGCCGCCCGCAACGCGACCGCGTGAGCTGCGACCACGGCCTCGTGCTCACGATCCGCTCCGGTGTGGGACCATCGGGAAATGGAGCATGAGAAGATGACGAACAGGAAGCGGTGGGCTCGGGCGTGGTTCGCCGTCACCGGCTTGGCGGTCGTCGCGGGATTGGCGATCCAAGTACCGGTCGCTGCGAGCGGGACCGGGGGGTACTTCAGCGTGCCGTGGGAGCGCGGTCTCAACGTGCTCGCCTTCTTTACCGTCCAATCGAACATCCTCGTCGGCGTCGCCAGCTTCTCGCTCGCGCTTCGAGAGCCCCGGTCGACGGGCTTCGCCGTACTGCGCATGACCGGACTGGTGGCCATCACCATCACCGGGATCGTGTACCACGTGGCCCTTCGCGGACTGCTCGAATTGGACACGTGGGGCCTGGCCGCCGACCAGCTCCTCCACACCGTCGTCCCGGTGATGGCGATTGCCGGATGGATGCTCTTCGGCCCCAGGCGACGTGTCTCGACTCGGATCGCGCTCCTCTCGCTCGTCTTCCCCGTCGCATGGCTGGCCTTCACGCTGGTGCGCGGGTCGATCGTCCCCTTCTACCCCTACCCCTTCGTCGATGTGACCGTGCTGGGTTATGCGAAGACCGTCCTCAACTGCCTCTGGGTGGCGCTGCTCTTCGTGGCCATCGCGGGGGCCTACACCGGCTTTGATCGGGCGCTCGCCCGCCACGCACCGCTCGGTCCGCAAGGCATCGGAGGGCCTCCGCCGTCGGGCTCCGCCGCGTGAGGAGCGACACCCCGGTCGTACCGGCATCGAGCGGTCCCGTGAGACAACCGGCGACCGCCGGTATCAGTCGAGGAGCGAGGCGGCGACCCGCTCTTCGAGGACCCGGTCGTCGGACCACGAGAGCTGCCAGAGCTTGGCCCGCCGGAAGTAGAGCTGGATGTCGAACTCGACGGTGAACCCGATGCCGCCGAACACCTGCTGGGCCATCGCCGTCACGTCGCGGCACACCCGGCAGGCGAAGAGCTTCGCCTGCGCGGCCAGCCGATCGGCCTCGGGGCGCCCGGTGGCGCGAGCCCATGCCGCCTCGTGGACGAGCTGCTCGGCACCGTCGACCGCGGTCACCGCGTCGGACAGGTCGTGGGCGATGGCCTGGAATGCACCGAGCGGCTTGCCGAATTGGTGCCGGTCCCGGGCGTACTGGACCGTGATGTCCAAGGCGTAGCGCGCGCCGCCCACCGCCTGGGCGCCCAAGAGCACGAAGCCGTCGTGGAGCACCCGCTCCCAGGTGGCCCAACCGGACCCGGCCGGCCCGATCCGGTCGCCCTCGCTCACCACGACGGCGTCGAGGTCGACGTCGTACTGGGTGTCCGACGCGATCGAGCACCGCTGGGTGAGGGAAACCCCCGGCGCGCCGGGGTCGACCAGGAAGAGGTCGACGTCAGCCGGGGCGTCGCCGGTGCGGGCCAGGACCACCAGGCGCCGGGCGGCAGCCGCGAACGCGACGTGGCGCTTGCGTCCGGTGATGCGGTAGCCGGCCGTGTCGGGCACCGCACGAGCCTGGACGCCGAGCGGGTTGAAACCACCCTCGGGCTCCAGCCAGGCCGGGGCGAGCACCGCCTCGCCGGTGACCACGGCCGGCAGCCAGGCCTCCTGCTGCGCGGGAGTGCCGCCCGCGGCCAGCACGCCGCCGCCCATGACCGCGCTCGTGAAGTGGGGCACCGGGGCCAGGGCCCGGCCCAGCTCCTCGTAGAGCGCCACCCCCTCGACCACGGACATGCCCGACCCGCCGAAGCGCTCGGGCAGCATGAGCCCGACCAGGTCCAAGCGTCCGAGCTGCTCCCAGAGGGCCGGCGGGTAGCCGAAGGGGTCGTCCTCCATCTCGCGCACCACCGACAGGGCGCAGTGCTCGGCCAGGACCTCTCGTGCCGTGGCGCGCAGCAGCTCCTGCTCGGGTGAGAATTCCAGGTCCAGCACGGCTCAGCCCTCCTCGTCTCGCGGTCGCCACCGCTCGGCGCGGCGGGACCAGGGGTTGTCATCTGCGGCGACCGGCAGTGCCAGGCGGGCCCGGCAGGTCGTCTTCACGTCGTCTCCCACCGACAGCTCGACGGCGACGCTCACCCAGCCGCAGCCCAGGGGGTCGACCGCGGTGCCCTCGACCGTGCCGCGCAGCTCCATCGTGTCGCCGGGGAACACCGACCCGCCCATGCGGAACGAGATCGTGCCGAGCCGTCCGTGGGGGCCGCTCCAGTCGGTGAGGTAGCGCTCGAACCACGCTGCCTGATTGGGCGTGTTCAAGAAGATGTCCCGCAGGCCGTTGCGCTGCTGGGCGAACTCCCGGTCGTGATGCATCGGGCGCCAGTCCCGGGTGGCCAGCGCACCGAGGACAACGGTGGTGGCCGTCACCTCGCAGCGCAGGACCGGCAGGCGTTCGCCGGCCGCCACGTCCCCGAAGAGCCGGCGCGGCGGGATCACGCCGGTCTCCGGTAGCCGAACCCGGTGTAGGACTCCACGCCGACCAGCTCGCCGTCCTGGTTCTGGTAGACGACCTCGATCACCCAGAAGCGGCCGGTGCCGATCCGGGTCGTCTTGACCTCGCTCACCGAACGCAGGACCTGGTGGGTCCGCAGCACGTCACCTGGGCGGACCGGGTCGTAGAAGGTGATGGTGTTGTCGGTCATCACCGCTTCGGGTAGCTCGAAGAGCGCCTTCATGTCGAAGTGCACCTGGAGCGGGAGGGCCGGCTCGGTGCGCCCGGGCGCCCAGTGGTGAGGCCGGAACCAGACCGAGAGCATGGTGGGCGGGGCGATCGGCCCGCCGGTCAGCTCGGCGGCCACGGTGTCGTCCCAGAACAGCGGGTTGGCGTTCTCGACCGACGCGCAGCTCGTCCAGACGTAGCCGCGCTCCACCGGGAACTCCCCCACGGCCGGGTACTGCTCGACCCCGAGGAGCGCTCGGGCCTTCGCCAGCGCGTCGCTCATGCGATCACCCCGGCCGCTCGCCACGCCGCCACCTCGCCGGCCCCCACGCCCGCCGCTATGAGAAGGTCCTCGGTGTCGGTGCTGCCCGGGTCGGGGAGCGCGACCGGGCCGCTCTCGTGCACCATGCCGGCCAGCACCGGCGCGACCTGGCGCAGCGGGCCGTGCTCGGGGTGGACTGCGGGCGCCACCGCACCCCTCCAGGCGAACTGCTCGTCGCCGGGAATTTCGGCCACGGCCAGCACCGGGGCGACACAGGTGTCGGACCCGCCCAGGGACTGCACCCACTGGTCCCTGTCGCCGGTGGCGAACGCGGCAGCGAAGTCGGCCCTGATCTGCTCCTGCACCGAGTCGTCGAGTTGGTGGTCCACCCACTGCTCACACCCGAGCGCCCGGCAGAGATTGGCGAAGAACTTCGACTCGATCGCCCCGACGGCCAGCCACCGGCCGTCACCGGCCCGGTAGGTCCCGTAGCAGGCGTAGCGACCGCTCAAGATGTCGTGGCCGGGGGCCGGCTCGGCGCCGGTGGCCAGGTGCTCGTCGACCGACAGGGACATGAGCCACAGCACGCCGTCGGCCACCGAGACGTCGAGGTAGGCGCCCTCACCGGTCGCGGCCCGGCCGGCCAGGGCCGCGCAGATCGCCAGGGCGGCGTGCATCCCCCCGCCGGCGGCGTCGGCCACCGTCGCCCCCGGGAGCGGCGGGCCGCCGTCGGCCCGGGGCTCGCTCATCGCGAGGTACCCCCCGACGGCCAGGTAGCAGATGTCGTGCCCGGCCCACCCGGCGCGTGGCCCGTCCTGGCCGTACCCGCTCGTCGAGCAGTAGACGACCGCCGGGTTGCACGCGGCCACGTCCTCGTAGCCGATCCCGAGGCGGTCCACCACCCCGGGGCGGAAGCTCTCGACCACCACGTCGGCCCGGGCGGCCAGGGCGAGGAATGCCCGGCGGCCGGCATCGGTCTTCAAGTCGACGAGCACCCGGCGCATCCCGTGCCCGCCGCTGTACGCGTAGTACGGCGGGCTGATCGGGGCGGCGCCCGAGGCCGGCGGCGCGGAGACCTTGACGACTGTCGCCCCGTAGTCGGCGAGGAGGCGAGTGCAGCGCGAGGCCGGCCCCACCGTCGAGAGGTCGAGGACGACCGTCCCCGCGAGCGGACCGCCACCGCGCGGCGGGGTGACGGCGTCCGGCGGCTGGACGCCACCCGCCGCGACGGGGCCGAGGTGCTCGGGCTCGGCCATCCTAGAAATTCTTCGGCAGCCCGAGCTTGCGCCGGGCGATGATGTTCTTCTGGATCTCCGAGGCGCCGCCGCCGATGGTGTCGATCACCGTGTAGCGGTACGTCGACTCGGCCCGGCCGCCCATCGGCGCGTCCTCGGTCTTCACCCGGAGCTGGCTACCTGGGCCGGCGATGTCCATCGACGCGTCGGCGAGGCGCTTGGAGAGCTCGGTGGCGAAGAGCTTGTACTCGGAGGCCTCGGCCGTTGGCGCGGCGCCGCCTTTCGCCGACTCGAACACGAATTTCAGGCCCATCACCCGTGCGACCTCTGCCTCGGTCGCCAGCCGGGCGATGCGTTGGCGGACCACCGGGTCGTCTTTGAGCGCGACGCCGTCGCGCTTCGCGGTGCGCACGTAGTCGACGAGCAACTCCAGGCGCTGGGCGATGGGCGAGAACGTGAACATGGTGAAGCGCTCGAGGTCGAGCGCCTCGGAGATGTACTGGAAGCCCCGGTTCACTTCGCCCACCACGTAGTCGTCGGGGACGAACACGTCGTCGAGGTAGACCTCGTTGGTCCGCTCGTCGCCCATCGTCCAGATGGGCTTCACGGTGATGCCCCCGTGGTCGAGCGGCACCAGGAACAACGTGATGCCGTGGTGCTTGGGGGCCTCGGGGTCGGTGCGGGCCCCCACCCAGTACCACTCGGCGAAGTGCGCCGAGGTGGTCCACGTCTTCTGGCCGTTCAGCACCCAGCCGCCGTCCACCTTGGTCGCCCGCAGCTGCATCGACGCGGCGTCGGACCCGGCGTTGGGCTCGGAGTAGCCGACGGCGAACTCCACTTCGTTGCGGAGGATCTTGGGGAGGAACTCGCGCTTGAGCGTCTCGTTGCCGTGGCGGATGAGGGTCTTGCCGATGATGCCGACACCCTTGCCGATCTGGGGAGCGCCCCGGCCGGCGAGCTGCTCGTTGAGCAGGTACTCGTAGACGCCGTCCTGCGCCTGTCCGCCGAGCTCGACCGGCCACGTGAGCCCCAACCAGCCCTTGCGTCCCAGCTCGGCCATGAACGCCCGGCGCTTCGGGGTGTCGACGATCTGGGCCATGTTCTCCCGGGTGACGTCGAAGACCTCCGGGTCGTCGTGGGCGTCCAAGAACGCCTCGACCTCTTTCGCGAAGGCGAGCTGCTCCGGTGAGAATTCGAAGTCCATTCTGGCTCCCCGAGGTGGACGACGGCTCGGCCGGGGTTGCCCGGGAGCCGATCTGACGCTCCGTCAGATCCGAGGATGCATCATAGAGGGCCGTGGGGGGGCGTGCCGGCGCGAGTCCTTGTCCCTCTTGGCCGCGGCCGGTAACCTCTCTCTCCCGTCATGCACCGCAGTGAACCGCTTGGCTCTGGTGCGCGCCGGCCGGCCGAAGGGCAGCCCGCCCCACGGAGGCTGCGCGCGGTCGCGCTGCTCGCTGCGACCGCGATGCTCGCGGCTTCGGCGGCAGTGGTCGCACCGCTCGCCGGGACGGCCTGGGCCGGGATCAAGTCCGACCAGGCCCAGGAGGCCCAGATCGAGCAGCAGATCGTGAGCCAAGGCGCGCAGATCCAGAGCCTGGTCGCCAAGTCGGACCTCGCGCAGGCCACCGAGGCCGCAGACCAGGCCCGGGTGGAGGCCGACACCGCCCGGCTCGCCGCCGACAAGCACCGGCAGCAGGAGGCGATGGCTCAGCTCCGGCGAGTCGCCGTCCACGCCTACGTCACACAAGCCGCTCTGGAGGCCCACACACCGGTGCTGTCGGTACTCGGCGCCGGCACCGCCACGACCGAGCTCACCCGCAAGGAGTACAGCGACGTGGCGGCGGGGAACCTGGGGGTCGACGTCGACAACCTCCTGACCGACGAGCAGCGCACCAACGCCACCGAGACGGCCGACGAGAGCGCGACGTCGCAGGCCAGGACCGAAGTGGCCACCCTCGCCGCCGACAAGAGCGCCGCCCAGTCCGCACTGTCCCAAGAGGAGGCCACCCTCAGCCAGGTCAAGAGCAATCTCCAGACACTGCTGGCGGCTGCCCAGCGGCAGGCGGCCGCCCAGCAGCAGGCAGCCGAACGGGCACTCGCCGCCCAGCAGCAGGCGACCCAGCAAGCCCTCGCCGCCCAGCTCCTCGCCCAGCAGCAGGCCAGGGCTCACCCGCCGCCTCCGCCGCCCCCGAGTACGGCCCCCCTGGGATCGGGGGGCTACTCGAACCCGCTGCGAGCAATCGCCGCGCTCTCGCCCGAGCGGATCGACCAGGGAGTCGACTACAGCGGCTACGGCCCGATCTACGCCATCGGCGACGGGGTGGTCCTGAGCACGGTGAACTCAGGGTGGCCCGGTGGCACCTTCATCGCCTACCGCCTCACCAGCGGCCCGGCCGCCGGTTTGGCCGTCTACGCCGCCGAGGACATCAACCCGGCGGTGAGCATCGGCCAGCAGGTCACCCCGAGCACGGTGCTCGGGACAATGTACGAAGGTCCCGACGGCATCGAGACCGGCTGGTCGGACCCTTCGGGGGACGGGGACACCATGGCGCGCGACTACGGGCAGTTCTCGGGGACAAACTCGACGGCGTTCGGCTACAACTTCTCCCAGCTCCTCCAGTCGGTCGGCGCGCCCGGGGGGGTGCTCCAAAACACACCGCCGACCGGCACACTGCCTCCCGGATGGCCGCAGTGGTGACCTGCGCCCGGCACGAGCGGGACGCAATTGAGCAGTGCACACGACCGGCGCGCTCATCGAGAGACGACCGCCCATGCGCTCGAAACTGACCTGGCTCCCCGTCGTGGTCTTGGCGACCGCCGCCCTCGCCGGGGGACTCGTCGCAATGGCGGGCGCGCACCGCAAGCCGGTGACCGTCTCGGGGGTGTTCGCCGGGCACACGATGGATGGCAAGGCGGTCCCGTGCGTCGTCCAGCCCGACAAGGTGCGGCTCTGCCACGGCGACGAGAACGGCGTGGGCAAGCCCGACGAACGCCTGAAGAGCTTCGACGGGACCCCGCTGGCCGTCTACGTCATCCTCCCCGCCACCCGCGCCTCGCAGGAGAACGGCAACTACCCATTGGTGGTGCAGAGCCACGGCTGGGGTGACCCGCCCGCGGGGCTGAACGACACGCAGTTCGGCGGCCCGACTGCTGCCGAGTGGGCGTCGGACGGGTACGCCGTCCTCCAAGTCACGGCCCGCGGGTGGGGCGACTCGTGCGGCACCCCGGCATCGCGGCTCGTCAACCCTGCCGCCTGCAAGAACGGGTACATCCACCTCGACGACTACCGCTACGAGGCCCGCGACATCCAGTACGCGATCGGCCTCCTCGTCGACGAGCATCTCGTGAACCCCAACCGGATCGGAGTGACCGGCGAGTCCTACGGCGCGGGGGTCAGCCTCGAGCTGGCCACGCTCGACAACCGCGAGATGCTGCCGAACGGGAAGCTGGTGCCTTGGCGCAGCCCTGACGGGACGCCGCTCCATATCGCAGCGGCCGCACCCTTCGCCGGGTTCAGCGACCTGGCCTACGCGCTGATGCCCAACGGGCGGACGCTCGACTACGCGCTGCCGACGGCGACGACCGACCTGTCGCCGATCGGTGTCGAGAAGAAGTCGATCCTGAGCGGTCTGTACACCCTCGGGGCCCTCGAAGGCTCGTACGCGCCTTCGAGCGCGACGGTCGACAACGTGACGAGCTGGTACCAGACGATCTCGGCCGGCGAGCCGTACACAACGCCCGCCGACAAGTCATTGGTCCAGCAGATCGCCCACTACCACTCCTCGCTCTACCTGCTCGACGGGGCCTACGGGATGAAGCGCGAAGCGCCGGCGCCACTGCTCCTGGCGAACGGGTTCACCGACACAATCTTCCCGGTCAACACAGCGGTCCGGTACTACAACCTGGAGCGCTCCTTGTTCCCGTCAGACCCGATCTCGCTGTTCGACTTCGACGGCGGGCACATGCGCGGGCAGAACAAGCCGGCGGAGCTCGCGCTGCTCAGATCGCGCATCAAGTCGTTCCTCGAGTACTACCTGAAGGGGTCGAAGACCAAACCGACGATGGGTGCGACCGCGCTCACCGAGACCTGCCCGAAGACAGCACCCGCCGGCGGGCCCTACCACGCGAGCACCTGGGCGGGGCTCCACCCCGGCGAGGTCGACTACAGCTCGCCAGCCGCCCAGACGGTCGGCTCGGCGCCCGCCAACCCGACAATCTCCAAGACCTTCGACCCGGTCTACGGGGGCGGCGCCTGTGCGAGCGCGCCGGCGACACCTTCCGCCCAGGGCCCCGGCGTCGCCATCTACCGGCTGCCGGCGGCGACGGGGTCGGGCTACACGCTCCTCGGCGCCCCGACGGTGACCGCTCGTTTTCACGTCGTGGGCGACGACGCCTACATCACCGAGCGCCTGCTCGACGTGGACCTGGCGACCGGGACCGAGACCCTCATTACCCGCGGCGTGTACCGGCTCGACGCGGCTTCGCAGAAGGGCGTCCAGGCGCTGCAGCTCAATCCGGGCGCGTGGCACTTCGCCGCCGGGCACGCCGCCGAGCTCGAGATCCTGGGGCAGGACACACCGTACACGCGCCCGTCGAACGGGACGTTCACGGTCTCCGTCTCGGACCTCGAGCTGCGCCTGCCGGTGCACGAGGTCCCCGGAGCCCGAGGGACGCCTTCGGTGGTCCACAAGTGGAGCGTGCGCGGGCTGCCGGGCGCACCCGGGCACCAGGCGCACGGGAAAAAGAGCTGAGCGGGGAGCGGGGGGCCGCGGCGAGCGGGGGGCCGCGGCGAGCGGGCAGAATGGCCCCATGGCTTCCTCCCACCCTGACAGCTTCAGCTCGCGCTCCATGCTCCGCGTAGGGGACCGGACGTTCGAGATCTTCCGGATCGGCGCCGACTCGCTCGCCCACGACGTGGAGCGGCTCCCCTACAGCATCAAGGTCCTGCTGGAGAACGTGCTCCGTCACGAGGACGGCATGCGGGTCACCGCGGCCGACGTCGAGGCGCTGGCCGGGTGGGGCCGCCGGCCCACAGCCCACGGGGCGGCGGCAGAGGACGCCCGAGAGCTCGCCTTCTCGCCCGAGCGGGTGCTCATGCAGGACTTCACGGGCGTGCCGGCTGTCGTGGACCTCGCCGCCATGCGCGACGCATTGGCGCTGCTCGGTGGCGATCCGGCCCGCATCAACCCGCTCGTCCCGGTCGAGCTGGTCATCGACCACTCGGTCATCGCCGAACGGTCGGGCAGCCCGGACGCCTATGACGAGAACGTGGCCATCGAGTACGAGCGCAACGTCGAGCGCTACCAGCTCCTGCGCTGGGCCCAGGGATCGTTCGACCAGTTCCGGGTGGTGCCGCCGGGCACCGGCATCTGCCACCAGGTCAACCTGGAGCACCTGGCCCGGGTCGTCTTCGCCACCCCCGATGGGCGGGCCTACTGCGACACGGTGGTCGGGACCGACTCCCACACCACCATGGTCAACGGCTTGGGCGTGCTCGGCTGGGGGGTCGGGGGCATCGAGGCCGAGGCCGCCATGCTGGGGCAGCCGCTCTCCATGCTGATGCCGCCCGTCGTCGGATTGCATCTGCACGGCGAGGCTCCCGAAGGGACCACTGCGACCGACGTGGTCCTCACCATCACCGAGCTCCTCCGCCGCCACGGGGTGGTCGGAAAATTCGTCGAGGCCTACGGCCCGGGCGTGGCGTCGCTGCCGGTGGAGAACCGGGCGACCATCGGCAACATGTCGCCCGAGTACGGCGCCACGTGCACCGTCTTCCCCATCGACCGGGCCACCATCGACTACCTCACGTTCACCGGGCGCGACCCCGACCACGTGGCGCTGGTCGAGGCCTACGCCAAAGAGCAGGGGCTGTGGCACGACCCGGGCGCCACCGAGCCCGTCTACTCCGAGACGGTGGACCTCGACCTGTCGACGATCGAGCCCAGCCTCGCCGGCCCCTCGCGCCCCCAGGACCGTGTCCCGCTCGCCGGGGCGGGCCGGGCGTTCCGGACCGCGCTCGGGCACCCGCCGGCTTCGGGCACCCCCCGCGCCGATGGGGAGGCGACCGGTCGGGAGCTGGCGGACGGCGACATCGTGATCGCCGCCATCACGAGCTGCACCAACACCTCGAACCCCCAGGTGATGGTGGCCGCCGGGCTCGTGGCCCAGCGGGCCGTGGCGCGGGGCCTCACCTCTCGGCCGTGGGTCAAGACCTCCCTCGCCCCTGGGTCCCGGGTCGTGATGGACTACCTGGAGCGGGCAGGCCTGGCCGAGCCCCTGGCCCGGCTGGGGTTCGATCTCGTGGGCTTCGGCTGCACCACGTGCATCGGGAACTCCGGCCCGCTCCTGCCCGGCGTCTCCGACGCGGTCCAGGCCAACGACCTGTCGGTGGCCGCAGTGCTGTCGGGCAACCGGAATTTCGAGGGCCGCATCCATCCCGACGTGCGGCTCAACTACCTGGCGTCCCCTCCGCTGGTGGTGGCCTACGCGCTGGCCGGGACCATGGACATCGACCTCACCACCGATCCCCTCGGCGTGAGCCCCGACGGCGAGCCGATCACCCTGGCCGACCTGTGGCCGAGCCAGCAGGAGGTCGCCGAGGTGATCCGCGGCGCCCTCACCCAAGAGGAGTTCCGCAGGCGCTACGCGTCGGTCTTCGACGGCGACGACCGCTGGCGCTCGGTGGCGGTGGCCGCGGGAGAGACGTTCGCCTGGGACGAGCGCTCCACCTACGTGCTTCGGCCCCCGTACTTCGAAGGCATGGGCCCCGAGCCGGGCCGGGTCGCCGACATCGAAGGTGCCCGGGTGCTCGCCGTGCTCGGCGACAGCGTCACCACCGATCACATCTCCCCGGCAGGCTCCATCAAACCGAGCTCGCCCGCCGGAGAGTACCTCGTGGCCCACGGCGTCGACAGGGCCGAGTTCAACTCGTACGGGGCGCGCCGGGGCAACCACGAGGTCATGGCGAGGGGGACGTTTGCGAACGTTCGTCTCCGCAACCTCCTTGCTCCCGGCACCGAGGGCGGGGTCTCGGTCCACCTCCCCGACGGCGAGCCGGGCACCATCTACGACGTCGCGGAGCGCTACCGCCGAGAAGGCGTGCCGCTGGCGCTGCTGGCCGGCCGGGAGTACGGGTCGGGCTCGAGCCGCGACTGGGCAGCCAAAGGCCCCCTGCTCCTCGGCGTGCGCTTCGTCCTGGCCGAGAGCTACGAGCGCATCCACCGTTCCAACCTGGTCGGTATGGGCATCCTCCCGCTCCAGTACCCGCCGGGCGAGTCGGCGGCCTCGTACGGGCTCACGGGGCACGAGACCTTCTCGGTGACCGGGCTCGGCGCCCTCGGCGAGGGCGCGCTGCCCAAGGAGGTGGCGGTGCAAGCTGCCGGCGAGCGCGGAACCGTCGAGATCCCGGCCCGGGTGCGGATCGACACCCCCATGGAGGCCGAGTACTACCGTCACGGTGGCATCCTGCCGTACGTCCTGCGCCAGCTCGCCCGTTGACGACCGGCGCCCGACCTCGCGAGCCGGGGCCCGGCCCTCGCAGGATCTCCCGGCGGGCGCTCCTCGCTGCCGGGGCGCTCGGGGTGGCGACCGGGGCTTCGGGGTGCGCGACGACGTCGCGCTCGGGGGCCGCCGCGCAGACGCAAGGAGGAGCCGAGGCGGCCACCATCGTCTCCTCCCTCGATACAGGGTGGCAGTTCGGACCCGCGTCCGGGGGCTGGATGCCGGCGACACTCCCCCACTGCGTGACTGACCTGTCATGGCGCAACTGGGACGTGGCGACCTGGGAGCGCACATGGACCTACCGCCGGACGTTCGACTTGCCGGCGTCGCCCCGCTCGTCTCGGGTCCTGCTCGACTTCGACGGCGCGCTCACCATCGCCACGCCGTCGCTCAACGGGACCGCGCTCCCCGTCCACCAGGGCGGGTACCTGCCGTTCAGCTACGAGGTGACCGAACACGTCGCCGACGAGAAGAACGTGCTGGTCGTCCACCTCGACTCGCACTGGGTCAACGTGCCGCCCGAAGGCAGCCCGACAGGACCGGCCTCGATCGACTTCCTGGAGCCCGGCGGGCTGTCGCGCCACGCGGGGCTCCGGATCGTCCCTCCGGTGTACGTCTCCGACGTGTTCGCCGCCCCGGCCGACGTGACCAGCTCGAGCCGACGGGTGGACGTGCGGGCCACTGTCGACGCCGGCGCGGGGCGCACAGGGGCGGCACCGGCCACGGGCGCGTACCGGGTGTCGGCGAGCCTCGTGCGCGCTTCGAGCGGCGGGGGGCGGGTGCTGGCCCGGGCATCGTCTCTCGTGACCGTCGACGGCCCTGGGAGCCAGGACGTCCACTTGGTGCTGGACGGGCTGGGAGCGGTCCGCCTCTGGGATGTGGACGACCCGGTGCTCTACACAGTCGAGGTCACCGTCGAAAAAGACGGTCGGCCGCTGCACACCGACTCGCGGCGGATCGGCTTGCGCGATGCGCGCTTCGAGCTCGACGGCTTCTACCTGAACGGCCGGCGGCTCCAGCTCTTCGGGCTGAACCGCCACCAGATCTACCCGTTCGCCGGGATGTCGATGCCGGCCCGGGTGCAACGCCGCGACGCCGAGATCTTGAAACACGAGCTCAACTGCAACATGGTTCGCTGCTCGCACTACCCCCAATCGCCGCATTTCCTCGACGCCTGCGACGAGCTGGGCCTCTTGGTGTGGGAAGAGACGCCGGGATGGCACTACCTGGGGAACCAGACATTCGACGACCTGGTCGTCCAGAACGTCACCGACATGGTCCGGCGTGACCGGAGCCGCCCGTCGGTGGTCATCTGGGGAGTCCAAGTGAACGAGTCCACACCCGACCCGGCCCTCTACACCCAGACCAAGGCCGTCGCCGACGAGCTCGACGGCACCCGGCCCACCTCGGGGGCGATGGACATCTACTCGACCGCGACATGGGTCCAGGACGTGTTCGCGTACGACGACTACACCCACTCGTCGACGGCGGCCGGCCTCCTGCCGCCTCTCGCCGGGGTGCCTTACCTCGTGACCGAAGCCGTCGGAGCCCTCGACGGAGCCCCGTACTACCGGCGAACCGACCCCCAGGCAATCCAGCAGGAGCAGGCGCGCCTCCATGCCGAGGTGCACGACATCGCCGCCTCGACCACGCGCTACTGCGGCCTTCTCGGCTGGTGCGGGTTCGACTACGACTCCCTCAACGGCTTCATCTTCGAGAACGTGAAGTGGCCCGGGGTCTGCGACACCTTCCGGGTGCTCAAGCCCGGTGCCGCTTTCTACCAATCCCAAGTCGACCCGGCCATCCGGGCAGTGATCGCCCCGGCGTTCTATTGGGACTTTTCACCGGTCTCTTCGGTCACGTCGCTCGGGAGCACGGCGATGATCTGCTCCAACTGTGAACGGCTCGAGGTCTACGTCGGCAACCACCACTACGCGACCCTCCACCCCGACACGGCCGCGTACCCGCACCTGCCCTACCCACCGTTCCTCCTCGACGTGTCATCGGTCGACGCGTCGTCGCTGCCCGAGCTGCGGATCGACGGCTACGTCAAAGGGCGCGTGGCGGCATCGATGCGGTACGCGGCCGACACCTCGGGCGACCACCTTGCCGTGGCGGCCGACGACAGCGAGATCACCGCGGACGGACCGGATGCCACCAGGGTGAGCTTTCGGGCAGTGGACCGCTTCGGCGCGCCGCGCCCGTACGTGACCGGCGACGTGGACCTGGCGGTCCACGGCCCGTGCAGACTGGTGGGAGAGACGCCATTCGCCTTCGGCACAAACGGGGGCGTGGGTGCCGTCTGGGTGCGCTCGCTGCCGGGCCGGCGCGGCACGGTGACCGTCACGGCCACGCACCCGACCCTCGGGTCGGGCACGGTCAAGATCCGCGTCACCTGAGAACCCCGCTCAGGTGCGCGGCTGGGCGGGGATGAATACCGTCCTTTCGACCGGGGACTTTCGGCCCTGCCGGGGGCGCGCTTGCACGTTCATAGTGGAAGCACGAGAGCCCGCCGGGTAGCGGCGGTCGGACCATGAAAGGAACGACTGATGAAGAGAAAGACCTTCGACCTCATCCTCACCATGGGAGGTGGAATGCTGGTAGTGGTGCTGGTGGTCGCCGGTGCGCTGCTCATGTGGGGATCGAGCTTTGCAAGCTCGAACGTCCACAACCAGCTCGCGCGCCAGGAGATCTATTTCCCGTCGGCCGCGGCATTCGCTCATGCCAAGCCGGGGACCGAGATCACCCCCACAATGAAGCCCTACCTCCTCCCCTATGCCGGCGAGCAGTTGCTCACGGGAACACAGGCACAGGCATACGCGACACACTTCATCGCCATCCACTTGAGCGAGATGCCCTACGGCGGTGTCTACGCGAAGCTCAGCACGGCCTCCCGGGCGAACCCCTCCACAAAGAAGCTGGCCGGGCTCGTGACCACTTCCTTCCAGGGCACCACGCTGCGAGGGCTCCTGCTCGAGGCGTACGCGTTCAGCGTTTTCGGGACGATCGCCTTCTGGGCGGGTATCGCCGCATTCGTGCTCGCGTTCCTCATGCTGATCCTGACCGGCCTCGGGCTCTTGCACCTCAAGCGGACGCCCGAGGAGGCAGAGTTCCCGAGCCGCCACGAGCGCACGGCGGCAGCCTGAACCGGGCTTCGTGCGCAGCGGCGCTGCACACGAAGGACCGCGCACCCGAGGAACCCTCGCTCCGCGGGTGCGCGAGTGCCGGCCCCGGCGGGAGACTTTCCCGCCGGGGCCGGTCGTGTCGGGGGCCGGTCACGTCGGGGGCCGGTCACGTCGAGCCTCCAACGAGGACGCACGAAAGGAGGGAGGAGCGGTGAGCACCATGCGGGTGTGGGCGGTTGACCGCCCAGGGCCGATCGCCAGCGGTCCGTTGCGCCTCATCGAGCGAGCAGTCCCCGAGCCCGGACCCGGGCAGGTCCAGGTGGCCATCCGGACCTGTGGCGTCTGCCGGACCGACTTGCACCTGGCCGAGGGCGACCTCACCCCCCGGCGCCCGCTGGTCGTGCCGGGTCACGAGGCGGTCGGCACGGTCGAGCGGCTGGGACCGGGATGCACGAGGTTCGAGCTGGGTGAGCGTGTGGGCATCGCCTGGCTGGCCAGGACGTGCGGGAGCTGCCGCTTCTGCGTCCGGGGCCAGGAGAACCTCTGCACTGACCCCGTGTTCACCGGGTGGGACGTGGACGGCGGCTATGCCCCGTACGCCGTGGTGGACGAGCGCTACGCGTACCACCTCCCAGAGGCGTTCGGCGACGCCCAAGCCGCACCCCTGCTGTGCGCCGGGATCATCGGCTACCGGGCGCTCCGCCGCACCGGGTGCCCTCCGAAAGGACGGCTCGGGATCTACGGGTTCGGTGGCTCGGCCCACCTCGCAGCGCAGGTCGCCCTCGCCGAGGACATGCGCGTCCACGTGGTCACGAGGTCGGCCGAAGCCCGGTCGCTGGCCCTCGCCCTCGGGGCGGCGAGCGCAGTCGGAAACGGCGAAGTACCTCCCGAGCCCCTCGACGCGGCGATCTTGTTCGCCCCTGCCGGCGACCTCGTGCCCACGGCGCTGTCCGCCCTCGACCGCGGCGGCGTGCTCGCCGTTGCCGGGATCCACTTGAGCGCCGTTCCCGAGCTCGACTACGAGACCCACCTCTTCTACGAGCGCGAGCTGCGGAGCGTGACGGCCAACACCCGCCGTGACGGGGAGGAGTTCCTGGCCACCGCGGCCCGCATCGGTATCAGCGTGCACACGACGCCCTACCCGTTCGATCGAGCACCCGAAGCACTGGCCGACTTGGCGGCCGACCGCTTCAGCGGCGCGGCGGTGCTCACGATGAGCTGACGGGCCGCTCGAACGCCCCGGAACCGCAGCCCCGGGATGTCGTGCCGGTCAGGCCTGAGTGACGATGGCACCGTCCCTCATGTGCACCGTCCGATCGGCCGCTTCGGCCACCATCGGGTCGTGGGTGACCAAGAGGATGGTGGTCCCGTGATCCCGTCGGATCCGGTCGAACAGCGCGAGCACGGTCTGGACGGCTGCGGAATCCAGGCTGCCGGTGGGCTCGTCGGCCAGCAGTACTTTGGGCTCGTTGGCCAGGGCGCGAGCAATCGCCACGCGCTGACGCTCTCCTCCCGAGAGCTCCGTAGGACGGCGTCCGTCTCTCCCTTGGAGGTCGACGTCGTCCAAGAGCTCCTCGGCCCGGCTCCGACGCTCGGCCGCCGATCGGTGCGTGCCCATCATGGCGATCTCCACGTTCTTGACAGCGGTGAGCCTGGGCAGGAGGTTGTGGAGCTGGAACACGAGGCCGACCTGGAAGCGGCGGTAGTGATCGAGATCACGGGATCGGAGCAGGTCGTAGTCGGCGACCCTGATGCTCCCCGATGTCGGAGTGTCCAGCGCTGCGAGGAGGTGCAAGAGGGTCGATTTGCCACAGCCCGACGGCCCGGTGATCGCGACGAACTCCCCTGGTGCCACCGAGAGGTCGAGGTGGTCGAGAGCCTTGCCGAGCGAACCTTCGTACACCTTGACCAGATCGTGCACCTCGACCAGCGGTCGCCCCGCAGACACGGCTCCTTGGCTCGGAACGGCCGCGGCGCCGCCCAGCGTGGTGTGCTCGGAGCTACTCATGGCTGAGCGCCTCGAGCGGCTTCAAGAACGCCGCCCGGAGTGCGGGGTACAGCGTGCCGATCACGGTCATCCCCAATCCGGTGGCCAGCCCTCGGGCCACGATGCTGGCGGTGAAATTGGTGTGCAGCACCCCTTGGAGATCCGGGAGGGTCTCGAGCACGATGACCGCCAGGTACGCCAGCAGCACGCCGGCGGCGACGCCGAGCAGCCCAACGACAACAGCTTCTCCGAGCATGAGCAACAGCACCCGCCATCGTGACCAGCCGACCGCTCGGAGCAGACCGAACTCACGCGTCCGCTCGAAGAGGGAAAGCAGCATGGAATTGCCTACGATGACGGCACCGATCAGGATCGCGAGCACGGTGCTCCCGGCCGCTGCCGCCTGGAGGAAGACGAGGTTCCTGTCCGCCCGGCCGAACTGCGACGCGGTACGAATGGTGGTGAGCTCGGGGTTCGCCGACGTCAGCGCATGCTCGACGGCCGGAATGGAGTCCCCAGTCGTAACTTTCACGAAGGCCATCGTGATGGAACCGGGCACGCGGTTGTAGGCCTGGAGGATCGGCAGCGGGAACATCGATCCCAAGTCCCCAAAGGAGATCCCCGTCGAATAGATCCCCACCACCGTGTACCACGTCCCGTTGGTGTGGAAGATGCTCCCCACGTGGTCCCCGAAGTTCTGGGCCGCCCGCCATCCCAGCATGATCTCGTGGGGAGCATCGGCTCCGTAGGCGTGCCCGGCCACGATCCGGACACCGAAGGGCGCGAGGTCCTGGGGCTGGATACCGATCTCGAGAAAGAGCGGGTTCGCCGCGTCGAGGCGCTCGGTCTCCACCAGTACCCCGACGGCGCTGGCGACCCCCGGGGTGGCTTGCACTCGGGCGAGCTGGCTGTCGTCAAGAGAGCTCGACAGGATGTCGGACACGCCCTTCTGGGCGACGGTGAAGTCCGCCTTGCCGATCGTGAGAATGGCCGCTGCCGATGTCTCGAGGCTGGCGCTCACTGCGGTGAGGGTCACCACGGTCATGACCGCGATGGCCACGGCGAATGCCAGACCGGCCGACCGAGCTTTCTTGGTCCACACGTTCCCGACGGCCAGACCCATCATGGACATGGCCCGGCTCCCGACGGAGCCGCCGGGGGGCGCGGTGCCGGGGGGCGCGGTCATCGACCCCTCGACGGCGCCAAGCGGAGCAGAACGATCGGGTATGCCACGCCCGCAATTTGCTCCCTCCGGTGGCCACCGAACCAAGACGTGGCTCCAGCCTTCCTCGGTCGCTGTCGGGTCTCGTCGCCGAGGCTCGCCCAATGGCATCTCGATCTGTCGGCCATTTCGCTCACCATCTCATCCGTCGTCCGGAACCGGCTCCTCGAGCCCTTCGATCCCTCCGCCCACGATCATGTTGCCGCCGGCTCCACGGCACCAGGGCCAAATGGCCCAAGGTCCCCGGTCCGACCGGTTCGCCACCACCTGGAGTCGGAGTCAAAAGCTGCCCGGACCGCTCCTGCCACCACGTCCAGGGGCGGACGTTCTGCTCACCGGCGAGGCCCCTTGCGGCAGAAGCCGCCGCGGCAATCCGGCCCCTGATCGGGCGACCGTCCTCGCCGGCGGGCCGTTCCAGCAACATCCATTCGCACGTTACCGGCATCGGCCGTAGGCCAGCGCGGACACGCCCATCCGGCAGGCGATGCTGCTCGAGATACCTGCGGTGGACGTGCGCCTGGCATAGCCGGCCGACCAATCGTGTTGTATCGGATTGGAGGTGCATTATGGGCCACTCATGGCAGATCGGCAGGATCAGGGGAATCCCTATCCGAGTGCACTGGTCGTTTGCTGCGCTCGTCGTCCTCGTCGTCGTGCTGGTCGGCGGGGCCGGCATGAGCACGGTACTGGCCGCGCTCGGATGGTTGGCCCTGCTCTTCGGTTCAGTGGTCCTCCACGAGCTGGGCCACAGCCTGGTTGCCCGGCGGCGCGGCCTGGCCGTGCATGACATCGTCCTTCTCCCGATCGGTGGCGTGTCGGAGATACCCGACCTCACGCGCTCGTCCGAAGACGAGCTCGCGATCGCCGCCGCCGGTCCTCTCACCAGCGCCGGACTGGCACTGGTTCTCGGGGTGCTCGGCGCGTTGACCGGCGCAGCCCTCTGGCCACCGTCGTTGCTCACCGGCTCAATCCTGGTGCGGGTGGCCTGGATGAACGTCGTTCTCGCCGGCTTCAACCTGCTTCCCGCCCTGCCCATGGACGGGGGACGCGTACTGAGGGCATGGCTCTCCCGACACCACGGTGACCAGTGGGCAACTGCCGTCGCAGTCCGGGTGGCCACGATGCTCAGCGCCGCCATGATCGTGCTCGGGCTCTTCGTTGACATCTGGTTGGTCCTCATTGGGATCTTCGTCCTCCTCGGGGCCCAGGGGGAGTCCCGCATGTCCAAGCTCAAAGGCGCGCTGGGCAATTGGACGGTCAGCGATCTCGCGGTTCGACCTCCCTACGCCATCCTCGACACGGTGCCGATCGGCGAGGTGTTCGTGCGCTACCCACCATTCCCAGGTCCATCGATCCCGATCGAGGGACCCTCCGGCTACGTCGGCATGGTGTCTCACGACGCGCTCATGAGTGCTCCCCCCCACGCGCTGGCGGGCTCGGTCGCCGAGCACGTCCCCCTTCTCGATCCCAAGGCACCGCTGTATCCCACTGCCCTGGAGGCATTCAACGCGGCCAGGCGCAACGTGCTGCCCGTAGGGAGCGCCGGCCACGTCCAAGGGCTGATCACCGCGGCCGACGTCGAGGCGTTCCTCCAACGGGCTGCGCCGGCTCGGCGCTGATCCGATCCCTCGGTCCATGGCGCCTCCCACGTTCCAGGACCGCCGGGCCGCAGGTCGAGAGCTCGGAGAAGCGCTGGCGGAGTATCGAGGAGCTCCTTTGCTCGTCCTTGCCCTCCCCCGAGGCGGGGTGCCGGTGGCGGCCGAAGTGGCCGCGGTCCTCGACGCGCCCCTCGATGTCGCGATCGTACGCAAGGTCGGAGCTCCGGGGCAGGCCGAGCTCGCCCTTGGGGCCGTTGCGGAGAAAGGGGTAGTGGTGATCGACCGGGCGATGGCGCACGACGCCGGGGTCGACGACCACTGGGTGCACGGCGCCATCGCGCGAGCACAGGCTGAAGTCGACGCTCGATCACTGCTCCTCCGAGGTCGCCATGGTGTGCTTCCGATCACCGGGAGGATCGCTCTTTTGATCGACGACGGCATCGCCACCGGCTCGTCGATGACCGCAGCCTGCCAGGTCGTACGAGCACGATGCCCCAGCGCGCTGCTCGTGGCCGCACCGGTCGCCGCCCGAGGTGCGATCGCAAAGCTCGGTGACCTCGCCGACCGGGTCATCGCTTTGCACGTCCCAGCACACTTCGCGTCGGTGGGCCAGTGGTACCAGGACTTCGACCAGGTCACCGAGGAAGAGGTCGAGGTCCTGCTGGACGCAGCGGAGCATGCCGCTCGCACCTTGCGCCGAGCGACACTCCGGCGACAGTGAGGCGCTCGACCGACCCGTCGCAGGGTCGCTCGTAGGGACTTTCGGCCCTTTCAGGGATGCCCGGGGGCGCTCAGGATGGGCATGAAGGAATGGGCCCGATGGTTGAGGAGGGACGAGCGATGACTGCAGCGTCCACTGAACGTCTTCACGGTGCGAGTGTTTCCGAGCAAGAGCTCTTCGACGCGCTCGTCGCTCACGAGCGCAGCGAGGAAAGTGTCATCTCCGACTATGAGCGAACGGCCGCAACCACCAGTTCGCGCGCCGCCTCGTATCTCATCAGCCTCATCGTGGAAGACGAGCGCCGCCACCATCGCCTCTTGATGGAGCTTGCGAACACCGTGCGGGCAGAATCCACGATGGAAGAGCGCGGGAGGACGGTTCCGGCGGCCGACATGCAGTTCGATCCCGACGAGCTCCTGGCAAGCACCGAACGATTCCTCGACGTCGAGCGACGCGACCGGGGCGAGCTACGGCGCTTGGCTCGCCGCCTGCGGGCAAACGCGGAGAGTCCGATCGCCGCAATGGTGCTCGACGTGCTGGTCTCCGACACGGCACGCCACATCAAGATGCTTCGCAGCCTGAAGAAGATGGCCCGGCGAGCCCGGCGAGCCCGGCGAGCCCGGCGAGCCCGGCGAGCCCGGCGAGGCTGGCGGACGTAGCGGGCTCGCGTCCCTGGCGGATCTGCCGGCACCGGGTAGCCCGGATGACGCGATCGGGCCTTCCGGCCTGATACCCTCGGGGGTATGTGTAGAGCAGTCACTTGCCGAAAGTGCGGGCGTCCGACCTGGAAAGGGTGCGGTGCACACGTCGAACAGGTCTTGGGCCACGTACCAGCCGAAGACCGCTGCCAGTGCGACTCCACGCCACCTGCCAAGCGGAAAACCTGGTGGGGCCGATGACCACGCGCCGCTGAGAACGGCGCAGAGGAGCGCCCGTGCGCCATCGGGCTCGCACGTACGACTCGATCGAGGAACTGCTAGGGACCTGACCGACCGCCTACGCTCGTCGGATGGCACCCGTCAACGATCGAGGCGTCGTACCTGACCGACCCTCGTGCGATGAGCGCTCCACCTGTGCCGGCTGGAGAGTGCTCTTGTCGACCAATCGCCGCCGAACGCTCACGCGCCACCAGCGATGAGTGAGGCGCGTACCCCAGGAACTGGGACGTCCTCCTCTGGTGCGCCCTGGCGGACCTCGGACGTGTGGGCCATCTCGTTGTCGGCCTGCTTTGCCGACTTGGGCTACCAAGCAGTGCTCGCCGGCTTTCCCCTGCTGCTTGTCGTCACCCTCCACCAGCCCGTCTGGGAGTTTGGATTGGCCAGTGCCGTCAGCTACGGGGGTGGCGCGCTGTGCTCCTACGCCGGCGGACGTATCGGCGACCGCGTCGGCCATCGAAAGCTCGCCCTGTGGGGGAACTCGCTCATCCCCTTGCTGTCCCTGTGCGCGCTTGTCGCCAACCCTGCCTGGGCCATCGGCTTCCTCACCGGCGGCTGGTGGGCGCGCAACCTCCGCTCGCCTTCTCGCCGGGTGATGCTGGTCGACGCCGTACCCGAGGAGCGGTGGCGCTCCTCGGCCTTCGGGTTCCTCCACGCCCTCGACGTTGGAGGAGGCGTGCTCGCCGGCATCTACGTCCTGTGTGCAGTCTCCGAGCACGTCGCCTTCCGCTGGATCTTCCTCGTCACGGCCTTCCCACTCGTCGTATCGACGTTCTCGCTCTCGCGGGCGCGCGTCGGCCAGCGGCGTCGAGCTCCCACCCGAGATACGACTGCACCTTCTCCCGGTACCAGTGCGCTGGGAGCAGATGCCGAGCCGGCCGCTGCTCCCGCTCCGCCCGGAAGCCGTCCCCTGCTGATCGCCGCAGCGCTGTACGGCTTCACCTTCTACAGCGTCGGGTTCCCCGTGCTCACCGTCGCCCAAGGGAGCGGACGGCTCGTCGACGGTCTCGGTGCTTTCCTCGTGCTCCAGGCCACGTCGTCGGCTACCGGGTACCTGCTCGGCGGTCGGCTCGGACAAGGGCCGGCGGCGCAGTTCATGCGGCTCGGTTCGCTGGGCTACCTGGGAGCGGCGGCGGGCGCCGTGCTCCTGGCCGCAGGGTATGGAGAGCACCTGGGGACCGGGGTGCTCTTCGTGGGAGTGGCGATCATCGGCTTCTCTCTCGGGATCGTGGAGACCCTCGAGCCCACCGCGATGTCGGTGCTCCGCTCCGGGGCCGCGGCCGGGAGGGGAATGGGTGCGCTCTCGTCTGCCAGAGGCGTCGGGACGTTTGTCGCCAACCTCGCGATGGGACTGCTCTACGGCATCGGGGCGGCCTATGCCTACGGGTATGCAGCCCTCCTCGCTGCCGCGGCCGGAGTCGTGGTTCTCGCATCCGTGCCTGCGCTGCGCGCCTGGCAACACCAACTGCACGACCCTCGATGATCCTGGTTGATTGCTCAGGGTCGCCGAACACGTTCGAGCGCGCTTTCCGGCGCCATCTCGAGCTCCACCCGCGCGTCGTGCCGAGGGAACCGAACTGCGAGCTCCCCGACAAGCTCACGTTGACGAAAATTTGACGCCATCGGGTCACATGTCGACACTCCGTTGACATCTCCGCACCCACAATGATCATATGGGCGATCTCCTGGCAGTCATCGGAACCATCGTCTTCTTCGCCGTGATGGCAGGGCTCGCTTGGGCACTCGATCGAGTATGAGCGTCACCGACGGGCTCCTCCTGGCTGTGGCTGTCGTCGCCTTCTGCTACCTCTGCGTGGCACTGTTCAAGCCCGAGTGGTTCTGAGGTTCCCTGCCGATGGCCTTCGCCCTCACCGTTGTGGCGCTGGTAGTGCTGTTGGCATTGGCTTGGCGCTTCCTCGGTGCCTACATGGTTGCCGTCTACGACACACGAGCTCACTTTCTCGGCTTCATCGAACGTCCGATCTACCGGCTCATCGGCACTGCACAGGACCGCGAGCAGAGTTGGAGGCGCTATGCCACCTCCTTGCTCGTGTTCTCCGCCACGTTCATTCTCGTCGATTACCTGATCTTTCGCATCCAAGGCTCACTCCCGCTCAACCCTGAGCACTTGGGGGCGATCTCACCGGCACTGTCCTGGAACACCGCCGTCTCGTTCGTCACGAACACGAATTGGCAGAACTACGCAGGTGAGTCGACGATGTCGTACTTCGCCCAAACGGGTGCGCTGATGGTCCAGCAATTCGTCTCGGCCGCAGTGGGAGTCGCGGTCGCCATCGCACTCATCCGCGGCTTCGCCCGCAAGGGTTCCTCGACCATCGGAAACTTCTGGGTCGACACCGTCCGAGGGTGTCTCTACGTGCTCCTGCCGATCGCGTTCGTGTTCGGAGTCGTGTTCGTCGCCCAGGGGGCGGTCCAGACGATGGCAGGTCCGGTCCATGTCAAAGACGCTCTCGACAAGGTGACGCAGACGATCCCTCGTGGCCCCGTGGGCTTCATGGAAACGATCAAGCAGCTTGGCACCAATGGTGGCGGGTTCTTCAATGCCAACGGTGCCGACCCGTTCGAGAACCCCACCGGGCTCACGAATTTTCTTTCGATTGTCCTGATCCTGTCCATCCCGGTCGCGATCACCTACGTGTTCGGCAAGATGGTTGGAGCCTTGCGCCAGGGAGTGGCTGTGCTGGCCGCGATGCTCATCCTGTTCGGCGCATGGACCACCATCATCGTGTATGCCGAGCATCAGGTCAACCCTGCGGTCGCCGCAGCCGGTATCGCCCACCAGCCCTCCGGCAACATGGAAGGCAAGGAAGTCCGTTTCGGCGACACGCAATCGGCGCTCTACGGGGCCGCATCCACGCAGACTTCCACCGGGTCCGCCGACAGCTCCTACGACTCCTACACCCCGATCGGTGGCTTTGGGCTCTTGACGGGGATGATGCTCGGAGAGGTGAGCCCGGGGGGCGTCGGCAGCGGCCTCTACACGTTCCTCCTCTTCGCCATCATCGCCGTGTTCCTCGGCGGACTGATGATCGGACGAACGCCCGAGTACCTGGGAAAGAAGATCCAATCTCGCGAAGTGAAGCTGGCCGGGCTCGGGATCCTCATCATGCCGATCACGGTGCTCGTCCTTACCGGGATCGCCGTCTCCATCCACGCAGGGCGAGCCGGTCCACTCAACGGAGGTCCGCATGGCTTCACCGAGATCCTCTACGCCTTCACGTCGCAGGCCAACAACAATGGCTCGGCCTTTGCCGGTCTCGTTGGCAACAGTGCGTTCTACAACGTCGCTGGAGGAATCGCCATGTTGATGGGCCGATTCGCGATCATCGTGCCGACGCTGGCACTCGCCGGCGCGCTGGCTGCGAAAAGCACCGTGCCGGCATCGGCGGGGACCTTTCGTACCGACACTGTCATGTTTGTCGGACTGGTGCTCGGCGTGATCCTCGTGGTCGGTGGGCTCACGTTCCTTCCTGCGGTCTCGCTCGGTCCGATCGTCGAACAGCTCTCCCATGGCAAATTCTTCGGGACCGTGCTCACTCACTTCTCCAATGCTGCCTCGTGGAGGCTCCTGCCGTGAGCAACACCGACACCGCGGTCACTTCTGCCATGCCCCCTGATGCCCAGGGCACAGCTGGGGTTTCTTCGTCCCATGGCGTCGCCGGTCAACGAAGCATCTTCGACCCGACGATATTGGCCGATGCGCTGAAGGGATCCGTCACCAAGCTGGATCCACGGGTACAGATCAAGAATCCAGTGATGTTCATTGTCGTTATCGGCACCGTGGTGACCTTTGCCGAGTCCATCGCGCACCCCACCCTGTTCTCCTGGTCGATCACCGCGTGGTTGTTCCTGACTGTGCTCTTCGCCAACTTCGCCGAAGCGATGGCCGAGGGCAGGGGACGCGCCCAAGCCGACACGCTGCGCCGGATGCGGACCGAGACCCAAGCTCGCCGGCTCGGAGCCGATCAAGTAGAGGATCGAGTGGCAGCATCCTCCCTGGTGCGGGGAGACCTCGTGGTCTGCGAAGTCGGAGACGTCATCCCCTCAGACGGCGAGATCGTCGAAGGTGTGGCTTCCGTCGACGAGTCGGCCATCACGGGAGAATCCGCACCGGTAATCCGTGAATCGGGAGGGGACCGTTCTGCGGTCACCGGTGGCACCAAGGTGCTCTCGGATCGCATCATTGTCCGAATCACCGCCGAGCCCGGCAAGACGTTCATGGACCGGATGATCGCCCTGGTCGAGGGAGCCAACCGGCAGAAGACTCCGAATGAGATCGCGCTGACCATCCTCTTGGCAGTGCTGACGCTCGTGTTCATCCCGGTCGTGGTGGTACTGCGTCCCTTCGGCCATTATGCCGGAGCACCCGTCTCGGTCGTGGTGCTCGTCGCATTGCTCGTCTGCTTGATCCCGACCACGATCGGTGCCCTGCTCTCGGCCATCGGGATCGCCGGAATGGACCGGCTCGTCCAACGAAACGTGCTGGCCATGAGTGGTAGGGCGGTCGAGGCCGCCGGCGATGTCCAGACGCTCCTTCTGGACAAGACGGGGACGATCACCTTGGGCAATCGCATGGCGGCAGCCTTCTATCCGGTCGGCAACCATAGCGAGCACGAGCTGGCCGACGTCGCCCAGCTCGCTTCGCTGGCCGACGAGACGCCCGAGGGGCGTTCGATCGTCGTTCTGGCCAAAGAGCGCTTCGGCATTCGGGAGCGCCAGCTGAGCGCTCGACACGAATTCATCGCCTTTACGGCGACGACTCGGATGTCCGGACTGGATCTCGAAGGACGGCAGATCCGGAAAGGCGCGGCCGAGGCCGTACGGCGGTGGGTGACCGAGCTGGGCGGTACCCTACCCGCTGGTCTGGATGGCGTGATCGACGACATCGCCCGACAGGGATCGACGCCGCTCGCTGTCGCCGACGGTCCCGAGATCGTCGGGGTCATCGAGTTGAAGGACATCGTGAAGACCGGCATCAAAGAGCGTTTTGCCGATCTGCGGGCCATGGGGATCCGCACCGTCATGATCACCGGTGACAACCCGCTCACGGCAGCAGCCATCGCTCAGGAGGCGGGTGTCGACGATTTCCTTGCCGAAGCCACCCCGGAAGCCAAGCTCGCTCTCATCAAAGCCGAGCAGCAAGGCGGACGATTGGTGGCGATGACGGGCGACGGCACCAACGATGCGCCGGCGCTCGCGCAGGCTGACGTCGGAGTGGCAATGAACACCGGGACGAGCGCGGCCAAGGAAGCCGGCAACATGGTGGACCTCGACTCCAACCCGACGAAGCTCATCACAATCGTCGAGATCGGCAAGCAACTGCTGATCACGAGAGGTTCCTTGACGACGTTCTCGATTGCCAACGATATCGCCAAGTACTTCGCCATCATTCCAGCTCTCTTCGTCGTCACGTACCCGCAACTCGGAACGCTCAACGTCATGCGGCTCCACGGTCCAGCCGACGCCGTTCTCTCTGCTGTCATCTTCAACGCCCTCGTCATTGTCGCCCTCATCCCGCTTGCCCTTCGCGGTGTCCGCTGGCGGCCAAGTGGCGCCCAGGCAATTTTGAGGCGCAACATCCTCGTCTACGGGATCGGCGGCATCATCGTGCCTTTCATCGGCATCAAAATGATCGACCTCTTCTTGACTGCTGTCCACTGGTATTGAGGAGATCTCGAGTGCTTACCTATCTTCGACGATCACTCCTCCTCGTGCTCGTCTTCACCGGGCTGCTTGGCTTCGCCTATGGATTCGTAGGTACGGGCGTCGCGCAGGCGTTCTTCTCCTCACAAGCAAACGGCTCTCTCACGAAGAACGGCTCATTGCTCATCGGGCAGAACTGGAACGGCTACTCGCAAACCAAGATCCTCGACCCACAGTGGTTCCACGGACGTCCCGATCCCGACGATCCGCTGATGGCCAACGGCAAGCCGGGTACTTCGGGTGCGAGTAACCTTGGACCGCGCTCCAAGGCCCTGCTCACAGAGACGAAGCGCCTCGTAGAGGCGTGGCACGCAGTCGGCGTCCAGCCGACCGAAGACCTGGTCACCGGATCCGGGAGCGGGCTGGATCCAGACATCACCCCCACCGACGCGCTGGTGCAGGTGCCAATGGTCTCCAGGGCGACGGGCCTCTCGTCCGCGCGGCTGCGGGCCCTCATCTCGAGTGAGACCCACGGACCGGAGCTGGGTTTTCTCGGCTCGTCCACCGTGAACGTGCTCCAGCTCAACACTGCCCTGGCCAAGTTGCAATGACCGCTTGGCTGCCCGAGGGACAGATGGAATGGTCGGGACGACCTGTGGCTCGGAGCATTGCCGACGCGATCCCGCGCGCCCGGGCGGTGCTGTCCGGGGTCATTTGCTCCTTGCACGTGCGAGAGATACCCGAGACAACGATCCTGCTGGAAGCCGACCTCCGTGACGCAACCGGCGTCATCTCCTTGAGTTGGGCCGGTCGCACCAGCATTCCAGGCATGTCTCCAGGCGCATCTGTGACCGTGGAAGGCACTGTGTCGGAGCACGCAGGACGCCGAAGACTGCTCAATCCCCTCTACCGGTTCACGGATGCCGTCAAGACGGAGAGGTGAGTCCAACTCCCGTCATTCCTCCAGGAGCCGGTAACCGATCCCGGGCTGGGTCTGCAACAGCCGACCAGCGTCGTCGAGCTTGCGTCGCAGGCGATGGACATAGACGCGCAAGTAGTGAGCCTCGGCGCCATAGGCAGAACCCCATACGTCGCGCAAGATCATCTGATGGGTGCATACCTTGCCTGCATGGCGAGCAAGGTATGCCAGGAGCGCGAGCTCCTTCGGCGTGAGATCCAGTGCTGCTCCGTCGAGCAGAGCGGTCTGGTGGACAAGGTCGATCTGGAACCGCCCAATCACGAGCTCACGTGCGTCGTCTTGGCCCACGTGGGCCGTGCGACGCAGAGCGACGCGCAGGCGCGCCTCGAGCTCGGCCATTCCGAACGGTTTGGTCACGTAATCGTCGGCGCCGGCATCGAGGGCACTGACTTTGCGCGCTTCGGTCCCGGCCGCAGACAGGATCAGCACCGGTACCTCAGACCACTGGCGAACTCGTCGAACCACTTCGACGCCATCGATGTCGGGGAGGCCCAGGTCGAGGATCACGACGTCCGGACGAGAAAGCGACACTTGCTGCATCCCGGACTCACCGGTACGCGACGTGACCACCGTGTGGCCCCGGGCAGTCAGGGCAATCTGCACAGCTCGGAGCAAGGCAACGTCGTCGTCGATCACCAAGATCACGGCCACAAACGTCCTGCTTCCCTCAAGCGGTCTGTGCGGGTACCTGCGCTGCAGGAAGAGTGATCGAGAACTGGGCGCCGCCGCCTGGCGCGTCGTCGACCGAGACGTCCTGGCCGTGAGCTTCGACGAAGGCCTTCACAATCGAGAGTCCCAACCCGGCCCGGCCCCCTCCAGGCGCGCGATTGAACATCTGGAACACGCGTTCACGTTCGGCCAGCGGTACGCCCGGACCGCTGTCGGCGACGCTGAGAACCACTACACCGCACTTCTGACGTGCCGTGACCACGATCGGGTCACCTGTGGGTGAGTAGCGAGCAGCATTGTCCAATAGGTTCGCCACAGCCTGCTCGACAAGAATTTGGTCGACTTCGACGGGGGGAAGCTCCACGTCCAACTGCACGACAACCTGTGCCGACGCAACTGCACTCGTACGCAGTGCTCCGTCGACGATCTCAGGGATCGGCACGATGGCAGTACGAAGGTCGAGTGCGCCGAACCGGATGCGCGTCATGTCGAGCAGATTGGCAACCAGGCGATCGAGGGCGTCGATCTGGTCTTCGACAAGCGCAAGGAGCTCGTTGCGATTCTCGATACTGAGCCCTGGTCCCGTTTCGCCACTCGGCTGTCGCAGCGCGCTCACTGCCGTCTTCATCGATGCGAGAGGGGTGCGCAAATCGTGCGAGACTGCCCCCGTCATCGCCGAACGCAGGCGGTCGACCTCGGTCAGGAGCTCGTTTCGCACAGCTTGTTCGCGGAGTTGACCGCGCTCGAGGGCAAGAGCAGCCTGGCTCGTGTAGATCGTCAGGAGCTCGGTGCCATGGCGATCCAGCTCGGGACCGGCGATCACAATCATCGCGATGGCCCGACCTCGCGCAGAAAGGGCGATCCGAGTGATGCTCTCGCTTCCATGTGACAGCCGTAGATGCTCGACCTGGCCTGGTGCAGACGCGAGCGCGATCGCATCTTCACCCAGGGGAGCTCCGGCGACAGCCGCCACCCGAAGGCCCTGCCAGCCATCCTCGTGAGCGTCGGATTGGGGGAGAAGAACCGCAACCCCTCGGGCACCGAAGAGTTGATGCACGGTGGAAGCAACGATGCTCAAGACTTCGTCGATCGGTTTGTCACCGATGAGAAGATCCGTCAGTTCATAGAGCCGTCGGGTCGCTTCTTCATGTCGGTGGGCAACGGCGCGGGCTTGCTGGAGAAAGCTCACCACGCGGGCAACGATAAGCATCACGACGACGTAAACGACGAGCGCCACCCAGTTCTGCGCCGCACCCACGCTGAGCGTGCCGTACGGCGGGATGAACAGGACGTCATACGCGACAAAGCCAGCCACCACCGCGAGCACGCCGCTCACCAATCCTCCGATCGCCACCCCGGCAATGACGGGCGCGACCAGGATCAACGCGGGAGTGGCAATCGACAGATGCGCGCGCAGCGGCATCATCACGGCGCTCAGCAGGGCAATCCCTGCGAGAGACGCTGCCGCCCCGACCGCCTTCCTGCTCACGGGACCTCGCTCTCGTACCTCGCTCGATCCAGTGTACGCAAGGCCGTAGGCGGGCTCAACGCCGGCTGACGCACAATAGGGGAGTGCTCAGCAGCGAAAACGCCCTGGATCCTACGGCAGTCAAACCAGCCGGTCGATTCCGTGTCTATCTCGGATCCGCGGCCGGTGTCGGCAAGACCTCGGCCATGCTCGACGAGGGATGGCGCCGCTACGAGCGAGGTACCGATGTCGTGATCGGTTTCATCGAGACCCACGGCCGAGCTCGAACGGCAGAGCTCATACGAGACCTACCGACTGTTCCTCGAAAGACGGTCGCGTACCGGGGACGGACATTCGAGGAGATGGACCTCGACGCCGTGCTATCACGCCATCCCGAAGTTGCGCTCATTGACGAGCTCGCACACACGAACGTGCCCGGTTCGGGTCGCCACGAAAAGCGATGGCAGGACGTGCTCGAACTGCTCGAGATGGGTATCGCAGTCGTCACCACGGTGAACATCCAACACCTTGAGAGCTTGGCCGATGCAGTGGAAGCGATCACTGGCGTGGCGATCCTCGAACGCGTGCCCGACTGGGTCGTGCGCAAGGCGGACCAGATCGAGCTGATCGACTCCTCCCCCGAGCAGCTTCGTCGGCGCATACTGCACGGCAACGTCTATTCGAACGATGCGGTACCTGCCGCTCTCAACGGCTTCTTCCGCACCGAGAACCTCGTGGCGCTTCGTGAGCTCGCTCTTCGTTTTGTTGCTGACGAGACCGAAGAAGAAATGCTTCGATTTCTCGAGTCGCATCATCCCCAGACCGTATGGGAGACGTCCGAGCGCTTTCTCGTGGCCGTAACCGGTGCTCCAGGCAGTGACGGCGTGGTGCGACGCGCCGCCAGGATGGCTCGACGAGCCAAAGGCGAGCTTCTCGTCGTCCACGTACGCGACCCCGAACGTGAAGGTGTGACGCAAATTCCCAAATCGCTCGAGCCCGTCCGTCAACTCGTCGCAGATGTCGGCGGCAAGTGGATCGACGCCGAGGGAGATGATCCTGCCCACACGGTGGTCGAGCTGGCGAAAACCTCTCAAGTCACGCAGATCGTGATAGGCGCATCTCGCCGCAGCCGCTTCGACGAGCTGCGGAGAGGTTCGGTGGTGAGCAAGATGCTCCGGTCCGCGGCCACGGCCGGCATTGACGTCCATGTCATCGCGCGACGCAATGTGGCCGTACGAGAGCCTGCGAGCGGGAGCCCCGGGACCGAGGAATAACGGCTCTCCTGACACATCCGTGGGTCGATCAGTCGACCTGACGGCCCGGTAGTAGCGGGCAGTAACCACCACGGTCGAGCAGGGCGAGGGCGATCAGGTACTCGGGTTCCTTGAAGCCGAATGCCATGCAGTGCAGTACCCGGAGCTTCGTGTTCGTCGACTCGACCAAGGCATTGCTCAGATTGTTGAGCATGGCCGCCTCGATGCCCTTGATGTTCCTCTTGATCTTTCGGCCGAGCTCGACGAAGGCGGGGATCCGGTAGCGGGACGCCCAGATGAGCCACTCGTCGAGCATGGTGAGCGGGTATCGTTCAACCTGGCAGCCGCGCTACGCGACCTACGCGCCGAGGCCACCCGCTTTGTCACCGACTTGTCCGTGCCCATGACGAACAACGCTGCCGAGAGAGCGCTGAGGATTGCCAAGCTCCACCGCAAGATCAGCGGCTGCTTTCAGAGCGACGACGGTGCTCGCAGTTTCGCCAACATCCGCTCCTATATCGCCACCGCGGCCAAGCACGATGTGGACCCCTTCCGCGCCACTGACCGGGTCCCCCCGAGCTGATCCACCCGTTGTGCGAGTCCGAGCCCCAACATTGGGGGAAGGAGGACAGCACAACCATGAAACGACGTCGGCACACGCCCGAGCAGATCACCAGGAAGCTGGCCGAGGGCGAGAAGCTCCTCGGCCAGGGCCAGTCGATCGAAGAGGTGGCCAGGCACCTCGAGATCACCGACTCGACCTGGCACCGCTGGAAGAACCAGTACGGCGGCATGAAGGCCGACGACGCCAAACGTCTGAAAGAGCTCGAGAAGGAGAACAGGCGTTTGAAGAAGATCGTGGCTGACCAGGCCTTGGACA